>JAGPDT010000056.1 GCA_018057455.1 Flavobacteriales bacterium | reverse complement strand
TGCACGGGCGTGGTGAAGGTGCGGGGTTCGGGGATGTGGTGCAGCTCGCAGAATTCCTCCAAGTGATGGCAGAAATGCTCGGCGGTGGTCTTGGCATCGGGGCCAAGGAAATCCCAGTGGAAGCGGAGGGTGGACATACGGCGCAAAGGAACGAGATCCCGCACCAAGGGAAAGCCACGCCAACCCTGCATGGCAGGGCTATCCGGTCCAGCGCGCCCGCAGGGCGCGCTGGACAGAACATTTGAACCACGGATCCACACGGATGAACACCGATAGGATTTGACGGTCTGCCTAAGTTCTGGACCCTCCATCCGCGTCCATCCGTGGTTCCGGACAGTGTGCGAATGCGCCGCCAGGCGCATGGTTGAGACCCGTTAGCCCAACCCTGCATGGCGGACCGATTTGCCAATGACTTTGGTCACTTGAGGCGAAAAGGGGATCTTTGCCGCCGAATACCCCGAAATGACCGAACAGATCACCCGCGGCCAAGAGCTGCTCGCCCGCCGCAAGTCCGCCGTGCCCAACGGCGTAGGCCTATTCAATAACGCCACCGCGGCAAAAGCCCATGGTGCCATCATCACCGATGCCGATGGCAATGAGCTGATCGACTTCGCCGGCGGCATCGGCGTAGTGAACGCCGGCCACTGCCCGCCCCCCGTGGTGAAGGCCATCCAGGAGCAAGCGGAGAAATTCCTGCACGTCAGCTTCAATGTGGCCAGCTACGAGCCGTACATCGCGCTCTGTGAGAAGCTCAACGGCCTGATGCCCCACGGCGGGCCTGCCAAAACCCTGCTTGTGAGCACCGGCGCGGAAGCGGTGGAGAACGCCATCAAGATCGCGCGCCAAGCCACGGGCCGCCAAGGCGTGCTCTGCTTCACCGATGCCTTCCATGGCCGCACCCTGATGGCCATGACCCTCACCAGCAAGGTGGGCTACAAACCGGATTGCGGACCGTTCGCGCCGGAAGTGTACCGCACGCAATTCCCCAACTTCTTCCGCTACGGCGCCGGGCGCGGCGAAGCTGATTTTGTGAAGCACGAACTGCACCGCTTGGAAGAACTGTCGCACAACACCGTTGATCCCAAGCAACTTGCCTGCGTGATCATTGAGCTGGTGCAGGGCGAGGGCGGCTTCAACGTGGCCCCGAAAGCCTACGTGGAGGGCCTGCGCAAATGGTGCGACCAGCACGGCATCCTGCTGATCTTCGACGAGATCCAAGCGGGCTTCGGGCGCACAGGGGCTTGGAGCGCATACAGCCACTTCGGCGTATTGCCGGACCTGAGCACCTGGGCCAAGAGCCTCGGCAGCGGCATGCCGATCGCCGCGGTGATGGGCAAGGCGGAACTGATGGACAAGGCCGGCCCCAGCAGCATCGGCGGCACCTACATCGGCAACCCGCTGAGCTGCGTGGCCGCGCTGGCCACGATCCAGTACATGGAGGAGATCGACATCAACGCCAAGGGCCGCCACGTGGGCGAAGTGGTGCGCAAGCGCTTCGGGAAGATGAAGGCCAAGCACGCCTGCATTGGCGACGTGCGCGGGCTGGGCGCCATGCTGGCCATGGAGTTCTGCACCGGCGGCGACCCCCTGAAGCCCGATGCCGACACCTGCACCAAGCTCATGAACGCCTGCGCCAAGCGCGGCCTGGTGGTGATCACCGCCGGCACCGACAAGAACGTGATCCGCATCCTCAGCCCCCTGGTGATCAGCGATGAATTGCTCAACAAGGGCTTGGACATCATGGAGGAGGAATTGGACAAGATCGTTAGTTGATAGTGTTGTCAGTTGTTGGTTGTCAGTTGCCAGGCTACCTCCGGCTACTCCCCTGACAACCGACAACGGACAACCGACAACTGGAACAAAACCATGAAACCCTTCTCCATCGCCGGCGTCCAGATGCGCGTCAGCGCCTCCTACAGCAACGTGGAGGCCATGAAGCTCAAGCTGGGCATCCTCATGAACCTCTACCCCTGGGTGGACATGGTGCTGTTCAGCGAGCTCTGCGCCTACGGCCCGCTCACCCATTTCGCGCACGAGCGCATCGAGGATTTCGAGGAACCGATGCAGGAGCTGGCCGCCCGGCACAAGGTGTGGCTGCTGCCCGGCTCGGTGTTCCACCAGGTGGACGGCAAGATCTACAACGTGGCCAGCGTGATCGACCCCAACGGCAAGATCGTGGCGCGCTACCGCAAGATGTTCCCCTTCTACCCGTACGAAGTGGGCGTTACCCCGGGCAGCGAATTCTGCCTGTTCGACGTGCCCGATGTGGGCCGCTTCGGCGTGAGCATCTGCTACGACATGTGGTTCCCCGAGACCACGCGCACGCTGGCCGTCCAAGGCGCCGAAGTGATCCTGCACCCCACGCTCACCGGCACCATCGACCGGGAGATCGAGCTGAGCATCGCGCGGGCCAGCGCCGCCATGAACCAGTGCTACTTCTTCGACATCAACGGGCTGGACGCCGGCGGCAGCGGGCGCAGCATCATCTGCGGGCCTGAGGGCCGGGTGATCTACCAGGCGCAGAACATCGAGGAGATCATCCCGATCGAGATCAACCTGGAAAAGGTGCGCCACAGCCGGGAACTCGGCTTGCTTCGCCTGGGGCAACCGCTGAAAAGCTTCCGCGACCACGCCGGGGATTTCGAGATCTACCGCCCGGGCTATGCGATGCCTTATCTTGACAGCCTCGGACCGTTGATCAAACCCCAACGGGTGAAGGAACTGGGCGACCTGATCCAACAAGAATCGCCATCGCCGGGCAAACCGGCCTTTGTGCCCTCCATCCCGCCGGGCGGTAAACAGGCCTGAATCGAATCAACAACGCGCCGAAGCAGGCGCATGCACCATGGGAAGCACAGCAAACACGGGGATCGGGGGGGCCATGCGGAAATTCACCGCCATGAAGGACTATGTCACCTGGTTTGAAATACCGGCTTATGACATGCTTCGGGCCAAGCACTTCTACGATGAGGTGTACGGCATGAACATGGAGACCGCTGAAGTAGGCGGGTTCAACATGGCGTATTTCCCCACGGAGAGCGGGATCGGCGGTGCCGTGGTGCAAGGGCCGGGCTGCCTGCCCAACGATACCGGGGCACTGCTCTACCTGAATGCCGGGGCCGGCCTGGACCTGATGCTCGAACGCGTGCAACAGGCCGGTGGCCGGGTGGTGATGGGCCGCACGCTCATCGGCGGGGATGCCGGCTCCTTCGCCCTGATCATCGACACCGAGGGCAACCGCTTGGCCCTGCATGAGCGGCCCGTGGCCAAGAAGGCCGCGCCCACCAGGAAGCAGCCCGCGCGCAAGGTGGCTGCAGCCAGGCCCAAGAAGGCGGCGGTGAAGAAAGCGGCCAAGGGCAAGGCGCGGTAAGGTCGGGCCGGGATTGGGGCATCACTAAGGCCATCGCCTCTTTTGGCCGCGATCCACGGGCCAGTTCATGTGCGACCCCCGCCCAACGGCGGGTCGTTCTACGTTGATGTGTGGGATATTCAACGCGGTGCGACTCCGTTCGGGCCCGCCTGCCGGCCGGGTCGCGCATTTGGTATTGGACTTGACCCCGGAGGGGTCATAGAGCGTAGCAATTCATATCAACGATGAGCACGACCCCAAAGGCGGTCGCACTACATCATCCGATCGGTGGCACGTTAGGAGGCGATGGCCCTGGGGGCATCACAGGTTTTGTTGCGCAGATCGCGCACAGAACCCTACATTTCGCAAAGCATACCCTTTGCCATGCCCCACCGCACCAACGCCCCCGAACCCCACGAACCGGCCCAGGAATACTACAACGCCGGACGGCTGCGCGTCCACAAATGGGATGCGCTGAAAGGAGCCACCTCCCACCTGGTGGCAACCAAGGGCAAGCGCGATGCCGTGGAGGCCGTAAAGGACCTGCTGGATGACCTGCTGGTGATCGAGCGGTACTGGGCCTACCCCGGGCGGGAAGTGGTGACGGCGATGAAGGCGAGGTTGGAGCGGGCCGAATACACCGCGCTGGAAACACTGGTGCTGAAGGTGGTACGGACCTTCGTGAGCGGCCTGGTACGCTTGGATGCGGGCATGCCCAGCGTGGACGATGACGTACACCATGTTGAAGATGAGGAACGCAGCCGCACCAAGTACTTCGAACTGCTCGTGGTGGACGACCTGGACGAAAAGGAGGAGCGCGACCTGAAACAGCGGCTGGCCGAAGTGCGCGGCCCGGCCGACCCCTTCACCTACGACATGATCGTGGTACCCACCGTGCAGGACGCACTGATCGCCCTGCTCTTCAACCCCAACATCCAAGCCTGCGTGATCCGCTACGGCATGCCCTTCACTTCGGACAATGCCAAGGGCTTCCTGCGCGACTACATCCGCGCCATCAAGGATGTGGACCTCAGCGACCGGGCGCGCGCCGACATGGGGCCGTTGTTGGGCAAGCTCATGCGCTGGTTCCGTCCCGAGGTGGACCGCTACTACGTCACCGACACGCCCCTGGGCGAGCTCAAGGACACCACCGTGCAGAACTTCAAGCGCATCTTCTACCGGCAAGAGGACGTGCAGGAAATGCACCACACCATCCTGCGCGGCATCCAGGACAAATACGAAACGCCCTTCTTCACGGCGTTGGTGGACTACAGCCGCAGGCCCATGGGCGTCTTCCACGCCATGCCCATCTCCCGCGGCAATTCCGTCTTCAAAAGCCGCTGGATCCAGGACTTCGGCGCATTCTACGGCCGCAACCTCTTCATGGCTGAGACCAGCAGCACCGGCGGGGGGCTGGATTCGTTGTTGCAACCCACCGGCCCGCTGAAGGCCGCACAACAACGGGCCGCCCATGCCTTCGGCGCCCAATTCACCTACTTCGCCACCAATGGCACCAGCACCAGCAACAAGATCGTCCTGCAAGCCTTGGTGGAGCCCCATGACATGGTGCTGGTGGACCGCGACTGCCACAAGAGCCACCACTACGGCCTGGCCATCACCGGCGCCTACCCCGTGTACCTGGACAGCTACCAGTTGCCGCCCTTCAGCATGTACGGTGCGGTGCCGCTGGAAGAGATCCGCGCCAAATTGCTGGAGCTGAAGCACGCCGGGCGCCTGCAGCACGTGAAGATGCTGCTGCTCACCAACTGCACCTTCGATGGCGTGGTGTACAACGTGCAGCGCGTGATGGAGCAGGTGCTGGCCATCAAGCCGGACATGATCTTCCTGTGGGATGAAGCCTGGTTCGCCTACGCCGGCTTCAGCTACATCTTCAAGCAGCGCACCGCCATGTTCAGCGCGGCACGCCTGCACCGCAAGTACCACAGCGAGGCCTACCGGCAGGAATATGCGGACCACATCGCCTCCCTGAAGCCCGGCGAAGAGCCCCGCATGCCCGATCCCGAAAAGGTGCGCATCCGCGTATATGCCACGCAGAGCACGCACAAAACGCTCACCTCCATGCGCCAGGGCAGCATGATCCACATCTGGGACGAGGACTTCAAGCGCAAGAGCGAGGACAGCTTCCACGAGGCTTACATGGCCCACACCAGCACCAGCCCCAACTACCAGATCCTCGCCAGCCTGGACATCGGCCGCAGGCAAGTGGAGTTCGAGGGCTACGAACTGGTGGAGAAGGCCATTGAACAGGGCATGCTGCTGCGCCACAAGATCAACGAACACCCCAAGCTGCGGCGCTATTTCGACATCATCACCGTGGAGGAACTCGTGCCCGCGAAGTACCGTCCTTCCGGCCTGAAAGAATACTACAGCAAGGCCACCAAGGGCTGGAACCGGATCGAGAAAGCGTGGGCCGAAGACGAGTTCGTGGTGGACCCCACCAAGATCAACCTGTACACGGGCAAGACCGGCGTGGACGGCGACACCTTCAAGAACCGGTACCTGATGGACAAGCACCACATCCAGGTGAACAAGACCTCGCGCAACAGCGTGCTGTTCATGACCAACATCGGCACCACGCGCGGCTCCGTGGCCTACCTGCTGAAGGTGCTGCTCACCATCGCCGATGAACTGGAGGCCCGCAACAACGCGCTGAACCCCGCCGAGAAGAAATTGCACATCGACAAGATCCGCTCGCTCACCCAGGAAGTGCCGCCCCTGCCGGACTTCAGCCGCTTCCACGACTCGTTCCGCGCCGTGCCCGGCGTGCCCGGCGGCGACCTGCGCAAGGCCTGCTTCCTCACCTACGACGAGCGCAACTGCGAGTACGTGAAATTGCAGGAGTGCCGGGACCGCACCGCCAAAGGCGAAGCGCTCGTCTCGGCCAACTTCGTCATCCCCTACCCGCCCGGCTTCCCGGTGCTCGTGCCCGGGCAACTGATCCGATTGGACGTGCTGGATTTCCTCATCGCCTTGGATGTGAAGGAAGTACACGGCTACCGCGCCGACCTGGGCCTGCGCATCTTCACCGAGCTGGCGCTGGGGCGGCAACGGACGGGCACGGCCATGGGCGGCATGCGCAGCGCCATGCAGGGCAATGGGGCGGAGGGGGAAAGGAAGAGGAGGAAGGCGTGAGTGACAGCCAGGATCACTTGTCCCCGTAATGCCCCTTGCAGCTCACTACCTCAATGGAACCCTCTTGGACCACTCGATAAACCAGTCGGTGCTTTTCGTCAATCCGCCTAGACCAATATCCCTTCAGGGCACCCCTCAATGGTTCTGGTTTTCCCATTCCCTTGAAGGGTTCCCGCAAGCAAGCTTTGATCAAATCGTGGATCTTGATGTACCGCGCTTTGTCGTAGATGCCCCAATCACAAAAGTCGTCGAAGGCCCCTTGCTCGAAGATGACCTGCTTCATGCTTTGAGGCGCTCCACCACCATGGCGTCCAAGTCCGCTTCAGTCAACTTGACGGACCGGCCTTTTTCCAGATTGGCGATGGCCTTCTCCAAGCGTTGGAGATAAGCCTTCTTGCTCTCGTGGCGCGTCAACTCGAAATCCGTGCTGGAGCGGATGGTCAAGGTGAGTTCCCGGTCCTTGTCGAACAAGCGCTTGATCTTGTTCAACAAGTCCATGTCCAATTCCGATACCTTGATGCGCAGGCTGGTTTCCATGTGGGTGGTGAGGCGAAGATACGGGATGAAGCTGGTCTTGAACGTTGCACGGCTACCGTGCCGACCTGGGCCTGCGCGTCTTCACCGGGCAGGCGCTGGGCCGGCAACGGACGGGCACGGCGATGGGCGGCATGCGCAGTGCCATGCTCGGCAATGGGGCGGAGGGGGAAAGGAAGAAAAAGAAGGCGTGAACGTGGAAGGTCGCACTCAGCAACATGGTGATCGTGAAGCTCTGGAAGTACCTGCAACTCCGCTTCGATACACGCTTGGCGTACAACCCGCTGCTCAACTACAAGATGTAGTTCCGGCAGGAGGCGCTGATCGGGTTTTTCTATGAAAGGAACAAGTGAGGGTTGCGGGGCTTCGCCTACCGCTAAGGCACGAAGGTCACAAAGGAGGAGCGGGGGCTTGTCCTCTATGGAAAGGCGACTTGAAACTTGCACAGGCACTTTAGGGAATCACGGTCATGGCTTGAACACGTCGGGGGTCCGCCAAGACCGCATGTGATCCACGAACCACCATCCCGACCGCCCATCATACATTCGTCGGGTCCGGTTTCCCACTTGCCACCACCCCGGACCAATACCCCTGTGATATGAGCGCAAAATCGAAGAAAGCCACCACCCGCAAGGCCGCCGTGCGCCCCAAGCGGCCCGCCAAAGCCACCAAACGCGCCATACCCGTGCTCCGCGGCCTCAGCGACATCCGCCGCTTCTTCCACCGCAACGAGGTGCCCATCTACTTCATCAGCGCCACCAACTTCAACCTGCTGGGTGCCGATGAATGGGTGAAGGGCTTCAAGTTCATCACCTACATCGACTGCTTCGACGGGCAGCACCCCAACCTGATGTGCCCCTTGGCCGAGGAGCCGCATGAGGAGTTCCAGAGCATCGAGGACATCAACAACTACCTGCTCACCCACAGCGAGGTGAAGGACTACATCGCCAAGCGGAAGCGGAACGGCACAGCCGGCAAGGCGCTTTTCCTGATGTTCGACGAAAAGACCGAGAAGCTGGCGAAGAAGCTCGGCCTGGAGGTGATGTTCCCTCCGGCGAAGCTGCGCACCTTCATGGACAACAAGGTGAACACCAACCGCGTGGCCGAGAAGGCCGGAGTGCCGCCCGTGCCGTACGTCCTATCACCGGTGAAGGACTATGCGCACCTGCTGAAGGTGGCTGAGAAGCTGGGCAAGGACCTGGTGGTGCAAACGCCCTTCGGCGACAGTGGCCACACCACCTTCTTCATCAACAGCGAGGCGGATTACCGCAAGCACGCCAAGGAGATCGAAAAGGAGAAGGAGTGCAAGGTGATGAAGCGCATCAACAACCGCGGCGCCGCCATGGAGGCCTGCGTCACCCGGCACGGCACCATCGTGGCCCCGCTGATGACCGAGCTGGTGGGCTTCAAGGAGCTTACGCCCTACAAAGGCGGCTGGTGCGGCAACGAGATCTATGCCGAGGCCTTCACGCCGGTCATCCGCCGCAAGGCCCGCAAATACACGCAGCTCTTCGGCGACCAGCTGCTCAAGGAAGGCTACAAGGGCTACTTCGAGCTGGACTTCCTCATCGACCAGGACAACGGGGAGATCTACTTGGGCGAGCTGAACCCGCGCATCACCGGCGCCAGCAGCATCACCAACCACGCCGCCTTCGCCATGGGCGATGCGCCCTTGCACCTCTTCCACATGCTGGAATGGATGGACCAGCCGTACACCCTCGGCGTGGGCGCCTTGAACCGCCGATGGGCCCAGGCGGAGAACATCGATTCCTGGGGGCAGATGGTGATCAAGCACACGCAGGACGACATCCGGCGGGTGATCGAGGCCCCGCGCAGCGGCATCTGGCGCATGCGGCCCGACGGCAGCATCCACTTCTGGCGCATGGACACGCACCGCCGCTATGTCGAGACCGACGACGAGGCCTTCTTCCTGCGCATCAGCCGTGTGGGCGACTGGCTCTACGAAGGCGCCGACATGGGCATCCTGGTGATGCGCGGCCGCATGATGACCGACGACTTCAAGCTCACCCCCCGGGCCAAGAAATGGTTGCAGGCCATCCGGGAACAGTACCGCAGCGAGGTGCCGGGCACCGGGCGCTCCTCGCCGCAGGCCATGGAGATCGGTGGGTTCAAGATGATGTAAGGTTCACCGCGCAAGCACGGTGGTCACAGTGCATCTCATTCCACCCAGCCGCGTGCGATCAACCCGTATTCCGCAGCCACAACGAACCAGCTTCCCTTGCCTCCGTGTACTCCTGGCCCTGTGGTGCAAGCAACTCATCCATGTACATCACCCTCAAATTCATCCGCGAGCCCAAGCCTTCCGAGCGTTGGCAGCGGTTCTTCCTGCGCGTGTGGCCGCTCTACCGCAACTGGTGGACGGGTGAAGGCGAGGAGGCGCGCCCCTCCCGCGAGGAGTGCCGCAGGGCCATCACCGTGCACATGCCCGAGCTGCTGCCCACTTACGACCGGCTGTGCGAGCTGGCTGGCGGTGGCGACCTGGAGGCGCGCTTCCTGAGCATGTGGTGCCCGCCGCCCTACATGGCCGGTTGCTCCCAAGCGGCCTGGGTGCGCGGCAACCCCACGCTGATCCGCAACTACGACTATGACCCGCGCTACTTCGATGGGCGCATGCGGTACACTGATTGGCTCAAGCCGGTGATCGGCGTGCAGGACAGCGCTTGGGGCGTGCTGGACGGCATGAACGCCGACGGGCTGGGCTTGGCGCTGGCCTTCGGGGGGCGCAAGGTCAGCGGCACCGGCTTCGGCATCCCGCTGGTGGTGCGCTACGTGCTGGAAACCTGCTCCACCACGCAAGAAGCCGTGCGCGCGCTCAGCCGCATCCCCGTGCACATGAGCTACAACGTGCTGGTGCTTGACCGCGAGGGGCGCTACGCCGTGGCTTACCTCAATCCCGACCGCCCCGCCAAGGTGGTGGCCCAGCCGGTTTGTACCAACCACCAAGGCGCGGTGGAGTGGGATGAATATGCGGCCTTCACCCAGACCGTACGGCGCCGCGATGAACTCGAAGAGCTGCTGCGCGATGAGAACGTGGACCGGGCCCAACTGCTGAAGCGTTTCCTGAAACCGCCGCTCTACCACCAGCAGTACCTGCGCGGCTTCGGTACGCTCTACGGCGTGGCCTACGACCTCAAGCGGAAGACCGTGCGCGTGTTCTGGCCGGACCAGCACGTGGAGGTGGGCTTCAAGGAGTTCACCGAGCAGGAGCTGAAAGTGGTGCTGCTGAAGCCGGCAGGGCGGTATATGGCCAAATAACGCTCGTGGCCGCTTTCGGTACCTTTGCAACCTCGTAACCACCACTAAACGTTGGAGATCGTTCCCATGTCACAGACCCTCACCGCACCCGCTTCCGCAGCCACGCTTTTCCCGCAGGCCAACTACATCAACGGCACCTGGCACACCGAAGGCGACGGGAAATTCACCACCGTGCTGGACAAGTACCGGGGCACCGAGCTGGCCAAGCTGCCTTTGGCCAGCGCCGCACAGGTGGAGGAAGCCGTGGCCGCCGCCTTTGCCGGCAGGGACGTATTGCGCCGGATGAGCGCCGGTGAACGCAGCGACAAGCTGGAGGCACTGGCCCGGTTGATGGAGGAACGCAAGGATGAGCTGGCCAAGTTGATCATGCAGGAGGCGGGGAAGCCCATCGGTTACGCCAAGGACGAGATCGCGCGCAGCCTTGTCACCGTGCGCACCGCCGCTGCGGAAGCCTTGCGCTTCAGTGGAGAGGTGACCCCCATCGACTTCGGCAAGGGCACCGGCAAAACAGCCTTCACCAAGCGCATTCCCGCCGGGGTGGTGCTGGCCATCACCCCGTTCAACTTCCCCTTGAACCTGGTGCTGCACAAGGTGGCACCGGCCATGGCCGTGGGCTGCCCCGTGGTGCTGAAGCCGGCCAAGAAAACGCCCCTTAGCGCCTTGGCTTTGGGGAAGATGATGGAAGAGATCGGCTGGCCAAAAGGCGCCTTCAGCGTGTTGATCTGCGCCACGTCCCTCACCGAAGACATGGTCAAGGACCACCGCATCGCCATGCTCAGCTTCACCGGCAGCGACACGGTGGGCTGGAACCTGAAGGCCATCAGCGGCAAGAAGAAGGTGACCTTGGAACTGGGCGGCAACGCGGCCGTGGTCATCGACGCAGGCACGGACCTGGCCGCAGCGGCCAAGAGCGTGGCCATCGGCGCCAACCTCTATGCGGGGCAAACCTGCATCAGCACCCAGCGTGTCTTTGTGGTGAAGCCCGAGTTCGAGCCATTCCGCGACCTGTTGGTCAAGGAGTTCAACGCCCTGAAGAGCGGTGACCCTGCCGATCCGGAGGTAAGCGTGGGGCCCATCATCGGCAAGGGCGATTACGAGCGCATCGCCGCCTGGGTGGATGAAGCGGTGAAGGGCGGTGCCCAACTGCTGGCGGGAGGCAAGCCCGTGGATGCCGCGCGCCATGTTTACGCAGCCACGCTGCTCACGGGCACCAAGCGCTCCATGAAGGTGGATTGCGCCGAGGTCTTCGGCCCCATCACCGTGATCGAACCCGTGAAGGATTTCGCCGAAGGCATTGCCCGCGTGAACGACAGCACCTACGGCCTGCAGGCCGGTGTGTTCACCAACAACTTCGCCCACGTGAAGCAGGCCCATGACGAACTCGAAGTGGGCGGCGTGATCATCAACGGCATCCCGGGATTCCGCATCGACAGCATGCCGTACGGCGGCGTGAAGGACAGCGGACTGGGCCGCGAGGGCCTCAAGTACGCGATGGAGGAAATGACCGAGCCGCGGTTGATCGTCTATTGATCGGTCGATCAGATGATTTGATGATCAGCTGATAGCCCTGCCGATGAACCTTCGCCCGGCAGGCATTCCATCATCTGATCATCTGATCGACCGATCATCTGATCCCTTCTCCAGCTTCTCCACCCGCTCCACGATCTTCTCCAGGTTGCGGAAGTGGATGTAGCTCTTGCGGTACTTGCTCGCCTCCCACGCCGGTGAACCCATGTAGCTCTCGCCCGCCTTGGTGTTCTTGCTGATGCCGCTCTGCGCCGCGATGATGGTGCCGTCGGCGATCTTCAGGTGCCCGATGATGCCCACCTGCCCGCTGAATAGGCAGTTCTTGCCGATCTTGGTGCTGCCCGCCACCACGCCGCCAGCCGCGTAGTACGTGTTCTCGCCCACCTCCACGTTGTGCGCTATGTGGATCAGGTTGTCGAATTTCACGCCCTTGCGCAGGATGGTGCTGCCGAGCGTAGCGCGGTCGATCGCGCAGTTGGCACCGATCTCCACGTTGTCCTCGATCACCACGTTGCCGATCTGCGGGATCTTCTGCCCGCCATCCGGGCCGGTGGCAAAGCGGAAGCCGTCGCTGCCGATCACCGTGCCGCTGTGGATGATGCAATCCTTGCCCACCACGCAATCCGAATAGATCTTCACCCCGGCGTGGAGCGTGGTGTTGTCGCCGATGGTGACGTTGTCGCCCACGTAGGCCTGCGGATAGATCTTCACGTTGTTGCCCAGCTTGGCGTTTTCGCCGATGAAGGCCAACGCGCCGATGTAGCAGTCCGTGCCGTGTGTGGCCCCTTCGGAGAGCACCGCCTGCGGCGAAATGCCCTTCTTGTTCCGCTTGATCTGATCGTACAGCTCCAGCACCTTCGCAAAGGCACCTTGCGCATCCGCCACGCGCACCAAGGTGGTTTTCACCGGGGCGGTGAGTACATGGTCCTTGCCGATGATCACCACCGAGGCCGTGGTGCCATACACGTACTGCGTGTACGCCGGGTTGGCCAGAAAGGAAAGCGATCCTTCGCCACCCTCCTCGATCTTGGACAGGCGTGTAACGGTGGCGGTGCCGTCCCCTTCCACGGTGCCTTGGAGGAGTTCGGCGATCTGGATGGCGGTGAATTGCATGGGGTGCTCAGAATGATCGCGGCAAGGTAGCTTGCCTGTATGCGTTGGTGAACGGGAAGGGCCGGGATGCCCATTGGCATCCCGGCCCTTCCTGGCCGCAAAACCCGGTCAGCGCCGGAAAACCGCTACTTCACCTCGGCCAACTTGTTCTTGAGCATGTTGATCACGCCGATTTCGATGGCGTCCACGCCTTTCAGTTCGGCGAGGTACCAACTGGCCCAATCGCCCACGTGGACCAGGTAGATCTGGCGTCCCAGGTGGTCGTCGCCCTGGCTCCAAACCTCGTGGATGTGCGGGGTGTGCTTGGCAAAGACCTCCTTGTTGATCTCCATGCGGATCTGGCTCCGCTCATGGTCGTCCTTGTGGCGGAAGATCACCACGGAGAGGTTGTTGCCGCCGCCGGCCCAGCCCACGAGTTCATTGTGGTTCATTTCCGGGATGGCATGGTGCCAGCAGAGTTCCTTGCTGTTTTCGTTCACCTGCTGGCGGAAGCGGATGCTCACGGCCTCGGTGGCGGCCTCACTGTAGATCACGGTCCTTTTGCCGTGGAGGCGCCCGGCGAGGTCCTTGCCAGTTGCCTTGATTGCTTCTTGGTCGGCCTTCAATCGCGCCGCTGCCTTACCAAGGGAAGCTTCGAAACCGCCATGGATGATGCCGAAATGCTTGAGGATGAAGAATTGCTGGGTGAGCGAATAGGCCAGCATGGTGCGCGGGGGGTTGCCGCCGGGGATCACGATGTGGTCCAAGCCCTTGGCTTTGGCGGTCTCCAGCATGGTGCCGCCACTGGTTATGCACACCACGCGGGCGCCCTTGGCCAACGCCTGTTCCATGGCCGCGAGCGTCTCCTCGGTGTTGCCGCTGTAGCTGCAGGCGATCACCAAACTGCCCTTGCCCACATAGGCCGGCAGGTAGTAGTTGCTGTATACCTCAATGGGGCAAGTGGCCTCGTGCGCCACGGCCTGGGCGGCGATGCGCCCACCAATGCCGGAGCCGCCCAAGCCGGTGATCACCACGTTTGTGTAGGCGGGATCGGGCTCCATTAGGCGGGCGTTGCGTCCGATCGTGAGGGCTTCTTGGAGGTGGTCGGGGAAATTCCGGATCAGGTTGTACATGGGGTGACGAGGGGTAGGTAGTGCGCCGTTCGTGCGAAAATAGGCACCTCCTACGCGGAGGTGCCTATCAGGGTTAGTTAAATGGTCCGGGGTGGGGCGGCTGGGCTAAGGCTGGCCTTCCAGCCCGCATTCCGCGGCAGGCACCACGTCCTTGAGCTCCTTCATTTTGAGGAACACCTCGTTCACCTGCTTGGTGATGCTGGTGCCGGCGTTGAGGGCGTTCACCTTGGTGAACCAGCATTTGGCCTTGGCCAGGTCCTTGGCTGAAGCGCTGTACAGGTAGAAGAGCCCCATGTAGTTGTAGGCTTCTTCCAGGTCGGCCTTGCGGCTTTGTTGCTCCTCGGGCTTCATTTTACGGATCACCTCTTCGTAGAACGGCTTGGCCGTCCAGGACTTCACCTCAGCGGTATCCATACCGGCATGGGCACGGGCGCGGTAGAGGTAGCCTTGGTAGATGGTGGGCTGCTTGGTGATGTACACGGCCCAGGCGCTGTCCGCAGTGGTGTACAAGCCGGCGCGGTTGGCCATGGAGCCCAAATAGTACCAGTCGTTCACTTCGGCATGGCCGTCCTTCACTTTTTCACGCATGGCGGAAACGGCCTTGCCGAAGGCTTTGGCCTCGGTGAAGGCTTTGGCCGCCTCGATGAAGAGGTAGTCCTTGGCGGGGTCCATGCGGGCGGCTTTCAGGTAGCGTTCGGCGGCCAGCGAATCAAATGGGGTGGGTTTGAAGGAGCCGTCCTGGTGTTTGTTGAGATGCGCCAACCGGGCGTATTTGCTGTCCGAGGCAGCCGTGGCGTTCATGGTTCGCACGGTGGAATCGGTAGCCGCCAGCTTGGCCAAGCCTTGGAAGATCTTGGCTTGGTACTCATGATCCACGCTGAGCACCTTGGCCATGGGCTGTTCGGCGAAGTAGGCGTGGAGGGCCGAATCGGCGGCTTGGAAGAGGCCTTTCTCGGCCAGGTCGAAGGCTTTGAGGCGTTTGAGGACCAGGTTCTTCACGCCCTCACGTTCCAAGGCTTGGATCTCCTGCAGGCTTTCGTCGTACTTCTTCACCAGGAAGAGGAACTGGGCATTGCGCACACGGGCACTGGTGTTGCCCACGTTGAGTTCAAGGTACTTGCGCATGTCGGCGGTGGCCTTGTCGAAGTCGCGGGCCATGAAATAGGCTTCCGCGCGGCCTCGGTAGGCCGGGGCAAAGCCGGGCTCCAGGGCGATGGCGTTGGTGTATTCCTCCACGGAACTGGTGAAGTTCTTGGCGCGGTAGTACATGAAGGCCTTGCGGGCCACGGGCTTGGCGCTCAGCGGTTCGAGCTCCATGGCTGTCTTGTAGTTGGCCAAGGGGGCTGAGCCATCGCGGGGGTTCTGGTCGAAGAGGGCATCCCCCTTGAGGATGTACGCCTCGGCATCCTTCGGCCAGAGGTCGATGCCCTTTTGCAGCAGGGCCAAGGCGCCGGTGAAATCCGGCTCCTTGCCGGCCAACAGGCCTTCGGCCACCTCGCGGTAGGCCACGGCGATCTGCTGTTTGCCGAACTTGTTGGTCTTGAGGGTGGCCGCCTCGGTCGCCTTGTTGAACTGGGCTTGTGCCTCGGTGGCCTTGTTCTCATCGCGGAGCACTTTGCCCAGGCCGGCATAGTTCAGCGGGAAGCTGGGGTTGACCTCGATGCCTTGGCGAAAGGCCATGGCGGCACTGTCGGTACGTCCATCGGCGAAGTAGTTCTCACCCATGTAGAACCAGGCTTCGCCGTTCTTGGGGTTGGCCTTCACGGCCGCCATGAAGGCGGAGGTGGCCTTCTCGAACTGCTCTTGTTCGGTGAGTTTGATGGCCTCGGGCAGTTGTGCGAAGGCGGCGGCGGTGGCACAGCCGAGGCCGATGGTCAGGAAGGTTTTCATGCCGTATGGATTGCTACTGGTGCACGACTTGGATGTTGCGTGCGGGTACCCTGATGGGGGCCAGGCCCAGTTTGAGGATGATGCGTTGACCTTTGATGTTGGCAACAAAGGAAACAAAACCGGTGCCAAGACCGCTCTTACCCTCGGTGAGCACCATGTTCACGGTGCGGTGCAGGGGGTAGGAGCCGTCGGCGATGGTGGCTTGGTTGAGCGGGACCGGTGCTGCTGCGGCAGACGGTGCGATGGGCAGCATGCGGACTTGTTCGCGCAGGTCGCGCATGGCGGGGTCGTCCAGGTCGCTGATGGCTTCGAAGGGCAGGAAGGCGATGAGGTATTTGCCGCGTGCCACCTGTGCGACCACGGCAGCGGCGTCAGGCAGGGCCTGGGCACGCAATTGCGCAATGTGGAGCGATTCCATCAATTGGCGGGCCACGCCGCTTCCCTTCCCGGTGAAGAGGGCGGTAAGGCTGTCCAGGAACAGGTCCCGCTCCGCATCGGAGGAGACCTCCACGGCATCGGTTTTTCCCAGTATGCGGGCCACCTGGTCGAGGCGGAGAGCGTGTACCGGGCTGTCCTTGTTGACCACCACGGCGATACCCGAATGATAGATGGGCACCACGGGCGCGCTGATGGTGCGCTTGTTGAAATAGGCTTGTTGCTCGCCACCTGGCTCCACGGCGGCCACCACGCAGCGCACGCTGTCATTGAGCATGGCCTTGAGCAGTTCGGCTTCGGGCAAGTAGCGCACGTGGATCTGGGCCTTGGGGTAGAAGTCGCTGAAGACCAACAGCTCTTTCTCCACCACGGGTTTGCAGTCGGCATCGGCCATGATCAGGACACGGCCCGAGGTGGGCGTGTCGTCACGCCCGGGGTCGGGTGAGGTGCAAGCGGCCAGCAACAGCAGGCCTGAGCAGAGGAGGCTATGGCGCAGCTCACTCACTTTCATGCCGGCTTTGTGCGTCCTTGCGTTTCCACATCACCGCGCGCAGCACCCCGTAGCCGAGCAGGATCAACCCCAAGGGCACCCTGAACCGGGTGACCTGCGGAAGGAAGCCATCCGCAAAGAGGATCAAGGCGCCTACCACCATGTAGGCCATGCTCATCACCAGGGCGAAGTACTTCATGGGGCAAAGCTACCGGGTCTCGTAGCGGATCGGCAAAGTAAGGCGGCAGCGCACCGTGTTTCCGTTCATCCGTCCGGGGATCCAGGGCGGCATGCGCTTCACGGCGCGCTCGGCGGCCAGCTTCAACGCCGCGTTGCTCCCCTTCACGGCCTGCACGTTCTGCAAGGTCCCATCGCGCATGACGGTGAATTGCACGAAGACCATCTCGCGCACCACGGCACCGGCGGGCAGGTCCAGATGGTCCTGCATCCAGGCCTGCAGGGCGGCTTCACCACCGGGGAAGGCGGGCATCTCCTGCACCTCCGGCCCGCTCCATACGGTGTCGATGCCCGTTGCCATGCCGTTGCCTGCGGTGTCCCCAAGCTGCCCACCCGCAGCGCCGGCGGTTCCGGTCGTGCCGCTTCCACCGGGGGCTGGTGTGAATGGGGCGGTGTCCACCGGAAGCGGTTTGGCGGCGACCAAGCTGTCCACGGCCTCCACGGGCCGCTCGGTTCGGGCCTTGCTTGTGGGCGTGGGCAGCAGGGGGGAGTTGGCTGGACCAGGTTTGGGGTTGGTGTGCTGGACATAGATGCGTTCAAGGTCCACATCCACCATGTTGCTGGCCGTGGGCGGCGGTGCCGGCGGCGCCTCCCCACGCAGCACGATGGCGAAGGCCACGGCCAGCGCCAGCAGGCCGAAGGTGGCGATGATGGCGACCAGGAGACGGTGGTGATAATCTTGCCGCAGGCGGAACGCGCCGTAAGCCTGGTTCCGGCCTTGGAAGACCAGGGCGTTCCGTTCCACCTGTGTGTCATCGTTCCAAGTACGTTGGGCACCCAGTGCCAGGCAGGCCAGTGTGAAGAGGGCCAACAGTGCCATGGTGGTCATGTTGTGGGGTGTGTTGTTGGAAGGCCGATCGTCCTTCCACTGTACAACCCGGGAAACGGGGGGTTCATTGCACCGTTGGCCGGGCGGATGCCGCCGTTGCCCGTTCACCGGGGCCATATGAGGTCACTGGCGCACGGCAAACACCCGCAAGCGCCCCGAGAAGCCGAACTGTTGGCGGTGGGCATTCCAGAAGTAGACCACCAGGCGGGTGGCGTCCGGTGGAACGGCAGGGGTCAGGCGCACCGTGTGGATGCTGTCGCCGAGCGCGGGATTGCGCAGGAACGGCACGATCACGTCCTCGTAGTACCTGGCGGTGGTGTCCGCATTCATCTCCACGACCAGGGCCGCGGTGGCGATGCCTTGGTCGGCGGGCAGAACCAGGTCCAGCTGCACCAGAAAGCGGCGGCCATGGAGGGCGGCCACGGGCGGATGCCAGAGTTCCATGAACTCGTCTGACGAGGGCTCCCTGGCAACCAGCGTGTCCAGCAGCAAGGTGGCGGCCCATGGCCGTACCCGGGCATAGAGGGCCACATGCCCGCCCGGCGCCTCCTCCACCAGCTGGTAGCCCGCTGGCGGTGGTGTACGCGCGTGTTCCACCAGCAACAGCTCCTGGCCTGCGTTGGGGTGATCCGTAGTGCCTGCCGTGTTCAGTGGCAGGCCGTATTGGCGCAGGCCGAAGGCCCATACGCCTTGTTCCATGCGGTAGCTGCCAATGGTCAACAGGCGCGGTGCGTGCTGTTGGAGGGCCTGTGCCGCACGGAAGATCGAACCGGGGACGGCTTCCCCCGGCCAATAGCTTGTGCGGGAGAGGTTGGCCGTGGCCAACGTGCGCACCGGCAGGGCAAGCAGCAGCAAGGCCAGCCACTTGGCGTTTGCTTGCCTAGCGCACCAGCGGTCCAGCGCAAAAGCCGCCAACAGCAGGAAGGGCAGCACCCATTGCAGCGCTGTACGGTCCTCGGGGAACAGGGTGCCCTTCCAAGCGAAGAGCACTTCACGCCCCAGCATGTCCATCCATAACAGGCCGGCGGACAGCACCAAGGCCCAAGCGGCAAGGTCCAGCGGTTTCCTTCGCCATGCCCGCCCGGCGGCCCAAGTGCCCGCGAGCAAGGCCAGCAGGACGGGCCAGCGCGCCCAGCTGCTGGTTTCGCCGAACATGGCCTTGAGCAAGGAAGGCACGGTGCCGCCAAACACCCCCGTGCGAAGCCCGTAGTACAAGCTGCCGTGGGCTGCAAGCTCCTGCAGCCAGGCCGCGGCGAAGGCCCATGGTGCCAAGCCGAGGAACAACCAAAGTGTGGTGTGCATGGCGCGGCGCTTCCCTGTTGCGGGCCTGGTCCAGAGGGAGAGGAACAGCACGGCGAGCACCGCGGCCCACAGGGTGAGCAGGCTGAAACCGCTGAAGGTGGCGCAGGCCGAGGCTGTGAGCGTGCGCATCAAGGTGCGCGTGCCCCGTTTTTCCAGCCAGGCGTTCA
Organism: Flavobacteriales bacterium; assembly: GCA_018057455.1. Classification (GTDB taxonomy): domain Bacteria; phylum Bacteroidota; class Bacteroidia; order Flavobacteriales_F; family PHOS-HE28; genus PHOS-HE28. The sequence continues at coordinate 2,188 of JAGPDT010000056.1, read as the reverse complement.
GTTCATACAACGCCATGGACCAGAAGGCCATGGACAGGCCGTAGCCACGGAAGAGCGAGAAGAAGTCCAACAGGAAGGGCATGCCGAGCAGGGCGGCCCACAGGCACCAGCGCACCAAGGGGGTGCGCAGCTTCAGGCCCCAACGCCAAGCGTAGGCGGCATAGAGGAGAAAGGCCAGCACGCTGGGCAGGCGCAAGGCCCACAGCTGAAAGCCGGCCAGTTTCCACGCCAACCAGCCCAGGCCCGTGCAAAGCACATGGTTGCCGGCGTCCCATCCGCCATGGAAGGGAAGGAAATCCTTGGTCTCCACGAACAGGAAGAAGGTCATCGCCTCGTCGTGGGTGACAGGCACCAGGAAGGCGCGCAGCACCACAAAGGCAAAAGCGCCCAACGCTGCGCACAGGAATGCGGTGCGCTGGAGGCGATCCGTGGCCGCGGTGATCATCGCGGGTCAGGCCCGTTGGCGCACGGTGCGCTGCTCAATGCGCTTCTCGTAGTGCCGGCCTTGGAAGATGCGGTGCACGAAGATGCCCGGGGTATGCACCTCATCGGGACCGATCTCGCCGGGCTGCACCAGGTGCTCCACTTCGGCGATGGTGATGTGGCCGGCCATGGCCATCATGGGGTTGAAGTTGCGTGCGGTGTGGCGGAACACGAGGTTGCCGTTGGAATCGCCCTTCCAGGCTTTCACCAGGCTGAAGTCGGCGCGGAGCCAGTGTTCCATCACGTACATCTTGCCGTGGAATTCCCGGGTCTCCTTGCCTTGTGCCACCTCGGTACCGTAGCCGGCAGGGGTGAAAAACGCCGGAATACCGGCACCGCCGGCGCGGCAGCGTTCGGCCAAGGTGCCTTGGGGCACCAGGTCCACCTCGAGTTCCCCGGCGAGGAGCTGCCGCTCGAACTCGGCATTTTCGCCCACATAGCTGGCGATCATCTTCTTGATCTGGCGGGTTTTCAGCAAAAGGCCCAGGCCGAAGTCGTCCACGCCGGCGTTGTTGCTGATGCAGGTAAGGTCCCGGGTGCCCTTGCGCACCAGCGCGCCGATGAGGTTCTCGGGGATGCCGCAGAGGCCGAAGCCGCCCACCATCAAGGTCATGCCATCGCGGAGACCGTCCAGGGCGGCGTCCGCATCGCTCACTCGTTTGTCCATGCCACGAAGATAGAAGCGGCACGCACAGGCAGGCGGTTAGGTGCCGGGTGGGGCTTGCTGGACAAGATGCATCGGTTGGTGGTCCGGCAGCCGCGTACCGCTCCGCAGTATGCAACATCCACGAGCGAGTCGCCCGGCCGGTCCAACATCGAAGCCCGGTCCGCTGTAAGGCGGGAGGAGAGCCTGGATCGGGCACGGTGGGAGCCATGAGCGGGGGGCAACGGACACCTCACCGGTGTTCACCCGGGCCCATCGGTGACTGGGACTTGAGTGGCTGCCGCGCCCACCGGGCACGGTGGACCACTTGGCCCCGGGACCGACGGGCAGCCGCCAAAGCCAAGGGCTTACATTTGGGAACTTCGCGAAAAACACCACCTTCCATGGCCTTGGACAAGAACCAGATCGCCAAACGCATCGCCCGTGAACTGCAGGACGGCTACTACGTGAACCTGGGCATCGGCATCCCCACGCTGGTGGCCAACCACATTCCGCCGGGCATCAACGTGACGCTGCAGAGCGAGAACGGCATCTTGGGCATGGGCGAGTTCCCCTACGCCGGCGAGGAAGACCCCGACCTGATCAATGCCGGCAAGCAAACGGTGACGCTGCTGCCCGGCTCGGCCATCTTCGACAGCGCCACCAGTTTCGCCATGATCCGCGCGCAAAAGGTGAACCTCACCGTGCTGGGCGCAATGGAAGTGGCGGACAACGGCGACATCGCCAGCTGGAAGATCCCCGGCAAGATGGTGAAGGGCATGGGCGGCGCCATGGACCTGGTGGCCAGCGCGCAGAACATCATCGTCTGCATGATGCACACCAACAAGGCCGGCGAGAGCAAGCTGCTCAAGCAATGCTCCCTGCCGCTCACCGGCGTGGGCTGCGTAAAGCGCATCATCACCGACCTGGGCATGTTCGAGGTGACGCCCGAAGGCTTCAAGCTCATTGAACGTGCGCCGGGCGTGAGCGTGGAGGAGATCAAGGCGAAGACGGAAGGGAGGCTGGTGGTGGAGGGGGACGTGAGGGAGATGGTAGTGTGAG
>JAGPDT010000055.1:14926-21841 GCA_018057455.1 Flavobacteriales bacterium | reverse complement strand
ACGCTTTCTGGGGCAACGAACCGCGCATCACCGTGGCCCGCCGCGTGTTGCTGGAAGCCTTGACCCCCCTGGAAAAAGTGCCCGACCTGGAACTGGCCCTGCGCCTCTATGGCCACCAGACGCGCATCGAACCGGGCAAGCAGGACTGCGAGGACACCAGGCTCGAAGTGCCCTTCGCCAAGGGAAACACCCGGGCCATCCGCGGCAAGATGAACGAGGTGCGCTGCCTGGGCACCACGCCCATTGCCCGCTCGCTCGAAAAGGCCGCCGGTGATTTCCCGGACAACACCGCCCGCAACGTCATCATCCTCATCACCGACGGCATCGAGGCCTGCGATGAGGACCCCTGCGCCGTGAGCCGCGCCCTGCAGGCCAAGGGCATCATCCTCAAACCCTTCATCATCGGCATCGGCATCGATGAGGCCAACAAGTACAGCCTGAAGTGCGTGGGCAACTACTTCGATGCCGGCACCCCCGAGACCTTCGACCGCGTGATGCGCGTGGTGATCGACCAGGCCCTGGGTTCCACCACCACCCAGCTGCTGCTGCTCACCGACCAAGGCATGCCCACCGAGACCGATGTGCCCGTCACCTTCCATGACCAGCACACCGGCGAGGCCCGCTACAACTTCGTGCACACCATGAACCTGCGGGGCGTGCCGGACACCTTGCAGATCGATCCCGTATACACCTACCGCATCGTGGCCCATACCGTACCGCCCAGCACCAAGGAGAACGTGGCCTTGGAACCGGGCCGCCACAACGTGATCGCCCTCATGGCCGGGCAGGGCACCCTGGACCTGCGCATCGAAGGGGCGGTGACCGCCGAAGCGCCCGTGCCCTGCCTCGTACGCCAACAAGGCGGCAGCGCCACGCTCAACGCGCAGCCCATGAACACCGCGCAACGCTACCGCACCGGCACCTACGACCTCGAGGTGCTCACCTTGCCCCGCCTGCTCATTCCCGGTGTGGTGGTGCGCCAAGGAACCGCCACCCCCGTGCGCATCCCCCGCAGCGGCGTGCTCAACCTGGTGGCCACCGAACCGGGGCCCGGCGCCATCTTCCAGCAGAAAGGAAACGAATTGGCCTGGGTGGTGGACCTGGACCCGCGCCTTCCGCGCAACCAGTTCAAACTGCTGCCCGGCGACTACCGCGTGATCTACCGCCGCGGCAGCGCCCGCGAAACCGTCTTCTCCGTGACAAAGGACTTCTCCATCGTTGGCGGAAGGACCTTGAACCTTGATCTTTGAACCCCCGCAAACAAGTCGTGGTACTTCCCGATCCGCCCAACCGCATCGCCCCCCAACCCTCCACCCTTCCAGCATGACCAACTACCCCGTATTGGACAAGAAAGACACCCGCAGCGGCTTCGGTGAAGGCCTGCTCGAAGTGGGCAAACAGGACGACCGCGTGGTGGCCCTCTGCGCCGACCTCACCGGCTCGTTGAAGATGGATGCCTTCGCGAAGGAATTCCCCGACCGCTTCTTCCAAACGGGCGTGGCCGAGGCCAACATGATGGGCATGGCCGCAGGCATGACCATCGGCGGGAAGATCCCCTACACCGGCACCTTCGCCAACTTCAGCACCGGCCGCGTGTACGACCAGGTCCGCCAAAGCATCGCCTACGCCGGCAAGAACGTGAAGATCTGCGCCAGCCACGCCGGCCTCACCCTCGGCGAGGATGGCGCCACCCACCAGATCCTGGAAGACATCGGCCTGATGCGCATGCTGCCCGGCATGGCCGTGATCGTACCGGCCGACTTCAACCAGACCAAGCAGGCCACCATCGCCGTGGCCGACCACGACGGGCCCGTGTACCTGCGCTTCGGCCGGCCCAAATGGCCCGTGTTCATCCCCGCCGCCATGCCCTTCACCATCGGCAAGGCCCAAGTGCTGAGCGAAGGCACCGATGTGACCCTGATCGCCTGCGGGCACCTGGTGTGGACTGCCCTGCAAGCCGCTGCCGCCCTGGAACAACAGGGCATCAGCGCCGAGGTCATCAACATGCACACGATCAAACCTTTGGACCAGGAGGCCGTCCTAACTTCCGCAAGCAAGACCCGATGCGTGGTGACCTGCGAGGAACACAACCGCCATGGCGGCTTGGGCGATGCCGTGGCCCAGGTGCTGGCCTTGCACCGGCCCACCCCGCAGGAGATCGTGGCCGTGAACGACAGCTTCGGCGAAAGCGGCACCCCCGACCAGCTGCTGAGGAAGTACGGCCTGGACACGCCGGACATCGTGGCCGCCGCACAGCGCGCCCTCAAGCGCAAGTAGCTCCCCGCTGAGGCATCGCCGATGGACCACCTCGACGATGACCAGCTGATCGCCCTCTTCCGCAAGGAGGGCAGCCGCCACTACGCCTTCAACCTCATCGTGCGCAAGCACCAGCGGCGCCTCTACGGCTTCATCCGCCGCATGGTCACCGACCCGGACGAAAGCCAGGACGTGCTCCAAGAGGTCTTCATCAAAGCCTGGAACGGCCTGCCCAAGTTCCGCGAAGACGCCCGCCTGTTCAGCTGGCTCTACCGCATCGCGCACAACGAGAGCATCACCCACCTCAAGCGCATGCGCCGCGGCCTGTTCACCAGCGATGCCAGGGTCACCGAACGCCTGTCCACCACCTTGGATTCCACCGAACATTTCAATGGCGATGCCATCCAGCGCAAATTGCAGCGCGCCGTGATGAACCTGCCCCCCAAGCAGCGCGCCGTGTTCACCATGAAATACTTCGACGAACTGAAGTACGAGGAAATGAGCCGCATCACAGGCACCAGCGTGGGCGCCCTGAAATCCAGCTTCCACATCGCCGTGAAAAAGATCGAGGAGGAACTCACCCGCACCGATCAAACCATGGGGCCCATCAGCGGTCCAACCCCCTGAAAGCCATGGACCCCCTCAACGATACCGACGACCTGCGCCGCATCGCACCCACGCTCTTCGGCCTGCCCGAACATCACCCCTTTGTGGTGCCCAACGGCCTCTTCGATCGTTTCCCCCATGACGTGCAGGCCTGCGTGGCCCGCACCCCGCACCCGGCCTTCAAGATGTGGTTGAGGCGCGCAACAGTGGCCGTCCCCGCCCTGGCCTTGCTCCTGTTCGCCCTGTACACCCTGCGGCCAACGGCACCGGGTACCGCCACGGCGGGCCTGGAAGAAGAACTGCCCTATGCATCACTGACCGATGAGCTGGACACCCAGGAGATCCTGGAAGCCACCGATGCCGGGGAGTGGCCTGAATTCGGCCAGGTCTCCGTGGAACTCACCCCGGAAGAAGCCCTGACCTACGTGGACCAACACCAGATCGACCTCAACGAATACCTCTACTGACCATGCGCCCCCACCGGTTGAAATGCCTGCTCCTCCTCGGCCTGTCGGCCCTGTGCATGGCCGCTTACGCCCAAGAGGATGGCCCGGCCATCCCTCCCGACAAGCTCCAGGAGATCAAGGCACAGAAGAGCGCCTTCATCACCCAGCGCCTGAACCTCACCGCCGAAGAGGCCCGCACCTTCTGGCCTGTTTATGACAAGTACCAGGCTGAAATGGACGCCGCCCGCAAGGAAGGCCGCACGGCCCGCCGGGACCGCAAAGCCGGAACACCGGTCACCGAAGCCGAAGCCGCCAAGGCCATTGCCGACGAACTGCAGGCCAAACAGCACCAACTGGACATCCGCAAGCGCTACGTGGAGGAATTCAAGCAGCGCATCGGCGCGGTGAAAACCCTCCAGCTCGGCGAGGCCGAACGCGACTTCAACCGCGAACTGCTCAAACGCATCCGGGCGCGTTCGCAGGGGGGCAGCGCACCATAGCCCTTGCACGCATGGCTGCGAAGCGTCCAGCAGCACGCCGATCCGCAAGGCGGCCCGTGAACTGGTCGTGGGCCTGCGCGGAATGGAGCTGTCCGGCCAGGACGAGCAGCCCTACTCCTACCTGCTCCGCACCGGGCTGGAAGCGTTCCGCAAGCTCTGCGTGGACGGGGTGCAAGCCATGGGCATCAACCGCTTCATCGCCGATGATCGGGGCCTCTTCAACCTGCGGGGCGTGAACCCCGGTGATGACATCATCGGCGACCTGGGGCATGATGACAGGGCTGAGGAGGAGGAGGATCCCTTCGGGCCGGAGCAGTGCTGAGGACCCTGGAGAGGGCGCCCACACCCGTACCAGCGGCAAAAGGCGGAACCGGCACGGACGGGATCGCCGATCTTTGCCGCATGTCCTCCTTGGAGACCGCCTTCCAACAACACCTCGCCCAAACCAGCCCCTTCCCGATCGCCTTGGACATCACCAAGGCCGAAGGCTGCCACCTGCACACCCGTGACGGCAAACGCTACCTGGACCTGGTGGCCGGCCTGGCCGTGAACAACACGGGGCACCGGCATCCCCGGGTGATCGCCGCCATCAAGGACCAGTTGGACAGGTACCTCCACGTGATCCCCTACGGAGAATTCATCCAGGAACCGCAGGTACGCTATGCGGAAAAACTGGCCTCCTTGCTGCCCGCCGGCCTGGACAGCGTGTACTTCGTGAACAGCGGGACGGAAGCCAATGAAGCGGCGCTCAAACTGGCCAAGCGCATCACCGGGCGCACCCGCATCGTGGCCTGCGGCAAGAGCTACCACGGCAGCACCCACGGCTCACTCAGCATCACCGGCAACGAGGACAAGAAATACCGCAACCGGCCCCTGCTGCCCGGTGTGCACTTCATGCGCTTCAACGCCGTGGAAGACCTTTCGCTGATCGATGCCCGCACCGCCGCGGTGGTGGTGGAGACCATACAGGGCGATGCCGGTGTGCGCATCCCGGACGCCGCGTGGATGCAGGCCCTGCGCCAGCGCTGCACGGCCACCGGCGCCCAGCTCATCTTCGATGAAGTGCAAACGGGTTTCGGCCGCACCGGCAAGCTCTTCGCCTTCGAACACTTCGGCGTGGTGCCCGACATCCTGGTGCTGGGCAAGGCTTTGGGCGGCGGCATGCCCATGGGCGCCTTCGTCAGCTCGCAGCAGCGCATGCACCTGCTCACCCATGGCCCGGTGCTGGGGCATATCACCACCTTCGGCGGGCACCCTGTACCCTGCGTGGCCGGCCATGCCGCCTTGGAGGTGCTGTTGGACGATGGCTTGGTGGAGAACGCCCGCCGCATGGGCGAACTGTTCAAGCAACGGCTGGTGCACCCGGCGATCCGCGAAGTGCGCGGCAAGGGCCTGATGCTGGCCGTGGACCTGGGGGATGCGGACAAGGTGCAGCAGGTGGTGAAAGGCTGCTTGGCGCGTGGCGTGCTGGGCTTCTGGTTCCTGAGCTGCCCTACGGCCTTCCGCCTTGCGCCGCCGCTGTGCATCAGTGAAACGATGGTGCACGATGCGTGCACGGCGATCCTTCACGCAGTGGACCACGCCTGACCCGCCGCGATCGGCTCTTCCACCTGCAAGGCCAGCAGGTCTTCCAATGATTCGCGACGGCGGATCAGGGTGGCCTGGCCGTCCTTCACCAGCACCTCGGCAGGGCGCAGGCGCGAGTTGTAGTTGCTGGCCATGCTGAAGCCGTAGGCACCGGCATTGAGGAATGCCAGCACATCACCTTCCTGCACTTCGGGCAGCTGGCGGTCCCACGCGAAGGTGTCCGTTTCGCAGATGTAGCCCGTTACCGTGTAGATCCGCCTGTTCCCTTGCGGCCGGCTGACGTTCACGATGCCGTGGTAGCTGCCGTAGAGCATGGGCCGGATCAAGTGGTTCAACCCGCTCTCCACCCCGGCAAATACCGTGGCGGTGGTCTGTTTCACCAAGGATACGGACACCAGGAGCACGCCCGCTTCACTGACCAGGAACTTGCCCGGCTCGAACCAGAGCTCCACGGGCGTGGGCCGCTTGGCATTGAAGGCGTGCATGCGCGCACACAGCCGTTCGCCCAGTTCCTCCACGTCGGTGGCGATGTCATCGGGCTTGTACGGTACTTTGAACCCGCTGCCCAGGTCGAGGAAGCGCAGGTGGGGGAACTGGTCCGCGATCTCCAGCAGCAGCTCCGCGGCACGCAGGAACACCCCGGTGTCCAGGATATCACTGCCGGTGTGCATGTGCAGGCCTTCCACGCGCATGCCGTGCGAGGCCACGATCCGCTCCACGTGCCGCAGCTGGTGGATGCTGATGCCGAACTTGCTGTCGATGTGCCCGGTGCTGATGCGCTCGTTGCCCCCGGCCATGATGTGCGGGTTGATCCGCACGCACACCGGCACCCGCCCGCCGAAGGCATGGCCGAAGCGTTCCAGCATGGGGATGCTGTCGATGTTGATGTGGACGCCCAGTTCGGCCGCCCGTTGATATTCGCTGAACGGCACCATGTTCGGCGTGAACAGGATCTCGGTGGGCGTGAAACCTGCGCGCAGGCCGATCTCCACTTCCTCGATGCTCACCGTGTCCAGGCCCAAACCCAAGGTGCGCATGTGGCGCAGCACCGCGATGTTGGTCAATGCCTTGCACGCGTACATGAACCGCGCCGGTGTGCCCGCGAAAGCCTTCCTCAGCCTTTCGGCCTGCCGGTCCATCACCGCGGCATCATACACGTATACCGGTGTGCCGGCCCACTTGGCGATGTGCCGTACGGGCACCCCCCCGATGTGATAATCCCCCCCCGTCAGTTCCATGGCTGTTCTCGTTGAAGGCCGCGAAGCTATCCAACATGTAGGATGCCATGGCCAGGGCTTGTGCACCCAGCCCCACCCCGTCATCGCGAGGGATCGTGCACCCAACGAGCCCCACTCCGTCATCGCGAGGGATCGTGCACCCAACGAGCCCCACTCCGTCATCGCGAGGGATCGTGCACCCAACGAGCCCGAAGCGATCTTTCCTTCAACCGCGACACCAGGCCAATGAAAGATCGCTTCGGCCCCTTTCGGCCTTGCTCAGGGACGGCCTCGCGATGACGT
>JAGPDT010000055.1:0-14826 GCA_018057455.1 Flavobacteriales bacterium | reverse complement strand
CCGTCATCGCGAGGGATCGTGCACCCAACGAGCCCGAAGCGATCTTTCCTTCAACCGCGACACCAGGCCAATGAAAGATCGCTTCGGCCCCTTTCGGCCTTGCTCAGGGACGGCCTCGCGATGACGTCGGACTGGGATGAAGACCGCATCGCCCCCTTCGGTCCAGCTCAGGAGCGGCTTGGCGAGGATGGTTTGAGGGGCGCACGACCAAGGCTCAGAACTGCCCCGTGGCCAACATCACCAGGGTGCAGGCCTCCAGCACCTCCACGCCTTGTGCCTCAGCCATCCGGGCGAAGGCCTCATTCTCAGCACCGGGGTTGAAGATGATCCGCTTGGGCTTCAATGCCAACAAGCGCTCTTCCCAGGGCGCCTGGTTGTGCGCATTGAGGTACATGGTCACCGTGTGGACCTCGGCACCGGTGGGAATCTCCTTCACAAGGGGCACATCTTCCACTTGGCCTTCGCGCAGGCCCACGGCGATCACCGGTCGGCCATGCTTGCGCAAGCTGCGGACGGCCTTGTTGGAATAGCGGTCCTCGTTCAGGCTGGCGCCCATCACCAACGTATTCTTCATTGCTCCCATGTTCGATACGGTCACTTCCAATGCGTTGCGTACCAAGGTACGGCTTTGTCCAGCCCCTCTTCCAGGCTGATGGGCGGGACATAGCCGAGTTGCTCGCGGGCCTTCCCGATATCGGCCAGGGAATCGCGCACATCGCCTTGCCTTTCCGGGCCATGCACCACCGTGCACCCGGCCACCTGTGGATCGATGCGGACCATGCGTTCCTGCAGTTTGCCCAGGAGATCGCGCAGGTTGCAGCGTGTCCCGCAGGCGATGTTGTAGACCTCACCGGCGCGGTGCCCCGGTGCGGCCAAGGCCAGCCCTACGGCGTGCACGGCGTTTCCCACGTGGGTGAAATCGCGGGTTTGCAGGCCATCGCCGTGCAACAGGGGCGCCTGGTGGCGCAACAGGGCGCGGATGAACTTGGGGATGGCCGCGGCGTAAGCCCCCTCGGGATCCTGGCGCTCACCGAAGATGTTGAAGAAGCGCAGGCCGATGGCCTCCAGGCCATGGAGCCGGGCATACAGTGCGGCGTAGGTTTCATCCATGGCCTTGGTCACGGCATAGGGTGAGAGCGGATGGCCCTCCGTGCCTTCCTTCTTGGGCAACACCGCACTATCGCCGTAGACGCTGCTGCTGCTGGCGTATACGATGCGCTTCAGCCCGAGCCCACGGGCGGTTTCGAGCACTTGGAGGAAGCCCGCCAAATTGGCCTGTTCGCTGTCCAAGGCCTGTGCAATGGAGCGCGGCACGCTGCCCAAGGCGGCCAGGTGCACCACCGCTGAAGCTCCCTCCATGGCGGCCTTCAAGCGCGCGCCCTCGCCGATGCCACCTTCCAGGAAGGTGAAGTCACCACGCCCTTCCAAGTGGGCCACATGGCTCCGCTTGCCGGTGCTCAGGTCATCCAGGCAGCGCACGGCGTGGCCCAGCCCCAGGAGGCCATCGCACACATGCGACCCGATGAACCCGGCCCCACCGGTAACGAGGATGACGCTCGGCTGGGCAATGGGCATGTGCACCTACTTGGCCACGGCCATGGACCGTTTTTCGCGGATCACCACCACCTTCACCTGTCCGGGGTAGGTCATCTCGCTCTGGATGCGGTCGGCGATGCTCATGCTGATGCTGTCGGCATCCCCATCCGTTACGCGCTCGCTTTCCACCATGACGCGCAGCTCCCTGCCGGCCTGGATGGCAAAGGCCTTGGAGACGCCGTTGTAGCTCATGGCAATGCTCTCCAGGTCCTTGAGGCGCTTGATGTATTGCTCCACGGCTTCGCGGCGGGCGCCCGGCCGTGCACCGCTGATGGCATCACAGGCCTGCACGATGGGCGAGATCATGCTGGTCATCTCGATCTCGTCGTGGTGGGCACCGATGGCGTTGCACACGTCGGGCTTCTCACCGTACTTCTCGGCCAGCTTCATGCCCAGCAGGGCGTGCGGCAGCTCGGGTTCATCCTCGGGCACCTTGCCGATGTCATGCAGCAGGCCCGCGCGTTTGGCGGCCTTCACGTTCAGGCCCAGCTCGGCGGCCATGGTGGCGCACAGGTTGGCTGTTTCGCGGCTGTGCTGCAGCAGGTTCTGGCCGTAGCTGCTGCGGTAGCGCATGCGGCCCACCATGCGCATGAGCTCGGTGTGCAGGCCGTGGATGCCCAGGTCGATGCAGGTGCGCTTGCCGATCTCCAGGATCTCCTCCTCCAAGTGCTTTTTGGTCTTGGCCACGATCTCTTCGATCCTGCCGGGGTGGATGCGCCCGTCCTTCACCAGTTGGTGCAGGGCGAGGCGGGCCATTTCGCGGCGCACGGGGTCGAAGCAGCTGAGGATGATGGCGCCGGGGGTGTCGTCCACCACGATCTCCACCCCGGTGGCTTCTTCCAAGGCGCGGATGTTGCGCCCTTCGCGCCCGATGATGCGGCCCTTGAACTCGTCGTTCTCGATGTGGAAGGTGCTCACCGCATTCTCCACGGCGTGTTCGGTGGCCACGCGCTGGATGGTTTGGATGACGATGCGCTTGGCTTCCTTGTTGGCCGTGAGCTTGGCCTCCTCCACGGTGTCCTTCACCAAGGCCATGGCCCCGGTGCGGGCTTCATCCCGCAGGGAATCCATGAGCTGCTGCTTGGCATCGGCCGCGCTGATGCCGCTGATGCGCTCCAGCTGGGCCACTTGTTTCTCTTGGGCCTTGTCCAGCTCCTGCCGCCGTACCTCCATGCCTTGCATGCGCTGCTCAAGGTCCTGCAGTTTGGTCTCCACGGCCCGCTCCTTCTGGCCCAGGTCCTGCTGCTGGCGGCTGAGCTGTTGCTCGCGCTGTTTGTGCTTCTCCAAGCCTTGCTGCAGGCGCTTGTCCTTTTCACGGGCTTCCTGCTCATGTTCCTCCTTCATCTGGAGAAACTTCTCCTTGGCCTGCAGGATCTTCTCCTTCTTGATGGCCTCGCCTTCCGCCAGCGCCTTTTCGAGGATGCCGGTGCTGCGCTTCTTCAACAGGCCGTTGAGCACCATGTATACGACCCCGCCTCCGGCCAGTACGCCCACCAGGACGCCGACCACTACTGCTATGATGTCAAATTCCATTTTTCACTGTTTGTTGGTTACACAGTGAACCATGGGGCCTTCGGGGAAGTGCAGGGGATCAACCGGCGAGGTCTTTGAGCAACAGGTCCAGCTCGTCCAACACCGCTTGGTCGATGTTGATCGGCTGGCTTTTGGCCAGGTTGAGCGCCCGGGTGGTCACCTCCAAGGCGGCCATGGCCAACAGGTCCTGCTTGTCGGTGAGCGGGTAGCTTGCCTTCAAGCGGTTGATGCTTTCATTGATCTCCTCCGCGGCCGATCGGATGTTCTCCTCCTCATCCGGGTGGATGGTGAGGGGATACGCCCTTCCGGCCAGCTCGATCCGGATCGATCGTTCGTCCATGGTGTTGGCCCCCGTGCCCATCAGCTGTTCATCAGCGCCAAGCACTGGTCGATTTCCTTCATCAATTCATCGATCCGCTCCTTCGTTCCTTCCCGGCCGGGCGCCCCTGGGGGTGCCGCAGCCTTTCGAAGGACCTCGTTCTCCTGTTCCAGCTCCTTGATCCGGGCCGTGAGCACTTCTTTCTCGCGCGCCGCTTCACGTGCCCGGCCTTCGGCAGCCACCGTGGCCACCCGCAGCCGATCACGCACGGCCTGCAATTGCCGCACTTGGGTACGTGCTTTGCCGATGCGTTCCAACAACCCTTCCATATCACTGGACAAAAGACCGTTATGGTCCACGGACAAAGATAACCGGCCGATGCAGACCCGGACCGCATTGTTTCCACGTCGCACTGTTCATCACCCACCCTGTTGGCGCCGAAGCCGCCCCGCGGGATCCGGTAGCTTGCACCCGATTTGGCACCGCCCCTGTGTTCCAGGGGCCGGGCCTGCTTTCCTTCCTCCCAATCCACACCGGCCGTGAACATCATCAAGCTGCTGAGTTCCAGCACCCTGATCCTGCTTTCCTCCCTGGCTTCCGGGCAAGGCATGCACCCCGCTATGGGGCACCCCATGGACCTGCCCGTGGAAGTGGCCGGGAACTTCATGGAACTGCGCTCCAACCATTTCCATTCCGGCATCGACCTGAAGACCAACGGCCGGACCGGGCTGCCTGTGAAGGCCACGGCCGACGGCTGGGTCAGCCGCATCAAGATCAGCCCTTGGGGCTATGGCAAAGCCGTGTACCTCAGCCACCCTTCGGGCTATACCTCGGTGTATGGCCACTTGGACCGGCTCAACGGCAAACTGGCCGCCACCCTGCTGGACCTGCAGTACGAAACCCGCAACTTCAGCATCGACAAGTACTTCGGCCAGGGCGAACTGCCCGTGGCCATGGGGGAGGTCATCGCCTTCAGCGGCAACACCGGCGGCTCCTCGGCACCGCACCTGCACTATGAGGTGCGCCGCACCGCGGACCAGCATGCGCTGGACCCGGAGAAATTCGGGGTGAACGCCCTGGACAAGGTGCCGCCGACCATCACGGGCATCCGCCTGCAACCACTGGACACCCTGGCCCGCGTAAGCCCCTACCCCGCCAATGCCATCGGTTTGGGCGTGGTGCCGGTGAACGACTCCACCTACATGCTCAAACCCGGCACCAATGTGGCGGCTTGGGGTACCGTGGGCTTGGAGGTGAACACCACCGACCGCTACAGCAACAGCACCAACCCGTGCGGGATCCGCTCCCTGAGCGTGAGCGTGGACGGAACAACGGTGTGCACCATCCAGTTGGATGAAACCGATTTCGGCCTGCAACGCTATGCCAATGCCTACATGGACTATGCGCTGTTCAAGGACCACAACATGCACTACAACCGCTGCTACAAATTGCCCAACAACCGGCTTGAGGTGTACAAGGGCGAAAAATCGCCCGGACGGATCAGCGTACAACCGGGCAAGGACCACGCGGTGCAAGTGATCGCCACGGACGGTGCCGGCAACCGGTCCACCCTCACCTTCGTGCTCAAGGGAGCTTCCAAGGAAGAGGCCGGTGCATGGCCCTGGGCCCGGCCCGACGGGAAGTTGTTTCCATTCGACCAACCGGCCACCCTGCAGGAACCCGGCATGCGCTTCAACCTGCCTGCCCATGCACTCTATGCCGATACCCGGCTGAAAACGGCAACAGCCCCCCCGCCCTCCGGTGCGCTTGCCCCGCTGTTCTCCTTGCACGATGCCCTCACTCCGCTGCACGTGGCCGGGGAACTGTCCATTGATGTAACCAAGCCGTTCCCGGCCGGAAAAGAAGACAAGTTGCTGCTGGCCCGCTGGGTGAAAGGCAAGCCGGTGGCCGAAGGAGGCACTTGGTCCGATGGCCGGATCTCGGCCAATGTGCGCACCTTGGGGCCATACACCGTGGTGATCGATACCGTGCCCCCGGTGCTTTCCCCCTTGGGCCTGCAAACCGATATGAAGCAGGCCAACGGTTTCAAGGTGCGCGTTGCGGACAACCTCTCCGGCGTGGACCAGTGGGTGGCCCGGTTGGACGGGCAATGGATCTTGATGGAATACGACCCCAAGGCCCATACGCTGGAACATAGCTTCGACAAGTACAGCAACTTGCCCGGGGAGCACACCTTTGAACTGGAGGTTTCCGATGAACGCGGGAACCGCAGCCGCCTGACCCGCCGGTTCACCCGCTGAAACGGCATGGGGAACGCAACGAAAGCAAACGGAGAAGCGTACTACGCCGCATTCAAACGGAGCATGGCCAAGCCAAACGCCCTGATCACCGCTGCAGCCTGCCTGCTGATGCCCGTTTTCAGCGGATGCGACCGCGCGATGCTGCCCGGTGGCGCCCAGGAGGGCACCATTGAATATGCCTTGGCCTTTCCGGACATGGACCCCAACGGGTTGATGACCGACATGCTGCCCGAAAAGGCCGTCCTCAGCTTCAACCAGGACCAGCAGTCCTTCGACCTCAGCGCTGGCATGGGCATGTTCAAGACCAGCATGTTGGTGAACACCCCGGCCCAAGTGGTGGACTACCACATGAGCGTGATGGGCAAAAACCTGGTGGCGGCCTTCAAGCGGCGCGATCTGCTCACCTTGAACAAGACCGGACCGCCCCTTACCATGGTTAAGACCATGGCCCGGGACACCATTGCAGGCCTGCCGTGCAAACAAGCCTATTTGATCTATGACCAGCTGGACGCCCCGGAAGTGGAGGTGTGGTACACGGAAGACCTGGACCAGAAGAACCCCAACTGGTACGGACCTTTCAGCGACATACCCGGGGTGCTCATGCGCTACGAAGTGGTGCAGCACAACATACGCATGCGCATGGAAGCCACCAAGGTGACCTTGGGTCCGGTGGACCCCTTGGTCTTCCAAAAACGACCTGAGCACCAGGAGGTAAGCCCCGAAGTGTTCAATGGCCAGTTGGATGAGGTGCTGGGCGTCTTCACGAACTGACCCACGCCCCGCCTCCGCGCTACCGCCCACCGCTCCGGCAGCCGCCGGGGCAGGCTATCACAACAGCCTGTTGATAATAGAAGCCCTGTTCCGGCCGTTCGCTGCCGGAGGGTCCGGTAGTTTTGCTTCATCCCTCCAACCTGTCGGCCCTGTGCCGGCAGGCGCGGCGGTGGCAACTGCCCCAGCAGGCTTATCCCCCTTTTCCACGTGGCCAACGAACGAAGAAACAAACTGCGCGAGCAGCCCGCCGAAGAAGAAGAACGGCCGGTGCGCAAAGCCGGCACGAACAAGGCCAAGCGCGCTTCCGCTGAACAAGGCGCAAGCAAGCTCCAGCGCCTGCGTGCCTTCCTCACCGATGAACGCCTGCACAAAGTGATCGGCCTGTTCCTGGTGCTGGCCTGCTGCTACCTGCTGGTGGCCTTCACCAGTTACCTTTTCACCTGGCGTTTGGACCAAGACCTGATGAGCCGGCCTTGGAGCGAGATCTTCCGGCCGGACGTGCGCGTGGAAAATTGGCTGGGCAAACTGGGCGCCCTGGTGAGCCACCGGTTCATCTTCATCTGGTTCGGCCTGGCCGCGTTCGCCTTCGTGCTCTGGTCATTCCTGGCCGGTGTGCGCCTGGCCTTGCATGCTTGGTTGCTGCCCCCGGGCAAAACCCTGCGCTGGACCCTGATGGCCATGCTCTGGATGCCCACCCTGCTGGGCTTCATCTTCCCCAAGAACGGCTGGCAAGTACTGGGGGGCGGCATCGGCTACGCCATCAACAACCACCTCATCGCCTGGTTGGGCGTGTTTGGCGCGGGCGCCGCCATCCTGTTCAGCGCATTGGCGTTCGTGGTATACACCTTCAATCCATCGTTGACCTGGATCGCGGCCTTGTTCGAGCGCACGCCCCGAACCGGTGAACCCGTGGTGGATGCGGCGCAAGAAACCGGACCGGAAGAACGCCGCAACCGGGTCAAACCGCCGGTGGTGGATGCCGGCACGGCGCCTCCCCCGGAAGAAACCCTTGAAGATGGACCGGGACCGGACCCCACCGGAGCGGTCCCCCTTGAACCGTTGGAAGAGGAAGAAGCCGTACCTCTCCTTGTGCCTGTGGCCACTGCCACCGCGCTGGACCTCGCTCCCGTGGCCGCCACCTTCGATCCCGCCACCCTCACCGAAGAAGCCAACGGTTTCAGCGTGGAGGTGAACCAGCCCGAGCAAGCGTTGAGCGAAGCCGAGATCGATGCCAAGCTGAAGGAATTCGGCCAGTACGACCCCACGTTGGACCTGAGCAGCTACGTGCCGCCCACCCTGGACCTGCTTGCGGAACACAGCACCGGTGAGCTGACCGTGACCAAGGAAGAGCTGGAGGAGAACAAGAACAAGATCGTCTCCACGCTGAACAACTACAACATCGGCATCGAGAAGATCAAGGCCACCATCGGGCCCACGGTCACGCTCTATGAGATCGTGCCGCAAGCCGGGGTGCGCATCAGCAAGATCAAGAACCTGGAGGACGACATCGCGCTGAGCCTGGCCGCACTGGGCATCCGCATCATTGCGCCGATCCCCGGCAAGGGCACCATCGGCATTGAAGTGCCCAACAGCAAACCGCAGGTGGTGAGCATGCGCGGGGTGGTGGCCAGCGAGAAATTCCAGAACAGCACCATGGACCTGCCCATTGTGCTGGGCAAGACCATCAGCAACGAGACCTTCGTGACGGACCTGAGCAAAATGCCCCACCTGCTGATGGCCGGTGCCACGGGCCAGGGGAAATCGGTGGGCTTGAATGCGATCCTGGTCTCGCTGTTGTACAAGAAGCATCCCAGCCAGATCAAGTTCGTGCTGGTGGACCCCAAGAAAGTGGAGCTCACGCTCTTCAGCAAGATCGAACGGCACTTCCTGGCCAAGCTGCCCGGCGAAGGCGAGGCCATCATCACCGACACCAAGAAGGTGGTGGCCACACTGAACAGCCTTTGCATTGAGATGGATGAGCGCTATGAGCTGCTCAAGGATGCCGAGGTGCGCAACATCAAGGAATACAACGCCAAGTTCATCGGCCGCCGCCTGAATCCCGAGCTGGGCCACCGCTTCCTGCCGTACATCGTGCTGGTGGTGGATGAATTCGCCGACCTGATCATGACCGCCGGGCGCGAGGTGGAAACACCCATTGCCCGCTTGGCGCAGCTGGCCCGCGCCATCGGCATCCACCTGATCATCGCCACGCAGCGCCCCAGCGTGAACATCATCACCGGCACCATCAAGGCCAACTTCCCGGCGCGCATCGCCTTCCGCGTCACCAGCAAGGTGGACAGCCGCACCATCCTGGATGCCGGCGGTGCCGACCAGCTGATCGGCCGCGGCGACATGCTGCTGAGCACCGGCAATGACCTGATCCGCATCCAATGTGCCTTTGTGGACACCCCCGAGGTGGAGCAGATCACCGCCTTCATCGGCAACCAGCGCGGCTACCCCGATGCCCTGCTGCTGCCCGAAGTGCCCACCGAGGAGGGAGAAGGCGGCACCGACCTGGACGTGGGCGACCGCGACAGCATGTTTGAAGAAGCCGCCCGCGTGGTGGTACAAACCCAGCAGGGCAGCACCAGCCTGATCCAACGCAAGCTGAAGCTGGGCTACAACCGTGCCGGCCGCATCGTGGACCAACTGGAGGCCGCGGGCATCCTCGGCGCCTTTGAAGGCTCCAAGGCCCGCAAGGTGCTGGTGCCCACCGAAGCCGCCTTGGATGAAATGCTGCGCCAGGAAAAAGCCGGGGTGTGAGACCGCCGCCCAGCCCGGTGATGACCCGCCCTGCTGCCCGGGGAACCTCGGGGGGGCGGCATGAAGATCCATGCACCCGCCATGCGGGCAACACGCCCGTAACACCTGAAATCCAGGGCTGCCACGTGTTCAGCCGGCGCTGGCCAGGCCCATCCTCAGCTGTTCCTCCAGCCAAGCACGGGCTGTTCCCTCATCATGCGTCACCAAGGTGCGCTGCAGCTGCGGAAATGAGGAGAGGTACAACCGGGTGAGCATCTCGATCATACTGGCCTTCACCACCACCGCCGAGGCCAGCAACTGGCTTTCACCGCGGTCCGCCTTGCCCTGGTCGCGGCTCATGGTGTTCATGTGGTAGTCCACGTCTTTCGGTATGAGCGTGAGCGTGACGTACGGGCTGGCACCCATCAATTCGCGCCGCTTGGCCTGCACTTCGGCCACAGCCTCCGGCTGGAACATGATCCCGCTGTCGTAATGGATCTCGATCCAATGCGGGCCCACCACCCGCAACAGGGCGATGGTGGTGCGATATTCACGGGGTTCGTATGTCATGGACCTGCATTCACCGGTGAAGGGTAAATGCCAAAGTACACGCTTTCACCATAGAGGGCACAGCATCGGCGACAATTGTGATAAACGGTTGAAATCAAATCCCGATGTCCGCATCTGGTCCCCAAGCCAAGGCGTGATGAGCAGCTACATCCCCGTTGGCCTTCCAAGCCAAAGGCTGCCGATCTTTGGTTCATCCAACCAACACCTGGGCCCCATGGACAAGCGCGATTTCCTGAAGACCGGAGGACTGCTGGGGCTGGCCTGGTTGCTGCCCACCGGCAAGCTTTTCTCCGCCGGGGCCAACACGGCCGGCGGCTGCGTGTTGATCCCCTCGGAAACACCGGGGCCCTTCCCGTTGGACCTCACGGCCAACCCGTTCTATTTCCGCCAGGACATACGGGAAGACCGGACCGGTGCGCCCCTGCGCCTGCGGCTGAAGATCCTCGGCCTGGAGACCTGCGGCCCCATGCCCAACGTACGCGTGCACATTTAGGCCTGTGATGCCGACGGGGTGTACAGCGGCTACCCGTTCCAGCAGGGCGGACAGAACACCGTGGGTGAAACCTTCATGCGGGGATTCCAGATCACCGATGCCGAAGGCGTGGTGGAGTTCCTCTCCATCTTCCCCGGCTGGTACCCCAACCGGGTATGCCACATCCACTTCAAGGTCCATGTGAACTCGAGCTATTCGGCGGTCTCGCAGCTCACCTTCCCGCAGGCGGAAAAACAAGCCGTCTATGCCGACCACGCGGCCTTGTACCCCAACGGACCGGACCCGTTGACACCTGCCGAGGACGGCATTTTCGATGATGGCTATGCCTACCAGGAGGCCTCGCTCACCTTCCATGCGGACACCGGCGAGTACGAGAGCTACCTGGAGGTGACCGTGCAGGGGGAAGGCGTGCCCACCGGCCTGCAGGAACTGCGCAACGCCCGGCAATTCGTGCTGGGCCAGAACCAACCCAACCCGTTCACGGACCGTTGCGTGGTGCCCCTCACCTTGCTTGCACCCGGTGACGTGACCCTGGAACTCTTCGACTTGCAGGGGCGAAGCGTGGCGCGGATTGATCGGGAAGGGCTTTCCACCGGCCAGCACTTGCTGCCAGTGGACCTCGGCCAATGGGGGCTTGCCCAGGGAACCTTAGCCTACCAAGTGGAGGTGCGCAGCGCGCAGGGCACTTTCCACGATGTGCGGGTGATGACTTCGGCACGCTGAGCGGGTCATTTCCGATCCGGTCGTTGACCTCCGTGCCATTCTCCGGTGTCCATTCCGGGCCAGGTTGACCATACCTTTAAGTTGAATTCCGGCCGATCGGGCCGGAACAATCAACACCCCTTCAACATGAACACCTCCAAACAGCTTCCCTACATGGCCTTGGCCCTGTTGATCGCTTCGTGCAGCGCATCCGGTGGCGGCCATGACCAACAGATGCTGGCCGACCATAAAGCCATGATGGCCGCCGACAGCACCAAGATGGCCGCACTGTCCCTGCGCGAGGAAGGCGTGCGTACCGTGTACGGCATGTTCGAGAGTGGCAACAGCGATGGCTTGGAGAAGTACGTCGCCGCGGACATGGTGGAACACACGCCCGTGCCGGGCATCACCAGCACAGGGATCCAAGCATTGCGCGAGGTGATCACCATGCAACATGCCGGGTTCCCCGATACCAAGATCACCATCCTGGCCATCGCCCATGGCGGCGACATGACCATGGTGCACTACAACATGAAGGGCACCAACACAGGCGCCATGGGACCGGACATGCCCGCCACCAACAAGGCCATGGACGTGAACGGTGTGGAAGTGCTCAAGTTCGGCAGCGATGGCAAGGCCACCGAGCACTGGGGCTATTGGGAGGAAATGAAAATGATGCAGCAGATGGGCCTGATGCCAATTCCGGCGGAGGCGAAGAAGTAAGGCCCTGTGTGGACCAAGCAGTTCCGACAGCGGCGTTGGCATCCGGAATGGCACCGGGCACGGACCAGCGATGACCGCTGCCTGGCTGCGCCGCCTTGGACCCCACGCCCACCGCCAGAAAAAGGGGATCCCCGCAGGTCCGGAGCCTGCGGGGATCGACCATCATTTGAAACCCGGTGGATGGCAGCCTATTGGGAGCCCTCCCCTTCGCTGGCCTTCTTCAGGCCGTCCTCGATCATGTTGTAGAACTGGTCCATTTTGGGCAGGATCACGATGCGGATGCGGCGGTTGGTGCTGCGCCCTTCCGCAGTGTCGTTGCCCACCTTCGGCACGTATTCGCTTCGGCCTGCGGCGGTGATGCGTGCGGGGTCCACGTGATAGTCATTCTGCAAAGCCCTGGTGATGGTGATGGCCCGTGAAGCACTCAGGTCCCAGTTGTCCTTGACGCATTCCCGGCTGATGGGCACATTGTCCGTATGGCCTTCCACCAACACCTCTTGGTCGGGTTTGCTGTTGAGCACGGCGGCCACCTTGCCCAGCACTTCATTGGCGCGCGGAGAAAGGTTCGTGCTCCCGCTCTTGAAGAGCATCTTGTCGCTGAGCTCGATGAACACCACGCTCTTCTCCACGTTCACCGTGACATCCGTGTCGTTGAGGTTGCCCAAGGAGCTCTTCAGGCTGATCACCAGGGCCAAGGTCACTGAATCCTTCTTCGTCAAGGCTTCCTGCATGGTGCGGATCTGAAGGTCCTTTTCCTTGATGCTTTCCAATGACTTCTCCAAGTTGGCCGCCTCCTTGGCGCTGAGCGTGGCCATGTTGCCCACGTTGTTCAGCAGCGCTTGGTTGGTGACGCTCATTTCCTGCACCTGTTCCTTGAGGTGGTCCACGCTGGTCTGCAGGTTGGCGTTCCTGCCTTCCATGCCGGCCTTGGCGGCAGTGCACTCATCCAAGGCACGTTTGGCAGCGTCCAGCTTTTCGTTCAGGGTTTGGTTGGAGAGCTGGATGGCGGTGTATTTCTTCTTTGAAACACAGGACCCCAATGCCAGCGAGGCGGCCAGCAGGATGAGAAGTGATCTGTTCATGGGCGGATCTGTTTTGCGGTCCGAAGATAGGCCGCATGTCCAATGGCCGGGCTGACGAACAGAAGGGTACCTCGAACGGAGAGCACACAGGCCGATCAGGGGGCCATACGAGGCGCGACCAAAGGAGGATACCGGGCCAAATATCCGACTGCGGAGCAACGACGTAGGCGCCCATGAGAGGCGCATGCCCGTAGGATCGACGCAAAGCGTCGATGATCCATGACCGAGGTACTTCGTGGCACCCAATGGCTGCCGTGGCTTCCACAGGGCAGTTGATGGAGGGGTTTGCATGGGTTGAGGGCCGCAGGTCGCCGGGTGGGCACTTCTTCCATGCGCCCTTGTGCCTTTCGCGGATCGATGGTCCTTATGTGCCTAACTTTAACCACGTTCCTTCGTGCTACTTCCTCACACGCATCCCCCTTGCCCCATGAGCAACGAAAAGAAGAAAGACAGCCCCGAGCAGCCCAAGTTGACCAGCATTTCCGGCTGCCCGGTTGTGGACAACCAGAACGTGATGACCGCCGGCCCGCGCGGCCCGCAACTGCTGCAGGACGTGTGGTTCCTGGAGAAACTGGCGCACTTCGACCGCGAGGTGATCCCCGAGCGGCGCATGCACGCCAAAGGTTCCGGGGCTTACGGAACCTTCACCGTCACCAACGACATCACCAAGTACACGCGGGCCAAGCTCTTCTCCCAAGTAGGCAAGAAGACGGACCTCTTCGCGCGCTTCTCCACCGTGGCCGGGGAACGCGGTGCGGCCGATGCCGAGCGCGACATCCGCGGCTTCGCCGTGAAATTCTACACCGAGGAGGGCAACTGGGACCTGGTGGGCAACAACACGCCGGTGTTCTTCATGCGCGACCCGCTGAAATTCCCCGACCTCAACCACGCCGTGAAGCGCGACCCGCGCACCAACCTGCGCAGCGCCCGCAACAACTGGGATTTTTGGACCAGCCTGCCCGAGGCGCTGCACCAGGTGACCATTTTGATGAGCGACCGCGGCCTGCCCGCCGGCTACCGCAACATGCACGGCTTCGGCTCGCACACCTTCAGCTTCATCAACGACAAGAACGAACGCTTCTGGGTGAAATTCCACCACGTGACCCAGCAGGGCATCAAGAACCTCACCGATGCGGAAGCCACGGCATTGGTGGGCAACGACCGCGAAAGCAGCCAACGCGACCTGTACGACGCCATCGAGCGTAAGGAATTCCCGAAGTGGAAACTCTGCGTGCAGGTGATGCCCGAGGCCGATGCCGCCAAGGTGCCTTACAATCCGTTCGACCTGACCAAAGTGTGGCCCCACGGCGACTACCCGCTGATCGAGGTGGGCACGTGGGAACTGGACCGCAACCCGGAGAACTACTTCGCGGAAGTGGAACAGGCCGCGTTCAACCCCGCGAACGTGGTGCCCGGCATCGGTTTCTCCCCGGACAAGATGCTGCAAGGCCGCCTGTTCTCTTACGGCGATGCACAGCGCTACCGCTTGGGCGTGAACCACCAGCAGATCCCGGTGAATGCACCCAAGTGCCCCGTACACAGCTTCCACCGCGACGGGGCCATGCGCGTGGACGGCAACCACGGTAGCACCTTGGGCTACGAACCCAACAGCTACGGTGAATGGCAGGAGCAGCCCAATTTCGCCGAGCCGCCGCTGACGCTGAATGGCGCCGCCGACCACTGGAACCACCGCGAGGACACCGACTACTACTCGCAGCCGCGCGCCCTCTTCAACCTGATGAAGCCCGCGCAACAACAAGTGCTGTTCGACAACACGGCCCGCGCCATGGGCGATGCGCCGCGCATGGTGAAGCTGCGCCACATCGGCAATTGCATGAAGTGCGATCCGGCTTATGGCGAAGGCGTGGCGAAAGCATTGGGGATAGCGGTGGAAGAAGCAGCCTGACCGCGTCGAAATGGAAAGGGGCCGAAGGATCACCTCCGGCCCCTTTTATCTTACCCAAGGAGGAGGGCACGAGCGTGGATGCTCGCGCCAAAGTAGGGGCATGGATCTCGCATGAGCTGGGGGGGGGA
>JAGPDT010000109.1 GCA_018057455.1 Flavobacteriales bacterium | reverse complement strand
CATGTGCTGGGCCGCATCGACCAGCAGGACTCGGATGCCGAACTGGATGCAACCACCATGCGCGAACGCGTTGCGGAACTGGATGATCTGGTGCTGCGCACGGTGCTGCCCATCCTGCAAGCGGGCAAAGTGCCCCTTGTGATCGGTGGCGGGCACAACAATGCCTATCCGCTGATCCAGGCCGCCAGCCAAGTACAGGGGAGCGCAGTGGATGTGGTCAACTTGGATCCGCATGCAGACTGCCGCCCCTTGGAAGGTCGCCACAGCGGCAACTCATTCTCCTACGGCATCGTTAATGGCTTCATTCGGCGCTACGCCGTCTTCGCGCTGCACCGTGCCCGGAACAGCGAAGCCATCCTGCAGTTCATGGATGATCACGATGTGTACCACACGTTCTACGCCGAATACCTGATGGACCCCACGCTCTTCCACAAGGACTTGAGCGCGTACATCGAGGCGGAGAACACGCCCTTGTGCGTGGAACTGGACAAGGACGTGATCCGCCACATGCCCTCGTCGGCGTTCAGCCCCAGCGGCATGGTGCTGGAGGAGGCGCGGTATTACCTGCGACGGATCATGGGGTCCACCCGGCCCGTGCTGTATGTACATCTGCCGGAAGCCGCGCCCAATACCCCTTCACAGGGGCGCATCGTGGGCAAGGCGTTGGCCTTCCTCGTTCACGATGTGATCAGCGTGCGCAGGTAGGGGTTCCAAATGGACGGGGATGGACGCGAATCCATTCGCGCCCATCCCCGTCCATTCTTGCTTTCCCCAAAAGGGCAAGGCCCGTTTATTCCACCACGATCCGTTGCGTGTATTCCGCACCGGTGGCCGTGGTGGCTTTCAGCAGGTAAAGGCCCGTTCCAAGTTCGCCCAGTGCCCATTGGCCTTGGGCGTTGCCGCGGTGCATCTGTACCAACTGTCCATTGGCATTGAACACGGCCAGGGCCATGATCGGCAATTCGCTGCTGATGTGCACACGGCCGTTTGAAGGGTTGGGGAAAACCGTGAGTGCAGACCCCGGCCGGGCGGGCTGATCAACGGCCGTGTTGATGTCGCAGGTACCCATGGGCAGGAAGAACACCTGGCCCAGCGTGCCGATGTCCGCCACATCGAAGATCACGGCGGCGGCGGCGGTGGAGTCGATCGAGGGATCCTCCGAATCCCAGCAGTTGTGCATGGCCGGCACGGGGTTGGGCGTGTTGTTGTACAGTGCGTAGATCACGCCGCCGTTGCCGTTGTTGGAGAAGGAATTGCCGCCGGGGTTGTAGTTGGCGGCGGTGGTGTCACCCAGGTTCACCGTGGCGGCGCTTTGGATGGTCACGCCCCACAGGTTGCCGGTGATGCGGTTGCCACGGACCACGGACACGTTGGTGGAACCACCGTAGAAGTTGAGGCCGCTGCCGCCCAGGTCCGGGTCGCCTTGCGTGTTGTTGTCCGTGATGGTGTTGTCCGCGATGCGCCCGGTGATGTTGCTGCCGGTCATGGTGATGCCGTAGCGGTTGTCGGCCACCGTGTTGGAGTCGATCACCACGTACCCGGTGATGCCCATCAGGGAAGAGAATGCAATGCCGCCGACCATGGTGTATGCCGGGTTGCCGATCACGGTGTTGTTGCGGATCAAGGTGGTGTCGGTGCCGGACGGGCCGAGGTTGATCTGCGGCCGGTTGGTGTTGCCGAAGCCGTTCTGCAGGAACGTGGAATGGGTGATCTGCGGTGCTGCGGCGCCATTGGCCGCGGAGGAGATCGCGGCGTATTCATTGCCGCTGAACACCACATGGTCGATGTACACCTTGCCGTCGGAAAGCTCCAATGCGGAACCGGTGGTGGCGTTGGTCACGTGGTTGGAGATGGTGCAGTAGGACAGGGTGAGCTGGTCGGTGAGGCTTTTGATGCCCCCGCCGTCGGTGATCGAGAGCCGTTGCAGGTCAATGGTGGAGCCGTCTTCGAAACGAATGCCATCGTACTGCAGCGAGGCGTTTGCGGCGGTCAGGACCGCTGCTGCCGGTGGGGCGGAGATGAACGTTCCGAAGATGTTGATGGCCGCGCTGCTGGCCACGGCCCAAGTCAGGTCCTCATTGATCAAGAGGGTATCATTGGCGGCCAGGATGAAGTCTGCGGTCTGCAGGTAGCTCATGGCCGAGGGGGCGGTGATCACGCCGCCGGAGATGGCCACCAGGTCCGCCAGGGTGTATGAAAGCCCCGTATTGGGCGTGGTGTACTGGGCGTTTGTGGCATGGGCGAAGAGAAGCCCAACGGCTACTGGAAGAAGCTGGCGGAATGAGCGGATCATGATGTTGGTTCCTTGTGGGGCGAAAGGTAGAGCCTGCGGAAGCGGTTGTTGGTAAGCATGAATTGACTTTGATGGACGCGGATCGACCCGCGTCCATCAAAGTCCATTCGACTTGTTCAGTGCGAGCCCAAAGCGGCCAGCCAGCGTTCGGCGTCCAATGCCGCCATGCAGCCGGTGCCCGCGCTGGTCACGGCTTGGCGGTACACGTGGTCCGCGCAGTCGCCCGCCACGAACACGCCGGGGATCTTGGTGCTGGTGCGATCGGGCGTGTGCTTCAGGTAGCCTTGCTCGTCCATGTCCAGCCAGCCCTTGAAGAGTTCCGTGGCGGGCTTGTGGCCGATGGCGATGAACAGGCCGGTGACGTCGAGGTTGCGCTTCTCGCCGGTCTTGTTGTTCTCGATCACCACGCCTTCCACGGTGCTTCCGCCGATCACGTCGCGCACCTCGTGGTTGTAAAGCACCTCGATGTTCGGCGTGTTCTCCACGCGGTGTACCATGGCCTTGCTGGCGCGGAACTCGTCACGGCGCACCAGCATGTACACCTTCTTGGCCAGCTTGGCCAGGTAGGTGGCCTCCTCGGCGGCGGTATCACCGGCACCCACCATGGCCACGGTATGGCCGCGGTAGAAGAAGCCGTCGCACACCGCGCAGGCCGAAACGCCGCCACCGAGGTCGCGCAGGCGCATTTCGTTGGGCAGCCCCAGCCATTTGGCACTGGCGCCCGTGGCAATGATCACGGTGTGGGCATGGATTTCCGTCTTTTCATCCACCCAGACCTTGTGCACGGGGCCGGTGAAGTCCACCTTGGTCACCCAGCCGCCGCGCACATCCGTTTCAAAGCGTTGGGCCTGCTTTTTCAGGTCTTCCATCATTTCCGGGCCGGTGCGTCCATCGGGGTAGCCCGGGTAGTTGTCCACATCGGTGGTGTCCATCAACTGGCCACCGGGCTTGGGCCCTTCAATGATCACCGGCTTCAGATCGGCACGGGCGGCGTAGATGGCTGCGGAATAGGCGGCGGGACCCGATCCGATGATCAGGCACTGGAGGAGTTCTGGAGTTTGGCTCATGGTCTTCGGGGCGCGAATTTACCTCTTTGTTCAGTTGTCGGTTGTCAGTTGTCAGCTGTCGGTTGTCGGTTGTCGGTTGTCAGGTCCGGCTCAGGGTCTTTCGCCCCTGGAACCGGGGGGAACAACTTCGGGCTACGTAGGCTCGGGTTTCCACAGGACCTTGTCGATGCTCCCTGTCAACTGACAACGAGCAACTGATAACTGGCCCACGGCCTAAGGCAAGCAAATGATCGCATCCAAGTATACACCGCGCCCGGCCCATATCCCCAAGCCCCCGGTGATGTTGGTCTTCACGTTGGCGGGATCCGCCTCACCAGGCTACTACCAGCCTGCCCGTCCACAATTGGCCTTTGCTGGAGGTGATCCGGCATAGGTACGTTCCGGGCCGCACGGCCTGCAAGGGAAGTGTTGTGCTGTTGTTGAATTGTACCTCTTGGACCACGGTCCGGCCCGTGATGTCCAGCAGGCGCAACAGGCAGTCCTCTCCGGCAAAGCCTTGTACCCGAACTTCCGTTGCGGCGGGGTTGGGCTGTAAAGTGGGCCGGGCCATTGGAAGGGCATCCGGCCCTTCAGCCATGGGTTGCACCATCATTTTTGGTCCACCATGGCCGGTGCATGAAAGCATGGCTGCTTCCACTTCGTCCCACGTGTATGTTCCGTTGATCACGGAACGTTCCGTTTGCGTATAGCAAAGGATCGTGGACAGCAGTGCCTGTTGCCCGGTGTCCGGGGGCTGTGGGATGGCTTGCATCTGGGCGATCGCATCGTCCAGTTTCCCCGTGGCGCGGGTAAGCTGGGCGCGCTGAAGGCTGGTGTAGAAAACAAAGTCATCCTGCCCTTCCGCTGCGGCAGCCCCGGTCCGGGCATCCTCCACATCGGTCATCATCGCCAGGTGCGTGTCCATGTTGGCGTTGTCCGTGGCGGGATCGAGCTGTCCTTTCTCCAAGGCGTCGCCAAAGCTTTCCTGCATCAGGCCATGGCCGTATTCAAGGAGGAATTTCTCCTGCGCACCAGGATCGGTGACCGGGCTGGCCAGAAGGGCATGGAAGGCCGCCAGGGCCAAAAGCTCGTTGTCCGGCAGGCTGTCGTTGTATCCCAGGTTGAGCGCAGCCATGCTGGCCAGGTTCAAGGGCACCATAACGGAATCGGCGCTCATGACCATGGCGCATCCGATGCAGTTTTCCATCCATGCCGGCAAAGGCGCTCCTGCAAATTCGTTGTTGACCGGCACGGAAAGTGGCACCTGTCCGCACGTGATCTCCGCGCTGCTGGAGGGGTCATCGAATAGCAAAGCTGCCCCGCAAGTGGTGATGGAATAGTCCGCACTGGTAAGTGGCGTGCCCACCGTGCCGTTCCAATTGTTCTTTCGCGCTGGCTGCGTAACACTGTACGGAGCGCACAGAAAAGTGCCGTACAGGCTCTTCTGGTACCCCGGAACCATCGGCTTCAAGCTGTTCAAGCCCAGGTCCAGGTATACGTTGTTGGCCTGCTGGCAGTAGATCGAAGTGCCGTTCTTCACGGCGGTTACGGGATCGTGGCCGGTGTGGTTGTCATCCATGCGCAGGGTTCCGCCATGGTGTATCTTGAACCCGTACAGTTCATTCAAGCTCACCGAACCGCAGGCCACTACGGCGGTGGCCTGGCCCACCGATAGGCCGATGGCGTTGTAGTTGAAGGCGGGGTTCTTCACGTTCAGCGTGGACGATCCGCTGAAGCTCACTCCGGTCTGTGCATTGCGCTGTGCGCTGCAGTCGATCAGGTAGGAAGTATGCGCCATTTGCACGCATTGCAGGCCGTTGGTGCATTTGTCGAACTTGCAGCTGATGGCCTTGATCCCCTTGTCGTAGTTGTACATGCCGGTGTTGCAGTCGATGAAACTGCAGTTCACGGGCACCGGGGAGTTGCCCAGCGTGGTGTTGTAGCTGTACACGCCATAGCTGCCCATGCTGAAGGTGCTGTTGTTCAACGTGAGCAGCGCTTGGCCATTGAGCCTTACGCCGCGGTGGGTGTTACGCACACCGGTGGAGCTGGTGACCGTGGCATTGTCCAATTTCACGATGGCGCTGTTGGTGACCGGCGGCACGATGCGCGCATTGTCCGCCAAAGTGGCCTTGGCGTTGAGCAAGCTGAACTCCACCAGTTGCGTCGGGCCGTAAAGACTTTCCTGCTGCACGTGCAGGATCCGGCCGTTGGGGCTGGTACCGCGCATGATGAAGCGGCTGTTGGCCCCGGCCGCCACATTGTAGCTGGTGGGGCTGGTATTGGTGAACTTCACCAGCCCGTAAGTGGTGTTGGGGTCGCCGCTTCGGGCGGGGGTGAAGGTGGCGTTGGCCTGGATGTCCAGCACGCCGGCGACCTCCAGCACGGACGTGGAGGCCTCCAGGTTGATGCGGGCATTGGGGTAATAGACCAACCTGCCGTGGTTCCAAGGTTGCCAATCCTCTTCTATGATCACTTGGCCGCCGGGCAGCACGTTCAACACTGAGCCGCCCATCAGTTCCAGTCTGCTGCCCCGCTTTACGCGCAGCACGGCCCCGTTTCCCACGTCCAAGCGGCTGCCGCTTTCCAGGCGCAGGGTGCTGCCGCCGTCCACGACAAAATTGCTGTTGGGGTCCAGGTTCAGCCAGGTGTTGGCCGGGCAGCGCATCAGCGTGGCGCTGTTGAAGACGGGCTGGCCGTTGTACATCTCCGGGTTGTTGCGCCGGGTGGCCGTGGTGCCCCGGTCCAGGGTCACCGTTTTCCCCGCCGTTACGTTCAGGGAATAGCCGGTACTGGTGGCCACCGGGTTCAGTTGTATCTCGTCCGCGCACCAGCGGGCATCGTTGTCCACATCCACATCGTCAAAGCGCACTTGCACTTTTATGCTGCCGTCCGTGTACTGCGCCATCAGCTCCACCGAAACGCCGTTGAGGTAGATGCGGCGGAGGTTTTTACTGCTCGGACCATTGCCATTCCCCCCAACAATGTTCATCGCACTCGCGCTACTGGGATTGGTGCCGATCCCAAGCAAGGTGTGGTTGCT
>JAGPDT010000054.1 GCA_018057455.1 Flavobacteriales bacterium | reverse complement strand
TGCAAGTTGTAGGTATCGTTCCAGCGCACCAGGTCGTCGCTGCCTCCCGTCCAACCGGTAACAAACCCCTCCGGCTTTACGCCAACGGGCGTGGTAGGCGAATGCTGCGCGGTATTGTGCTGCAGCACGAACCCCTGGCTCTGGTAGCTGTAGGTGCCGCGGTTGGCACTCAACCAAGACCATTCTTCGGGATTATCCAGTATGGTGGCATGGCTGCCCCCCACGCTAAAGGAGCTGTGTTGCACCTGGAAGGCGTTTACGCCGCGCACATACACGCCAGCCACGTTGTTGGTGAATTCGCTTTCCTCCACGGTAAAGGTCATCAGGTTGCTGGCCGTATTGGCATGTATGCCATGGTCCAGGTTGATGAACTTGGAAGGGATCACATTGTGGCAAAAGCCCGGCGGCGGCGGCGGCCCCAGGTCTGCGCAGCGGCTGGTAACGTGGAACTCTGCATCCAGGCTGCGGATGCCCTGCCCGCGTTTGGAACTTTGGTTCTCGGTGGTGCGCAGGTTCTGGAAGGTGCAGCCCTGGTACCGGATGCCCTTCACCTTCCACATTTGGGCCTGGACAGCGAAGTCAAAGCCGTTCACTGCGTGGTTGATGTAACCGGCATCCGCCGTGAACGTGGAGGTCGAAAAGCGGCTGTTGTTGGGGAGTTCAAAGCCACCGGGTGAAAGGTTCTTGTACGGGTAGAAGTTAGCGCCGACACGGCAGTTCCTAAACGTGCTCCCGGTGGACTGCAGGATGCCGCCCGCGAATTGCACGATCCCGAACATGTTCTTCTTGCCCAGGGTAACGCCCACTTCGGCATCTTGCACGGTACTGTTATTGAACACCATTTTGCCATGGTTGGGCGGAAAGGCAGGGTTGCTGCCCTGGGGCATGTTGGTGATGGCGCGCACTTCCACGCCGGGCCAACGCTCGGGCCCGCAGGCTCCGCCTCGCAGCAGGCAGTCCTTGAACTGCACGAAGGCCCCCGGCTCCACGATCAGGCGGGCGGTGGGGGCAAAGCGCCATTCCATGCCTTGTACATAGAGTCGGGCACCGGCCTGGATCACGAAATCCTGGTTGAAGTAGGCGTGGCCGATGGGCTGCCCGTTGCCATCCAGGGGCCATGTGCACAGCATAGGACCTGTCAGCCCGTTCTGCGTGGTGGTCCACGGGGTGGTCGGTGTATTGGTACCGGAATAGGTGTACGGGTGGCTCCACTCGGGAACCTGCTCATTGGCCAGACAGCACTTGCCTTGCTGTAGGCTGGGGATCTGCTGGTCGCGGTAGTTCTGCATGTCCATCAGATACCGCGTGTACGTGTTGTATGGAGAGGACGATTGCAGGACCCCGGATACCGGTGGTGGGCCGATCTGCGGTGTGCCGGGCACAAGGGGGTGCCATACGTGTAGTGCCGGATTTCCTGCGCCCGACAGGTAGCCTATCCCTGAAGCGTACGGAAAATGGATGGCATGACCGACACCGGAAGGATCGCGGTTCAAGCGGATGTGGCCGTTGCCATACGGAGCTAACTGGCCTGGTGGCAAGCTCAATTCCGCAGCCAGGTCATGCACGGTCAAAGCGGGGTCGTACAGGTCGATGTAACCGATGTACGGCGCGGCGCTTTGGGCGAAATACAGGTATCGCCCCGTAGCATCGAAAGCAACGCCCTGTACTCTGCCGTGCACGCCGGGAGCGATGGGGATCCTCGTGTTCACATCGGTCCTGTTGATCAGTGAGACACCGCCAACAAGCTGGATTTTCAATATGGCCAGGGTGCGATCCGTACTGCCGATGAATCCATCGCGCCAATTGTTGGTGCAGACCAGGCGCACCACTCCATCGCCACCTTGGGCAGCGGCAAGGCCCCCGTTCATGTACAACCAAGCCTCCGAGGACCAGCTAGTGAAATTGTCGGCATCGGCGAGGTACTGCATATTGGGGATCCCAAAGGGCGTGATGGTGGAGTGGAGGTACTCCATGCCGGTCCTGGCGAACAGGTATTTCTGGGCCCCGGGCGTGGTGCCCTCGTACACCACGTGGTAGATGTTGTTGAGCCGGCTGCTGTGATGGGAACTCCCATACAAGCTGTAATTGCCGGAAGCAATCTTAAAAACGGCCGGATCGGCGGAGATCGGCATGCACGTAGTTGTGTACACCTGGTTGGCCATGTGCTGGAATGCCTGGATATTGGCAGTTACGAGCGGGTGCACGCTCCAGTCCTCAAGGTAATGCCATACGCGGCCCTTCCGACCCATTGCCCCATAGTACCTGCTGGGCAACGCAAGGTCCAGGATGCTGTATGCCAAGAAGGATTGCTCATCTTGAAGCGGCCAATAGCAGGCCGGGTCGGCACCGGGTGAGGGGTATTTCCTTGCCCTCCCTGAAATGATGTAGTACTTATCGCAGGTGCCCGGCATCAGTACGATGCTCACCTCCTGCATGCCCGCAGGCAGGCAATCGGTGCAGTTGGGGTCCAGGTCATTGTCGGCCATCAGGTAGCCCGCATGGTCATAGATCTTGCCGTCCTGTATGAAGAACAGCAGGTTGCCGTTCTCATCATATTGTGCGTTCTGCGCATACTGCGCCATGGCGCCATTGTAGTCCTGCCCGGTGGGCAGCCCGCATACTGTCACTCCGTTGGCGAGGTTGTTGAAGTCCAGCAACTGCGGGCCATTCACCCACAATTTATCTTGCGCCATCAGCAAACCCGCGCCCACCAAGGGGTTCAGCGGGGGGGGGGGCTGCGAAAGCCGCTACCAGCAAGGGTTTCAGAAGGTCTTTTGTTCTCATTTCATATGGGTTTTGTGGTACTGATCGCTCCGAACTTAATGGTAATTTTTGTGAAAGCAAATTATCGGCAGGGCGGGTTCCGGCCCGGACATACAGGTCCAAGTGCGTGGTTGCGCGCGCGGCCCAGCCTTCACTTCACCACCAGCACGGGCACCTTCACGCGGTGGCGCACGGCATCCACGGTGGCGCCGAAGAGCAGGTCCTTGAGGCCGCGGTGGCCGTGGGAGCCCATTACCAGCAGGTCGGCGCGGCCGTGGTTCACCAGCTCGGCGATGGCCTGCACGGGGCTGCCGTGGCCCATGGCCGTATGCACGGCATAGCCGGCCTGGCGGAGCTTGCGGGCATAGCGCTCCAGGTTCTCGGCATCATCGATGGCCTCGCGGTCACCGGTGAGCGTGCCCAGGTAGCGCGCGGCGGCGCTTTCGGTCACGTGGATCAGTACGTAGGTGGCCTGCCGTCCGCCTTGTGCCAGTGCGGCGTTGAGCACCCGCTCGTCCAGCGCGCTGAACTCCACTGTAACGGCCACGTGGCGCGGTGCGGGCCGTTCGCGCAGGTGCAGTTCGGGCGCGGCGGCATCGATATGGCGCTTGGCGGGCCGCAGCCGGATGAAGAAGGGTTTCACGGTGATGTACACCAGGAGCAGTGCCGCGAGCGCCACCAGGGGCAGCACCAGGTACTTCACCCAAGGCAAGTGGTCACCGGGTTCTTCCAGCCACCCGCCGATCTCCTGGCCCACCAGCCTTGCGTTGAGGCCGATGATGATGAAGGCCCCGGCCCAGGCCAGCACGCGCACCCAGGGCTTGATGGTGAATTCGCCCATGCGCTGGCGGTCGGAGGTGAAGTGGATGAGCGGCACCACGGCGAAGCCCAGTTGGAGGCTGAGCACCACCTGGCTGAAGACCAGCAGCTGGCCCAGGGAATCCTCGCCGAACCAGAGGATGCAGCCCACGGCGGGAATGATGGCGAGCAGGCGTGTGATCAGGCGGCGGAGCCAGGGACGGATGCGCAGGTTGAGGTAGCCCTCCATCACGATCTGGCCGGCGAGGGTGCCGGTGATGGTGCTGCTCTGCCCCGCGCCGATGAGCGCGATGGCGAAGAGGGCGGGGGCGAGCTGGCCGAAGAGCTCGCCCAACAGCTGATGCGCCTGGTCGATCTCCGCCACGTTGTAGTGGCCCGCGGTGTGGAAGGCGGCAGCGGCCAGGATCAGGATGGCGGCGTTCACCAGGAAGGCGATGTTCAGGGCAATGGTGGTGTCGAAGAAATTGAAGCGGATGGCCTCGCGCATGCCCTTGGGGTCGCGGTTGAAGCGCCGGGTCTGCACCAGGGAGCTGTGCAGGTAGAGGTTGTGGGGCATCACGGTGGCGCCGATGATGCCGATGGCGATGTAGAGCGCTTCGCCGGAGAGTTCGGTGGGGATGAACCCTTGCAGCACGTCGGCGGCCACGGGCTGCACGATGAACATTTCCGCCAGGAAGGAGAAGCCGATGAGGGAGACCAGCGAGATGATGAAGACCTCCATGATGCGCATGCCCTTGTTGAGCAGCAGCAGGATCAGCACGGTGTCCAGTCCGGAGATGAGCACGCCCCACAACACGGGCAGGTCGAAGAGCAGGTGCAGGCCGATGGCCAGGCCGATCACCTCGGCGAGGTCGCACGCGGCGATGGCGATCTCCGCCAGTACATAGAGCGGGATGTTCACGATGGGCGGGTAGGTGTGCCGGCTGGCCTGGGCCAGGTCCAGCCCCCGCACGATGCCCAGGCGGGCGCTGAGGCTTTGCAGCAGCAGTGCCATGAGGTTGCTCATCAGCAACACCCAGATCAGCTTGTAGCCGAAGGCGCTGCCGCCGGCGATGTCCGTGGCCCAGTTGCCGGGGTCCATGTAGCCCACGCTTACCAGGTAGGCCGGCCCCAGGAAGGCCAAGGCGCGGCGCCAGCCTTTCGCCGCCGGGAGGGCCACGCTGGAATGGACTTCGCCCAAGGATTTGCCTGCATCCCTCATCCGGTGCGCTTGTTGGGCGAAGTGACGGTTTCCACCCACAGGTGCGCCGCCACTTGCGCGGAGAGCGAGATCCGGTTGCCGGCCGTGTCATCCAGTTCCATGCTCTGGTCGAAGTCCTGGCGGGTCTTCACCACCAGCAGCTTGCCGATGCCGATGCCCTTGCGGCCCAGCAGGTGCAAGAGGGCATCGCTGCCGTTCTTCACGGCCGCGATGCGCACGCGGTCGCCCTCGGCGGTGGTCACCAGCGGGCGCAGGTCGCGCAGGGGGAGCCGCCCATTGCGGTCGGGGATCGGGTCGCCGTGCGGGTCGAAGGCCGGGTCGCCGAGGTATTCCGCCAGGCTGTCGGTGAGCTTCTCGCTGCGCACATGTTCGAGCTGCTCGGCCACCTCATGCACCTCGTCCCACCCGAAGCCCAGGCGCTCCACCAGGAAAGTCTCCCAAAGGCGGTGCTTGCGCACGAGCTTCAGCGCGGCGGCCTTGCCCTTGGTGGTGAGCTTCACGCCGTAATAGGGCGCATGGCTCAGGAGCCCCTTTTCGGCGAGCTTCTTCAGCATCACCGTTACGCTGCTGGCCTTGGTGCCCAGCCGTTCGGCCACGTTGTTGGTGGAGGCGCGGCCGCCGCCGCCCAGCAGGGCGTGCACGGCCTTGAGGTGGTCCTCCTCGCTGCGGGTGAGCATGGCGACAAAGCTAAGCATTAAATTAGAGTAGACTAAAAAAATGGTTACATTCGCCCCGTACAAGGCGCCATGGGAGCACGACCGCTATTGATCGCATTGGGCCTGCTGGCCGCGGGCTGCGCCAAGTTGTTGCCCGAGGCGCCGGCGGAGGACCAGCTGCTGGACGGGCCGGTGCCGGGGCTCAGCGGGGAGCAGCATGCCCGTTTCCTGGCCGGTGATGCGGCCTTCAATGAGGAGGTGTTCACCGCGGCCACCGGCCTGGGGCCGCTGTTCGTGTCCACCAGCTGCGGCTCCTGCCATGCCGGCGACGGCCGTGGGCACCCGTTCTCCGCGCTCACCCGCTTCGGCCAATGGGACGCCACGGGCAACCACTACTTGCAGCAGGGCGGGCCCCAGCTGCAGCACCGCGCCTTGCCGGGCCATGCCCCGGAGGTGTTGCCGCCAGATGCCCCCCGCACCCTGCTGCTGCCACCGCCCAGCACCGGCCTGGGTTTCCTGGATGCCGTGCCCGATGCCGTCCTCATGGCCATGGCCGATCCCGGCGACGCGGACGGCGATGGCATTTCCGGCGTGCCCAACTGGATCGTTCCGCCACCGTATGCCACCCTGCGGCCGGGTGCCGTGGAACAGCACGGCCGGTACATCGGGCGCTTCGGCAGGAAAGGGGCGGCCTACGACCTGTTGCAGCAGACCGCGGTCGCCTACAACCAGGACATCGGCATCACCAGCACCTTCGAGTCGCGGGACACCTACACGGGCGAGCCCATGGATCCCGAGGTTCCTGACCGCACCATCAGCGATGTGGTCTTCTACCTGCGCACGTTGAAGGCACCGGTCCAGCGCGGCCGGGAGGATCCATCGGTGGTCGCCGGGGAACAGGTGTTCAGCGCCGTGGGCTGCGCCAAGTGCCATAGGCCCGAGCTGCCCACGGGCCCGTCTCCCATTGCGCCGCTGGCCAACACCACCATCCGGCCATTCACGGACTTGCTCTTGCATGACATGGGCCCGGGGTTGGACGACGGATACACCGAGGGCGGCGCCCTTAGCGGCGAGTGGCGCACGCCGCCGTTATGGGGCTTGGGGCTCTCCCCGAATTCGCAGGGCGGCGGCTATTTCCTGCTGCACGATGGACGGGCCACCAGCCTGGTACAGGCCATTGAACTGCATGGCGGCGAAGCCCAAGCCAGCAGGGCTGCCTTTCTCCAACTCCCACCGGCCCAGCGGGAAGACCTGCTCCGCTTCCTTGAAAGCCTTTGACCCCCATGGAACGACGATCCTTCCTCCGCCTGTGCGGCTTGGCTTCCGGCGCCGCGCTGGTGGGCGGGATGCTACCGGGCTGCATGGGCGTGGCCCACGTACAGGCGGCACCGGTGAACGGCGTGGCGGCGGTGCCGCTCCATGCCTTCACCATGGAGCGGAAGGGGGAACAGGTGGTCCGCCGCAGCATCGTGGTGGATGTGCAGGGCTTGCCGGCACCCATCGTGGTGTTCCGCAACGGCGAACACAACCACATCGCCTTGCTCAT
This sequence comes from Flavobacteriales bacterium, assembly GCA_018057455.1. Taxonomy (GTDB): domain Bacteria; phylum Bacteroidota; class Bacteroidia; order Flavobacteriales_F; family PHOS-HE28; genus PHOS-HE28. The sequence continues at coordinate 15,058 of JAGPDT010000054.1, read as the reverse complement.
GCGCTGCACCCACCGGGGTGCGGAACTGCAGCTGGCGGGTGATCGGTTGGACTGCCCGGCCCATGGCAGCGTGTTCTCCGATCAGGGCGAAGTGATGGAGGGCCCGGCCGATGCACCGCTCCGCCGGTTCCCGGTGACTGCTTCCGGAACGGACCTGCTGATCCGCCTGGCATGAGCCGCTCCTTGCTCACCGCCGCTTGGTTGACCGCTTGCCCTGCCGCATGGGCCCAAGCGGACACGGCCGGTGCCCGGGCGGACAGCGCTGCTGTGCTCACCATGGATGCCGCGTATGCCAGGCCGTTCCAACAGCTGGGGCACGGGCCGGTGGCCTTGGGCGGCTATCTGGAGGCCAATTCGCGCTACGCCGGTGCCGACGGTGTTTCCGAGGGGCTCTCGTTCCAGCTGCCACGCCTCACGCTCTTCGTCACCGCAGCGGTGGCTGCGCGCATCAAGTTCCTCACCGAGGTGGAACTCGAGGAAGGCGGCCGTGAGATCAACATCGAATTTGCCTCCCTCGACCTCCACCTCCATCCGCTGCTGAACCTGCGCGGCGGCGTGGTGATGAACCCCATCGGCGCGTTCAACCAGGACCACGACGGGCCCAAGTGGGCGTTCACCGACCGGCCCCTCGCCGCCACCACCATCATTCCGGCCACATGGAGCAACGTGGGCTTCGGCCTCTACGGCAAACACGCGCAAGGGCCGTGGGCATGGGGCTACGAGGCATACATCACCAACGGATTCGATGACCGCATCATCGACAATGCACAGGGCCGCACCTGGCTGCCAGCCACCAAGGAGAACGGCGAACGTTTCGCGGAAAGCCCCAATGGCGTACCGCTCTTCACCGTGAAAGGCACCGTGGACCACCGCGGCATCGGTGAACTGGGCCTCTCCTGGATGGGCGGTGTCTACAACACCTTTGAAGTGGACGGCCTCCCCCTGGACAGCAGGCGCCGCGTGGACGTTTGGGCGTTGGACTACAACACCCGTCTGGGCGCGCGCGGCCCTCGGCTTACGGCCGAGCACGTGTGGGCCCGGGTGGATGTGCCCGCGACCTACACCCAACAGTATGGCACGCGGCAACGCGGCGGTTTTGTGGACGTGGTGCAACCCCTTTGGCAACACCCTGTCCTGGGTTGGGCGAAGGCTGAACTGGAAGTGGCCGCCCGGATGGAGTATGCAGACTACAATGCGGGCAACTTCCGGGAAACCGGAGGACCTATCGCGGATGACCGGAAAGGCATCACCGCCGGCCTCGGTTTCCGCCCGGTGGCGGGCACGGTGGTCCGCGCCAATTACGGCTACCTGTGGGAACGCGACCTCTTGGGCAATCCCGCATCCCGCACCGCCTCCATCACCTTCGGCGTGGCCAGCTATTTCTGAAACGGATCACGCGGCGGGCACCATCCGGGGCCGTGCCGCGCCCAAGCCCGTGTACAGCTTGAGCGCGGCCACCGCCAGCAGCAGGACGAAAACGGGTTGCCAGCGGCCTGCGAGGTCGAACAACGCCCCGGCCAGCAGCGGCCCTGTGGCCGCCACCAGGTACCCGATGGCTTGTGCCATGCCGGAAAGCCGGGTGGCCGTGCGGGTATCGGGCGCACGCACCACGATCAGGTAAAGCGCCAGGCCGAATGATCCACCCAGCACCAGACCGATCAGGGACACCCACAACGGCTCCGGGCCGCCACCAGGGAACAGGAGCCCCAGGATCGCCACCGCTTCCAAGCCCACCAGCCAGCGCATGATGCCCCGCTGGTCCTGGCGCTTGCCGGCCCACAGCGGTACCAACAAGCTGCCCGCGATGCCGCTGGCCTGGGACAGCGAGAGCATCCAGCCCGCGGCCTCAGGGGCCATGCCGCGGTGCTGCAGCATGGCCGGCAGCCACGCCAGCACCACGTAGAACGCGAAGGATTGCAGCCCCATGAAGAGCGCCACGTTCCAGGCCAGGCGGGAACCGGACAAGGACCTTGCTCCAGTGGAAGCGCTTGGTTCAGCCAGCCTGCGGTCCGCGCTTGCCGGCTGCAGGGCCCAGAGCACCAAGGCCAGCAGGGCGGGTGCCGCCCAGATCGCCAAGGCCCCGCGCCAAGCCCACGGCAGACTTCCGGCCAGCGGCACGCTGATGCCTGCGGCCAAAGCGGCGCCAACGCCCATCATGCCGGAGTACAAACCGGTCATCAGGCCGAACTTCTTTGAGAACCCCTGTTTCACCAAGGCCGGCAGGAGCACATTGCCCAAGGCGATCCCCGCACCGAACAGGAACGTGCCGGTGAACAGGGCGCTCACCGCAGGGACCGAACGCACGGCAACGCCCAACACCAACAGGACCAGTGCACCGGTGACCGTGCCCTGCAGGCCATAGCGCCGGGTGAGCACCGGCGCGAGCATGGAAACCGTGCCGAAGGCCAACAGCGGCAACGTGGTGAGCAAGCCCAGCAGGGAATGGGAAAGCCCCATGGCCTCGCGGATGACCGGTGCCAGCGGCCCCACGGCGGCAATGGCCGGCCGCAGGTTGAAGGCGATCAGCAGGAGGGCCGCGGCCAGGAGCAGGTCGCTGCGTCTTCCGGGCGGATGGGCAACGGGTACAGGAGACTGCATGGGGCGCACAGGTGGAAGTTGCACCGGCTGTGGACCGGGGCCCGCACACCGCACGGGCCGTGCGCCAAAGTACTTCCGGGCACGGCAGGACAAACTTTCGATGGACCTGGTGAATTCCTTGCGTGGAACATGGAAGCAAAGGTGGGATCGCCTATGTTCGTATCATGGATGGTCCACACAAAGGACAGCAGTTGTTGCACGCCGTGCAGGAGGTGTTCCGCCAGGAGCTGAAGCTGCCGGACCTCGTGCTGCGCCCCCAGGACACCCCGGCCGACATTGCCAAATGGGATTCCCTGCGCAGCATGATGATCCTGCGCAAGCTGGAAACCCGCTTCAACGTGCGCATCGGGGTGGAAAGGGCCGTTGGCATCCGCAGCGTGGGCGACCTGCTCACGGCCTTGGCCGAAAAGATCAACCATGGATGAGCGGCGTGCACGGGTAGGGTCGGCCGCCCAAGCCAGGAAGTTGCCTGTGCGCATCAGCGGGTGCGCCAGCGGATTTCCCGACGGGGGCAGATGGCTGGACAATGAAGCCGTGCATGCCCTGCGCTTCGGTGCCAATTGGCGCCGGGAAATGGCACGGCAAGGCGCCGACCCCGGCTACTATGAGGCCAAGCTGGGGGTGCACCGCCGCTATTGGGTGCATACACCCGGCCGGGAGAACACCGGGGAAGCGCTGACCGCACTGGACTTGATGGTGGCCGCGGCCATCCCCGCCATGGAACGCGCAGGGGTGGGCCCACACGAGCTGGACGCCGTGATCGGCGTGTCCATCACCTCCCCGTTCTACACCACCGCGGTATCGGCGCACCTGGCCCACCAGCTGGGCGTGCAGGCCCCGGCCTTCGACATGCGCACGGGTTGCGCCTCGGGCATCTTCGCCTTGGTGGTGGCCGCCCAGTTGATCGAAGGAGGGGCGCACCATGTGCTCATTGCCTGCGGCGACACCAACAGCAAGATCCTCGATCCCTCCAACAACACGGTGTACGCCGGTGGTGACGCAGGAGCCGCCGTGGTGCTCTCCCGTTCTGTTGGTGCTGCGGCCATGCTGGCGCACTATCTGGATACGGACGGCACCTGGTCCGGCCACACCGGGGTGCCCGGCCTGTTGCCGCCCACCCTGGCCGAAGTGGAAGCGCAACGCTACACCATGCAATGGCGCGATGACGGGAAAGAAGCCGTACTGGACCGGGCATGGGCCCGGATCCCCACGGAACTGTACAGGCGATCGGGGCTGCATGCCGCTGACATCACCTGCTTGGTGCCGCACCAAGCCGGCAAAAGGCAGCTGGCCATGGCGGCCAGAGAGGCCGGCCTGGCAACGGAGCGGGTGGTGAACGTGCTGGCCGCGTACGCCAATTGCGGCCCTTCCACCGTGTTCCTGGCGTTGGAAAAGGCCTTGGCCGAAGGAAGGATCCGTGCGGGCGACCGCTACATGCTGGCCGCGGCGGGCGGTGGTTTGTCCTGGGGCGGCATCATCCTTCAACATTGAGCCATGGGCAGCTGGGGTGCGGTGTTCACGGGGTACGGAGCCTTTCTGCCGGGCCCCCCCATCAGCAACCGGGCGTTGCTGGAGCAGCACGGACAGCAGTTCGACCTGGAAAAGCACGAGGCTACCACGGGGATCCTTGCGCGGCATTGGGCGGCTCCAGGCCAGGCCACCAGCCACATTGCCGCTGAAGCGGCCAAGCGGGCCCTGCAGCAGGCCCAGCTGGATCCGGCCCAACTGGACCGCATCATCCTGGGCACCTCCAGCCCGGATTACACCAACCTCGCGGCGGCCTGCCGGGTGCAGCAGCTGATTGGGGCCACCTGTCCGGCATCGGACATCACCGCGGCCTGTGCGGGCTTCATCTATGCGCTGGAACAGGCCGCCTGCCTGGTGCGCACCGGTGCCCGGCACGTGCTGGTCATCGGCGCCGATACCAAGTCGCGCTTCATCCGTGCCGACGACCCGGTCTTTGGGCCCATCTTCAGCGATGGCGGCGGTGCCGTGGTGCTCTCCGCCACCGACCGGCCGGAAGCGGGTTTGCTGGACATCCTCCTCTGGGCCGATGGCAGCGGCTTCGAAACGCTCTATGTGCCCGCCGGCGGCAGCATGCTGCCCGCTTCGCGCCATACATTGGAGGCCAACCTGCACGGCACCCTGGCCACCATGCCGGGCAAGGAACTGGCCCTGGGAGCGGCCCGCAAGATGGCCGAGCTCGGGCGTGCGTTGTTGGAGCGCAACGGCCTGCTACCGGCCGACGTGGACGTGTTCATTCCCCACCAGGCCAACTACTATATCATGAAGCGCATCGCCGCGCAGCTGGGCATTGCCGAGGAGCGCATGGGGTCCGTGATTCACCGCGTGGGCAATTGCATCGCGGGCACCGTGCCCATTGCGCTGGAACAAGCACACGCCGAAGGACGCCTGCAACCCGGTGCCTTGGTGTTGTTGGTGGCGGCTGGTGCGGGCTATTCCGGCGGGGCGGTGTTGTACCAAGTACCCGATGCCAATGGCTGATCGATTGGAAGGAAGGACCGCTTTGGTCACCGGTGCCGGCGTGGGCATCGGCCATGCCATTTGCCTGGCCTTGGCGCAGGCCGGAGCGGCGGTGGTCGCCGTGGCCCGCAACCGGCCGAACCTGGACTTGTTGGCCGGGGCCATGCCTGCCGGAGCCCACCGCTTCCGCCCCATCGACCTGGCCACCACGGAAGGTTGCGCACAGCTGGTCCATGAACTCAAGCAGGGCGACATGCCCGTGATCGTGGTGAACAACCTGCACATCCCCTCGCCGAAAGTGCGCTTGCGCAATACCTCGGCCGAAGCGTTCAGCAGCGGCTTCACCGCCCATCTCAACCACATGCTTTCGATCCTGGACCCGGTGCTCGCGGCCCAGCATGCCCAAGGCTATGGGCGCTGGATCGGCATCACCAGCAAAGCTGCGCACGGCGGCATGCCGGGGCAAGGGCGCTACAATGCGCAAAAGGCCGCCATGGAGGCCCTGCTGTCCACGTTGGCGGTGGAAGAGGGCCATCAGGGGGTCACCGCCAACTGCGTGGCCCCCGGCTTCATCGAAACACCCTCCGTGATCAAGCGCATACCTGCGGAGATGCGCATCCAATTGGCCCGTGCCAACGCCATTGGAAAAGGAGGCACCCCGGAGCAAGTGGCCCAAGCGGTGCTCTTCCTGGCATCCACGGAAGCAGCGTACATTACCGGGCAGGTGCTTGCCGTGGACGGCGGCGCCTCCTTGGCTTGGAACTTCAAATGACCCATACCCATGGAACAGAGCTTGTCCGAAGTGGTCCTCCAGCGCGCCCGCATCCATCCGCAACGGGTGGCATACGTGTTCGGCGATGCCACGGTAACCTACGCCGAGTTCGGTGATCACTGCGGTAAGGCCGCAAGCTTGTGCAGGGACCTGGGTTTGAAAAAGGGTGACCGCATCGGCATCCTGGCCTTGAACGGAAGGGATGTCGTGGAGCTCCTCTTCGGGGCCATCACCGCGGGCGTGGTGCCGGTATCACTGCCGTGGAAAGCCACTCCGCAGGAATGGGCCGGCATCGTGCAGGATGCGGGCGTGCGCCATGTGTTCGTTTCGCAGGTCTTCGCCCCGGCCATGGCCGTTTTCCCGGCCGATGTGGCCGTGCATGCCTTGGACCGCTCCGCATGGGGCTCCTTGGCACCGGCCGAACGAACCGGGCGCGCGGCCGCGATCCCGGCGGACCTGGCGGCGATCATCTACACTTCGGGCACCACCGGACGGCCCAAGGGGGTGATGCTCAGCCATGCCAACCTGTACGCCTGTGCTTCGCTTTCCGCCATGGAAACCCCGGGCCTGGGCCCCACCTCCCGGCTCCTGGTCTGCGGTCCGCTTTATTCCATCTTCGGCTTCGGTGCCTTCTTCTGCTCCTTGTACGCTGGCAGCACTGCTGTGCTCATGCCCATGTTCGATCCCGCGGCCACGCTGCACATGATCCAGGACCAACAGGTCACCCATGCGCTCTTTGCGCCCATCATGATGCGGGCCATGGCCGCGCTGCCCGATGCGCAGACCTTCAACCTGCGCAGCCTCCAGCACATCCAGTATGGCGGTTCGCCCATGCCGGAAGCGTTGCTGCGCCAGGTTGGCGCCTTGTTCCAATGCGACCTCACCCAGGTGTACGGCCTTACCGAGACCACCGGGGTGGGCTGCGCCCTGCGCTACGACGACCACCGGGCCGTACTGGCCAATGACGAGGCCGCACCGCCCATCGGTTCCGCCGGCAAGGCCGGCCTGGGCATTGAACTCCGGGTGTGCGATGACCAAGGCAACCTACAGCCCGTGGGGGAGCCGGGCGAGGTGCGCATGCGCGGTGATGTGGTGGCCTTGGGCTATTGGGGTGATCCGGAGCACAACGACCGGTTCCTGCCCGATGGTTGGTTCCTTACGGGCGACATCGGCGTGGTGGACCAGGCCGGCTTCCTCACCCTGGTGGACCGCCGCAACGACATGATCGTCTCCAAAGGCATGAACATCTTCCCCACGGAGATCGAACAGGTGCTGGAGAAGCACCCGGACGTGAAGGAATGCGCCGTGGTGAGCGCCCCGCATGAGGACTTTGGCGAGGAGGTCTGCGCCGTGCTGGTCTGCACCGCCCGCCGGCCCGACCTGCTGGAAGTACGCAAGTGGTGCGAGGGGAAGGTGGCTCTCGGCAAACTGCCCTCACGGGTGGAGTTCGCCGAGAGCCTCCCGCGCACCTTGACGGGCAAGGTGCTCCGGCGCGCGGTGCGGGCCCCGTTCTGGAAGGATGAAACAAAAGGTGTGCGCGGATGAGCATGGAACAGGACCATTGCACCCTTCCTCCACTGGGCGGGGTGCCGGAGAAGATGTGGGCACAGGTGATCCGCAGGGAACGCTATGGCAGGCCCGCCGGGGCCTTTGCCATGGAACAGGTCTCCGTGCCCCAACTGGCCAAGGATGAAGTGCTGGTGGGCGTGATGGCCGCAGGCCTCAACCACAACGCCGTGTGGGCGGCCCGCGGGTACCCCATCGACCTCATCGGCATGATGCAAGTGCGCGACGGGTCCGCATTGGACTACCATGTGATCGGCTCGGACTGCTCCGGCATCGTGTATGCCGTTGGCAGCAACGTGGAGAACGTGCGGGTGGGCGACGAGGTGGTGGTGCAGGCCGGTTGGGTGGAGGAGGATGACCCCTGGGTGATGCGCGGCCGACCGGACACGGCGCTGGCGCCCAGCGGACGGGCCTGGGGCTTTGAGACCAACCACGGCTCCTTCGCGCAATTCTGCAAGGTGAAGGGCCGCCAATGCCTGCCCAAGCCCGCGCGCCTCACCTGGGAAGAAGCCGCCGTGTACATGCTCAGCGGGGTCACCAGTTATTGCATGTTGTACAAGTATCCGCCGAACACGGTGAAACCCGGCGACGTGGTGTTGATCTGGGGCGGCAGCGGCGGCCTGGGCGCGGCCGCCATCCAACTGGTGCGCATGGGTGGCGGCATTCCCGTGGCCGTGGTGAGCACCTCGGAACGGGCAGCGTACTGCCAAGGCCTGGGGGCACTTACCCTGAACCGCGCCGATTTCTCCCATTGGGGAGCCATCGACGAAGGTGCGGTGCTGCCCGGCTCACAGGACCAATGGGCCAAGGCCATCCGGCCTTTCGAGAAGGCGCTGAAGGAGCTTACCGGCGGAAGAATGCCGGCCATCGTGCTGGAACACCCCGGCCAGGACACCATGCCCACGTCCATCCGCGTGTGCGCCGGTGACGGCATGGTGGTGACCTGCGCAGGCACCAGCGGGTACCTGGCCAGCATGGACCTGCGTTTCCTGTGGCTGCGCCGAAAGCGCTTCCAAGGCTCGCACTTCGGCGAGCTGCACCATTGCCGGGAGTACAATGAGCTGGTGGCCAACGGAACGTTGGCACCGCTGCTCACCCACACCTACGCGTTTGAAGAAGTGCCGTTGGCCGTGCAGCACATGGCGGACAACACGCACCCGCCCGGCAACTCGGCCGTGCGGATCGGGGCCGCGGCCTTGGGCCGTTGAACCGGGCCCCGTGGGGGCAGGCCGCCCTTCAGAACTGGAAGTAGATGAAGTGGTCGGCACTGGCCTTGCCCAGCACCATGATCACCACCAGCATGCCCGTCACGTACACCCAATTGTACCTGAACTTCAGTGCTGGCTTGAACCAGGCCGTGCCCGCGAGCAACAGCAGCACCAGGCCCACCTCCCCCAGTTGCGGCTTGGACATCACCGACAGGATGGCACCGGTGTCCAAGGACCGCATGGCGGCCATCTTGCCCAGGATCATCAACGCGTCCTCCGTGGAAGTGGCACGGAAAAACACGCCGGATGCCAACAGGATGGCCATGGTGGTGCCCCAACGCAGGGCGCGCCCCGGCAGGCTTTCCAACCTCGGCAGCCACGCGATGCGCCCGTAAACATGCTGCGCCAGCGTGGCCAAGCCGTGCACCAGGCCGTACAGCAGGAAGTTCCAGCTGGCGCCGTGCCACAGACCGATCGCCAGAAAGACAATGAGCACATTGATGGCGAAACGGCCGGGATGTGCGTACATCAGCGGCAGGAACATGTAATCCCGCACCCAGGTGCCCAAGGTGATGTGCCAACGCTGCCAGTATTCGTTGATGCTCTTGGCCAGGAACGGGCGGTTGAAGTTCTCCGTGAGCCGCACCCCCATGAGCCGCGCGGCTCCGAGGGCGATGTCGCTGTAGCCGCTGAAGTCGCAGAAGATCTGCATGCCGAACAGGAAGATGGCGAAGAGGTGGGCGGTGCCGTCCCAGGCTCCCGGGGTTTCGTAGAACTTGTCCACGTACGGTGCCAGTGAATCCGCCACCACCACCTTCTTCAAGAAGCCCAGCAGGATCTTGTTGATGCCGTAGCGGATGTCCTCCGCGTTGGCCGCACCACTGGTGCGCAGCTGCGGCAGCAGATCGGACTTGCGCTCGATCGGGCCTGCCATCAACTGCGGGAAATAGGCGATGTACAGGGCGAAGAAGCCCAGGTCGCGTTCGGCCTTCACGCGTCCGAAGTACACATCGAACACGTAGCTCAGGCTTTGGAAGGTGTGGAAGGAGATGCCGATGGGCAACAGGATGGCCCCGGGGTTGAACCGCCACGAGGCATCGAACAAGCGCAGCACGTCGTTGGCCACTTCCGCCGAGAACAGGGCGTACTTGAAGTAGAACAACATGCCCAGGTCGATCGTCAGGCTCAACGCCAGCCACGCCCTCTTTTCCCGCGCGCTGCGCGCCCGTTCCATCAAGATGCCGGCGCCAAAGTCCACCAAGGTCATTGCAATGATCACCAGGATGTACTCCGGCCGCCACCACATGTAAAAGAAATAGCTGGCCGCAAGCAGCAGCCAATGCCGCAGGCGCACGGGTGCCGACACGTACATCAGCAGCACCACGGGCAGGAAGACGAGGAATGCAGCTGAGTTGAACAGCATGGCACGGGTGGGCGGTGGGCATGCCGAAGCTAGGGGAAGTTGGCTGATGAAGGAAACACCCCGGAGCGGCCATGGCCCTCGCAGGGGGCGGTTACTTTTGCCGCCCGATGTACCAGTTGATCCGCCCGTTGCTCTTCCGCCTGGACCCCGAGCGGGCGCACCACCTCACCTTTTCCCTGCTGGAACTTGCCAAGCACATCCCCGGCCTGCTGGCGGGCGTGGGCGGAATGCGTCCTTCAAGCACAGCTGCGGTGGAGGTCATGGGCCTGAGGTTTCCCGGCCCCGTGGGCCTGGCCGCCGGCATGGACAAGGACGCCAAGCACGTGGATGCCATGGCCCGCATTGGATTCGGCCATGTGGAAGTGGGCACCCTCACGCCCGTGGCCCAGCCGGGCAATGAGCGCCCGCGCCTCTTCCGCCTCAAGGCCGATCGAGCGCTGATCAACCGCATGGGCTTCAACAACGGCGGGGTACATGCCGCAGTGGAGCGCTTGCGCAAACGCGCGCCCGGCATCATCGTGGGCGGCAACATCGGCAAGAACAAGGTGACGCCCAATGAACAGGCCATCGACGACTACGTGAAGTGCTTCGAAGCACTGCACCCCGTGGTGGACTACTTCACGGTGAACGTGAGCAGCCCCAATACGCCCGGCCTGCGTGCCCTTCAGGAGAAGGGACCGCTGTTGGAGATCCTGGCCGAGCTCAAGAAGCGTGATGCCTCCAAGGCCGTGCACCGCCCCATCCTGCTGAAAATCGCACCCGACCTCACGGATGAACAGCTCAACGACATCGTGGCCGTGGTGCAGGAAAGCGGCATCGCTGGCGTGATCGCCACCAACACCACCATCTCGCGCGCAGGCTTGAAGATGCCCCAGGCGGAGGTGGAGGCCATCGGAGCGGGCGGGCTCAGCGGTAGGCCGGTGCGCACGCGGAGCACGGAGGTGGTGAAGTACCTGCGGGCGCGGCTGCCCAAGCCCGTGGCCATCATCGGCGTGGGCGGCATCGACAGCGCGGAGACCGCCCTGGAAAAGCTGGACGCGGGTGCCGACCTCGTGCAGGTGTACACGGGTCTGGTTTACGAGGGACCGGCGTTGCTGAAGCGGATCAATGCGACCTTCGCTGCCAGGAATTGAGAGAGCAATGGAAGCAATGGAAGTAAGGAAGGAGAAGAAGGTGATGAGCGTGATGGTGAGGCCATCCTCCCTTACCTCCTTACTCGAAACTTCCCATCCACACATCAGTGGTGCTTTAATTAGGGCTTGATCAATGGTTGCGAAGCCCCAAGTAAAACTCATCGAATGCCCCCGCGATGCCATGCAGGGCATCCACCCGTTCATCCCCACGGACCTGAAGGTGGACTACCTCAACGGCCTGCTGGGCGTGGGCTTCGACACCATCGACATCGGCAGCTTCGTAAGCCCCAGGGCCATTCCGCAGTTGGCGGACACGGCCGAGGTGCTCGCGCGCATCGACCTCTCCGCCACGAAGAGCAAGCTCTTGGTGATCGTGGCCAACGAGCGTGGTGCCGAAGCGGCCGTGGCGCAAGAAAGCGTGCACTACCTCGGATATCCCTTCAGCATCAGCGAAACCTTCCAGCAGCGCAACACCAACACCAGCATTGAAGGCAGCTGGGCGCGCACGGCGCACATCGCGGAGCTGGCGCGGAAAGCCGGCAAGGAGCTGGTGGTCTACATCAGCATGGCCTTCGGGAATCCCTACGGTGATCCGTGGGACGCGGACATCGCATTGCAATGGACCGACCGCTTGGTGAAGGAGCTCGGCGTGCGCATCATCGCGCTCAGCGACACCGTGGGCGTGGCCCGGCCGGCCGACGTGGCGGCGATGTTCGGGGCGCTCATTCCCGCCCTGCCCCAAGTGGAATTCGGTGCGCACCTGCATGCCCGGCCGGACAACTGGCAAGCCAAGACCGATGCGGCCTGGAATGCCGGTTGCCGTCGCTTTGACGGCGCGCTGAAAGGCTACGGCGGCTGCCCCATGGCCGAGGATGACCTGGTGGGCAACCTCGCCACCGAGCGCTTCGTGCATCACCTGGAAGCGCAGGGCATCCGTACCGGGCTGGACCTGGAGCAACTGGGGCGCAGTGTAGCGCAAGCGGTCAGGGTATTTCCTTGAACCGGAGGGCACCAGCCATTTGGTTCCCCGGCCGGATCGGCTTTTCTTGCGCACCCGCCGAACAAGGCGCTACCACGAATGGCCGAGAACAACACCCGGGAACGCAAGAAACGGCCCCTGCACACCCGGATCCTGCTGGGCCTGCTCGTGGGCGTGGTGGCAGGCGGCCTCTGCAGCGTGCTGTTCGGTGCCGAGGACCCGCGCCTGACCTGGGTGGTGGCCAACATCACCTCGCCCTTGGGCAATGTGTGGCTGCGACTGCTGCTGATGGTGGTGATCCCCTTGGTGTTCTCCGCACTGGTGGTGGGCGTGGCCGGCATGGGCGACGTGCGGAAGCTGGGTCGCGTGGGCATGAAGACCTTGGGCTACACCGTGGTGATCTCCGCCATCTCCGTGGTGGTGGGCCTTGCGTTGGTGAACGCCGTGAAGCCGGGGCAGCGCATCGATCCTTCCACCGCCGCGGCGCTGGAGGCCGAGTACGGGCGCAGCGCCGATGAGCGCGTGGGCGCCACCACCGCCGCCCTGGAACAGAAGAAGGAGAAGCCCGTGGCCCTGATCACCGAGATCGTGGGGCGGCTGGTGCCGGAGAACCCCGTCTCCGCCATGGTGGGCACCCCGAACCTGCTCCACATCATGTTCTTCGCCCTGGTGCTCGGCATCGCCTCCACCCTGGTGCCGCGCGAGACCGTGGCCCCCTTCCTGGGCTTCTTCGAGGCGTTCTACGAGATCACCGTGCGCATCATCAACGGCATCATGGGCTTGGCGCCATACGCGGTGGCCCTGCTCGTGTTCAGCAGCATCGCTTCCTTCGGCACCGACCTGCTGCTGGCCTTGCTGTGGTACATCGGCGTGGTGCTCGGCGGGCTGCTGATCCACGGCGTGGTGGTGTACTCGCTTTCCGTGCGTTTCCTTTCCGGGCTGTCGCCGATCGATTTCTTCGGCAAGGTGAAGACCACCGCCATCACCGCCTTCTCCACCTCTTCCTCCAACGCCACGCTGCCCACCGCCCTGCGCGAATCACGCGAAAAATTGGGCGTGCCCCAAGAGATCAACTCCTTTGTGCTCACCATCGGCGCCACCGCCAACCAGAACGGCACCGCGCTCTATGAGGGCATCACCATCATCTTCCTGGCCCAATTGGCCGGCGTGGACCTCTCGCTGGCGATGCAGATGACCGTGGCCTACCTGGCCATCCTCGGCGGCATCGGCACGGCCGGCGTGCCCGGGGGTTCCATCCCCTACATCATCGTGGTGCTCGCCTCCCTGGGCGTGGACCCCGCCCTCATCGCCATCATCCTGGGCGTGGACCGCCTGCTGGACATGTGCCGCACGGCGGTGAACGTGGTGGGCGACATCACCGCCGCCACCTTCGTGGCCCGCTCGGAGGGGCATGAACTCATCGGGCAGCTCAGCCCGGCCCGGAAGCGTGCCGCCTGATCCGGCTGGACGGAATAGGCGGGGTAAGCGACCTTGCAATCCTTCGTTTTAGGGGACCGGGCTCTTCTGCTGGTCACTGGACGTTGATGAACCTTCCAGCACCTTGGTACCTATCACCGGTCACACGGACCAAGTACAAGCCCGGCCTGGATGCTGCATCAGCCAAGTTGGCGCGGCCCGCTGTGGATGTAACACGCTGTAACGCGATCCTTCTCCCTATGGCATCGAATATCTCCAGCGTGTAGCGCCCGTCCGGCAGGCCATGGAGAGGTCGCTGTCCACCTGCATCAGCCCCGATGCTGAACGTCCCGGGTGCAGTGGTGCCTGGCTCCCCAATGCCCACATGCTCGCAATCTTGATCAAAGGCACCGCCCACCCAACGGCCAATGTAATTGGCGGGTTGCCCGTTCAGTGTATTGGTGCAGGCAATGAACAGTGTATCATGGTAGAAGGCCATGCTCTCCACGGTGCCGCCTATGCTGTCTCCCGTTGCGCACCATCTTTCGCCATCCCAGATTGCGAACTGGTTGGCACGCATGGTTCCCGCATAGCCGAAAGCCCCGCCCACCAGCAGCTTGCCATCATGCACCAGCATGCTGCTGGCACTGGCGTTGTATTGGGTGGTGCCATAGATGTCGCGCATACTGCCGCCCACGTCGCGCCATTCACTGCCGTTCCAACGCGCCAAGCCATGGCCGGGGCTGCCGGCCCCCACGTATAGACCGCCCCCCACATATAGTTCGTCCTGATATACGGCCAAGGATGTCACCGCGCCCACGCCGCCCTCCAGGCCACCGCCCACATCAATCCAGTTCGTACCATCGAACTGGATCAGGTCGTTTCCCAATCCGATGGGGTTCAGTTCACCACCCACCACGATATTGCCTTGGTACTCGCACAGATCGAGAGCAATAGGTTCATCCCCCACGGGATAATCGATGGACCCCAGGTTTTCCCAATGCCCGCCTACGCGTTTGGCCACGCCGTGGCAGGTATGCCCGTCCACGGAGATGAAGGAACCGATGGCATACAAGGAACCATCCACCGCGCGGAGTTTGCGCACCACCCCATCATCAGTTGGAAAAGCACCGAAAGCATGCCACGCGGAATCATACCAAGCACCTACCAGATCGATCGGAATACCGTTGATCTGATGAAAATATCCCCCCACGACCAATGTGTCTCCGTATCTGATGGCGCTATAGATTCCTCCGTATTCAATTCCGGAAATTGATGTCCATCCGGACGGGTCATAGACAGCGATCACTGGGAATGCAAGGTCAGTGGAAAGGGTGATGGGGCCGAGGGTAAGCAATCTATCCTGTGCGGTATCTGTATAGAGTTGTCTTACACCAACACTGTTGAAAGGCATCCCCGCATCCACCCAACTGTTCTGGGCGGATGCGGGCATTGTGACCAACACGGCCAAGGCCATTA
>JAGPDT010000108.1 GCA_018057455.1 Flavobacteriales bacterium | reverse complement strand
TATAAATTATGCGCAGTTAGAATTAAAATCAAGTTCGGCCATAAGGACAGCTCCAATGCCAGGCCGGTCCGGCATCACCAACTTTCCGTTCCGTAGGTCCATCCCCCCAAAGGGATCGTTCTTGATCAGCCACGGACCATCAAGGTCCACCAGGTCAGCTTGCCCGGCCAAATGTGCCATGGCCGTGCAGCCTAATGAACTTTCGCTCATGCTGCCCAGCATCACCTTCATGCCTAACCCTGTTGCACGGTCCGCCATGGTCTTCGCCCGGTCCAAGCCCCCGCACTTCATCAGTTTGATGTTAACGCCCTTGAATTGCTCCTTGGCCTGCTCCAGGTCATTCAAGCCTTGGATGGATTCATCACCGTAAACATCCGTGTCCGTCTTCCCTTGGAAGTTGAATTGCAACTTGGTGTATACCAACTTAAAAGGCTGCTCTATTGCAACTAACCGTTCACCTGCGGCCCGGACCAATTCTTCGGCCTCGGCCAACGAGTTCAACCCTTGATTGGCATCCAGAAACACCGGCCTTCTGTCAGTTTGCAGCACCCGCTGAAGCATCGGGATCGACCCAGGGCCGTTCATCTTCACCTTCAGTACGTCGCTTTTCGGCAGTTCCAGCAACACGCCTTCCACTTCGGCAACTGGCGTGACGCCGATAGTGACCATGGTTTTCGGATTGTTCAAATGACATGCATTAAGTATTTGTGCAACAGTTACTTGTTGGTGCTTGCCCAACAGATCCATCAATGCCATGTGCAGTCCGGCGCGGCAGCCCTGCTGGTGCTTGCCCCACGCGATGTTATCATTCAAATGACCTTGTAGTGCCCCCGTACTTTCCAACAGGCCATCCTCCAATTGGCGCAACCGGTCGATTACCTGATGGGGCTTCTCCTCCAAATACGGCGGTAGGGTCACTTCCCCGTACCCCACTACCCCATCATCTTCCAGGCGGATGAAGATGCTGTCGGTGCCGTCGCGGACGCCGTGCGAAGTTTCAAATGGGTGCTTGAAGAGCAGGCGGTACGGGGCGTAGCTCAAGCGCAATGGCATGGTGGCAAAGGTCTTGTTCCTTCGGGACCGGCACCAATGCCCTTGTTGATGAACTTTGAACGATCGGACTGGGGTAGACTTAGGTCAAAGGACCGGGCATGCCGTTGATCCTACCTTCGCCCCGAAATGCAGAGCGCCGAGATCGCCCACCTGTTGCGGCTGGAATGGCAGCTGGACCGCCGCCAGAAACACGTTTGGGGCAGTATGGCGCTGTATGTGGTGAGCACGGTGTATGTCTGCTACCAGGGCGTGCGCCACCTGTTTGATGTGCCGATTTGGAACGCGCTTTTCTGGATCATCCTGCTGTTTGCGGCCTTCAATGCCTTGGGCCGTTCCTTCCAGCGGGAGAACCAAGGGCGGCAACTTTACCTCTATACGCTGGCGTCGCCGCGCAGCGTGGTGTTGGCGCGGACGGTGTACAACGGACTGATCATGGCCGTGCTGAGCCTGTTGAGCTTGGCTGCGTATGCCCTGTTCATCGGCAGCTCACCCTTGGATGCGGCCCGGCTGGACATCTTTCTGTTGGTGGTAGTGATCGGCGGGACCGGTTTCGCGCTGGTGCTCACGCTGATCTCCGCACTGGCCGCCCGCGCCGGCAACGGCATCGGCCTGATGGCCATCCTGGGCTTCCCTATTGTGCTGCCCATGCTGCTCAGCCTGATGAAGGCCAGCAAACTGGCGCTTGACGGCCTGGGCTGGAACGTCACGGGGCAGTATGTGTTGTGGCTGGTGCTGATCGACCTGATCACCGTTGCCTTGGCCTGGCTGCTCTTCCCCTACCTTTGGCGCGACTGATGAAAGGCTGGTGGTGGAAGGGCTTGTCCGTGGTGCTGCTGCTCTACGTTGTTGTGGTTGGCTTGCATACCCCGTTGGGGCCGGCCTTGGTCCACAGCTCAACACTACGGCTCGCTCCGGGTCCGATTTCGTTGGATGCCACCGGTTACAACACACATTTCAAGTCGCAAACGCCGCAGGTCTGGTTGGAGAATGAAGGCCAACGTGTCTGCGCCAGCTCCGTGGAAGTGCGGTCTGATGTGAGCTTCACCGCCACTTTCACCGTGCCCGAGGGCTTCCGTGGCAACTTGACCAGCCTATGGGCCTGGGATCATACGGACGGCCCGATTGTACTGCGCGATGCATTCTTCACCGAAGGGTTGGGCCAGGGCATGGCGGGTGAAAGCTGCCAGGTACCCGATGCACCCCGTGCAGCCTTTGCGTTCCCCAACCGCACCATCCTCAACGAAACCATCCGCAACCTCTTCTTCCACGTGCCCATGTGGTTCACCATGATGGTGCTGATGACCATCGCGTTCGTACAGAGCCTGCTGGTGCTTCGCAAAGGAGACCTCGCCCATGACCGCATGGCGCTTTCGGCCGTGGACGTCAGCCTGCTCTTTGCCGGGCTGGGCCTGATCACCGGCAGCATTTGGGCGCGGGCCACCTGGGGTGGTTGGTGGACCAGCGACCCCAAGCTGAACGGTGCCGCAGTGACGGTATTGATCTATGCCGCCTATCTGATCCTGCGCGGCTCCGTGCCCGACCCCCACAAACGCGCCCGCCTGGCGGCCATCTACAACATCTTCGCTTACGTGCTCATGATGGTCTTCCTCATGGTTTTGCCCCGGCTCACGGACTCGCTGCACCCTGGCAACGGCGGCAACCCGGCCTTCAGCCAATACGACCTGGACAGCAGCTTGCGTGCGGTGTTCTACCCGGCGGTGCTGGGCTGGATTCTCTTGGGCGTGTGGGCCTACACCCTGCACCTGCGCGTGGCGCGGCTAAAATCCATTGCAGATGAAGCAAATGATCGTTAAACCGCTGATGACCGTCATCACCCTGCTGGCCTTCACGGTGAGTACCTTCGCGGCATCCGAGCCACCGGCCTGGTTGCAGGAGCAGATGTTTGCTTCGGGCAAGATCAACACCGTGGTGATGGTGGTGGGCGCGGTGCTCATCGGGATCGCCGGGTGGATGTTCGCACTGGACCGGAGGATCGGGCAGTTGGAGAAGAAGGAGAAAGCTGAACCAGGAGAATGAACGTTGGCCCTGCGACTGCACGTAGGGCAGGAAAGCAACAAGAACCGGATGAAACGCTCCCACCTCATTGCGCTGGTGATCATCGCCGTGGCGATCGCCGCGCTGGTCGGCTCGCTGAACGACAGCAGCAGCTACGCAAGCTTGGCCGAGGCTTTTGAAGAACCGGGCCAGGAGTTCCACGTGGTGGGCACCTTGGACCGGTCCCAGCCCATCATCTATGAGCCCAGCGTGAACGCCAGCCTCACCCGGTTTTCCATGGTGGACCTGGAAGGGCGCAAATGCCAAGTGAAATTGGCCATGGCCAAGCCCCAGGACCTCGAACGGTCCGAGCGCCTGGTGCTGATCGGCGAGGCGGATGCCCACGGCGAATTCCACGCCAAGGACATGCTGCTGAAGTGCCCCAGCAAGTACAACGAGGAGAGCCAAGTAACGGCTGGGCTCTGAAGTCCGGGATCACGGGGTCGAACGTTTGATCGGTCAGGTCATCGCCCAGGGAATTTCCACCAACAACCGCTCATCCTCCGCGCCGACAATCTGATCCAGCACACGCCGTGGACAATCCCATCACTTATGTAGGAGAACATGCTTGGGCCGGCCAGCTCGGGCATCTTCTCACCCTCGTGGCATTCGTGGGAGCGCTGCTGTCGCTCGCCGCCTACATCCTGCACACACGCACCAACGACACCGGTTGGCGCACGTTGGGCCGTGCGGCCTTCCGCGTGCACTCCCTGGCGGTGGTGGGCATTGTGGCCACGTTGTTCACCATGCTGCTGAACCATTGGTTCGCGTACGACTATGTGTGGAAGCACAGCAACACGGAGATGCCCCTGCGCTACATCGCCAGTTGTTTTTGGGAAGGCCAGGAAGGGTCCTTCCTGTTGTGGACCTTCTGGACCATGGTGCTCGGCAACCTGCTGATCCAGTCGGCCAAGACCTGGGAAGGCCCGGTGGTGGCGGTATTTGCCTTGGTACAGGTGTTCCTGGTGTCCATGATCCTGGGGATCCACGTGTTCGACTACCGCATCGGCAACAGCCCGTTCATGCTGATCCGGGAACTGCCGGAAAACATCGGACTGCCGTGGACCACGCTGCCCAATTACCTCAGCATCATCCCCCAGTTCCACGATGGCCGCGGACTGAACCCCCTGCTGCAGAACTATTGGATGGTGATCCACCCGCCCACCCTTTTCCTGGGCTTCACGGCCACCTTGGTGCCTTTTGCCTTCGCCATTGCCGGGCTTGCCACCGGCCGGGTGAAAGCATGGATGGAGCCGGCGCTACCCTGGACCTTCTTCGGCATCGGCATCCTGGGCCTGGGCATCCTCATGGGTGGCGCATGGGCCTATGAGGCGCTGAGCTTTGGTGGGTTTTGGGCGTGGGACCCCGTGGAGAACGCTTCCCTGGTGCCGTGGATCACGTTGGTGGGCGCCGGCCACCTGATGCTGATCAACAAGCGCAAGGACACCTCGCTGTTCACCACGCTGTTCCTCACATTGATCACCTTCCTGCTGGTGCTCTACAGCACCTTCCTCACCCGCAGCGGCGTGCTGGGCGACACCAGCGTACACAGCTTCACCGGTGAAGGCATGATGACGGGACTGGTGCTGTTCATGCTCTCCTTCGTGGCGTTGGCCGTGGCGGCCCTCAACCCCGATCGCGTTGACCGTTGGTTCTACGTCGGGCTCTCGGCCGTGATCATGGTGTTGGGCCTGAGCCTGCAGGTGCAGGTTCCCGCCGTGATCCTGTTCGGGGCGGTGAGCATGGTGATGACCGTGGTGGCCTACCGGAAAGGCCCCTTCAACAAGCACGATGACGAAGAACTGCTGAGCCGCGAATTCTGGCTCTTCATCGGATCGCTGGTGCTGCTGCTCAGCGCTGCGCAGATCACCTTCAGTACGTCGGTACCGGTGTTCAATGTGCTGCTGGCGCCGTTCCAAAGCGTGCTGGAGAGCCTGCACAAGGCCACGGACTGGGCTTGGGCCCATGAACTGGCCCAAGCCAAATTGGCACCACCGGTGGAAGCCAAGGCACACTTCAACAAGTGGCAGATCCCTTTCGCCTTCATCGTGACATTGCTGGTGGCCATCGGACAGTACCTGCAATACAAGCACACGGACCGGTCGAAGTTCTTCCGCCGGTTGGGCCTTTCCTTCTTCGGTGCGCTGTTGATCACCGGACTGTGTGTTTGGTTGCTGAAGTACGAATTGGCGGAGATCAACCTGATCGCACTGCTCTTCTCCACCCTGTTCGCCGCGCTGGCCAACCTGTTGTACATCCCCCGGGTGTTGAAGGGCAAGCTGGCCAAAGCCGGTCCTTCCATGGCCCACTTCGGCTTCGGCCTGCTATTGCTTGGCGCGGTGATCAGCATGAGCCGTGAGCAGAAGATCAGCCGCAACACCTCCGGGCCGGTGCTGAGCTACCTGAACGAGGATTTCAACGACGGGCAGGACATGCTGCTCTACCTGGGCGACACCGTGCCGGTGGGCGACTTCTACGTCTCGTTCAAGGGCAAGCGCCAGGAAGGCGTGAACCTGCGCTACGACATGGATTACTTCGCATCGGTGCCGCAACAATATGCTGCGGGCGATACCGTGCGGGTGCGCAATACGCTCTTCGTGGCCAAGGATGACCACACCGCAGGGGCGCACTTCCTACCGGACCAGCCGGCCCATTGGGCTCCCCTGGAGACCTATACCCGCAGGGAGCTCTGGCGCGCGCCCCATTGGTCGCCACGCCAGGCCGGCGCCAAGGAATTCCAACTGGAACCCATGGTGCAGCTCAACCCGCGTTTCGGCAATGTGGCCGAGCCCAGCACCAAGCATTGGCCCCAGCGTGACCTCTACACCCACATCCGGTATGCCAAGCTGGACAGCGCCTCAGACGGCTTCATGCCTTCGCGCCTGTACGAGAAGAACCTCGGCGACACCATTGTCACCCCCACCTGCATCGTGCTGCTGGACAGCGTGCGCACGGTGCGCGACAGCGTGACCATCGCCCGGCTCGGGCCCGACTTCACCGTGTTTGTGCTGGACTTGCGGGTGCGCGACCTGTACGACGAGCACCGGTGGTTCGAGGCGCATCCGGTGGTGATCTACCACAACAACGAACCGGTGGGCAACAAGGGCTTCGAATTGCCGGACCTGGACGTGAAATTCGAACTGGCCACCGTGAAGGGTGACCGCATCGGCCTGAACATGTCCGAGCGCGAGTTCGTGATCATGCAGGCCATTGTGTTCCCCGGGATCAACATCCTGTGGATCGGGATCATCCTGATGACATTGGGCACATTCCACGCCGTACGGCAACGGGTGTTGATGGCAAAGGCCCGCAACGGCGACAAGGCCTTGAAGGACTGACCGGACCACCGTGC
>JAGPDT010000053.1 GCA_018057455.1 Flavobacteriales bacterium | reverse complement strand
TGGGCAGGCCCAACACCAGGGCGAGGTAGGCCCGGGCCACGTTGGCCTGCTGCCGCAAACTGCCTTGGCGGTTGCGCGTGTCGGCCAATTGGATGGTCAACCGGTCCACGTCCGTGCTTTCCATGAAACCCTGCTGCACCATGGCCTTCGCATCGCCGGCACTTTTCTCCAGCAGGGGCAGGCTTTCGCCCAACAGCCGCACCCCTTCCTCGGCGGCAAGCACGGCGTAATAGGCCTTGGCCGCTTGGACGCGCGCATCGTGCTGGGCTTTTTCCAAGTCCAGGCCTGCTTTGTCCTTCAGTTCACGGGTGGCTTGCAAGCCCACCAGATAGCTGCCGTCAAAAAGCAATTGGTTGAGCTGCACCCCGCCGTTGAGCATCCAGGGAACACCCAACTGGATCTCCATGGTGGGCGGATCGTTGCCGAAGAAGTTGGGGATCACCTGGGTGGGCACCTTCAGGTAGTTGTTCAACCCGGCGGACGCTGCGACCTGGGGCAGGCCAACACCCAGGATCTCCTTGATCTTCGAGTCCGCCTTTTCCGCCTCCAGCGCACTGTACTGTACACTGTAGCTCTGCCTGGCGGCCTGGTCCACGGCCTGCTGAAGGCTCAGGCTCACCGGCCCTTGTGCCATGGTCGCCATGGCCAGCAGGGCGCTGGCGGCGGTGATTGCTTGCCTCATGTGTGTTGCTTTGCGGCGGGTGCCGGAGGCGGCATCTCCCGTTTCACTTTCTGTTCCAGATATTTCAAGCCTTTCGCGCTGGCTATGCCCCGGATGTGGTAGCGGAAGATCTCCCAAAGCAGCTCGGGCATATTGAACCGTTCAGCCGGGAAGAGCACCGCATCGAATACCATGTCGAACCGGGCGATGTACACCGTGGCGATCATCGGGATGTTGATGTCTTCCCGGTACAATCCGCCCCGGATCCCTGATTCCAGGTTGTAGACCACCGTCTCGTAGATCTCCTTGCGCTGCCCTTCCCGCCACTTCCGGAAAGCCTCCGGATGGTACTTCTCCAGGTCGAAGTGGATGGACGGATGGATGCCCTTGAGGTTCGCCGCCACCTGGGTGGTCACGTCGAAGAAGACATCAATGGCGTTGCGCTGCTGCCCGATCACCTCGCATATCGCGCATCGGCGCTGGTCCGAGGTATGCATGAGCACCTTCTCCACCAGGTCGTTCTTGTCCTTGACGTATTGGTACAAGGTCTTCTTGCTGATCCCAAGCCGGGCAGCCATGTCATCCATGGTCACGCTCTTGATGCCGTAGGTCATGAAGACCTTGCCGGCCTCTTCCAGCAGCCGCTCCTCACGCTCGTTCTTGGGGTTTTCGTTGTCCGTTGCCATCCGTTTGCAGGCGGCAAATATAGAAACATTCGGAATGATGGAAACTTTTTGGGGTAAAATCGTTTCCTATGTGTCCATAGGCCTCCCGGGACCGGCCCAAAGCCCAAGGGGCCTTTCCCCGACGGCCGTGATGGTCCACCATGGGGCCGTTGGGCCTTCGTATCTTTGCACGCCCCGCGTCCATCCCAAACACGTTCAACAATCAGGAACCGATCAATACCCTATGAACGACCTCTACCAAGTCCCCCTGATCAACGACACGAGTTCCCGCCAATTTGAAATGGAAGTTGAAGGCCGCATGGCCAAGGTGGAATACGAACTGAACGGCACCAAGATGTTCCTCACCCACGCCAAGGTGCCCAAGTCCTTGGAGAGCAAAGGAATCGGTGCGATCATCGTGGAGCGCGTGTTCAGCTACATCGAGGAGCACAACCTCAAGCTGGTACCCATGTGCTCCTTCGTTACCGACCACTTGCGCAAGCATCCCGAGTGGAAGCGCATCGTGGAGAAGGGCGTACAGGTGTGAACGGGCGCTGCACGCCTACTTTCGCAGCCTTGGCACCCCCGAGGCCGAGGTCGTTCCCTGCGATCACCCCTACACATGTCCGTACGCGTCAGATTTGCTCCCAGCCCCACGGGCCCGCTCCACATGGGCGGTGTCCGTACGGCGCTCTACAATTACCTCTTTGCCCGCAAGCATGGCGGCGAATTCCTGCTTCGCATCGAGGATACCGACCAGACCCGTTTCGTTCCCGGTGCCGAGGAGTACATCCGTGAAGCGCTGGCCTGGTGCGGCCTGAAGACCGTGGAGGACCCCTGGAAGGGCGGCCCCAACGGACCCTACCGCCAAAGTGAACGCAAGCACCTCTATCGGACCTATGCGGAACAGCTTGTCCAGGCGAACAAGGCCTACTATGCCTTTGATACCGCCGAGGAATTGGATGCCATGCGCGAACGCCTGAAGGCTGCCGGCGTGGCCGCCCCTGCCTACAACGCCGTGACCCGGGAGCACATGCGCAACAGCCTTACGCTCAGCGCCTCCGAAACCCGCGCAAGGCTCGAAAGCGGCGATGACCATGTGGTACGGCTCAAGGTACCCCGCCACGCGGAGGTGCGCTTTGAGGACTTGATCCGCGGCTGGGTGACCGTGCACAGCAGCAACATCGATGACAAGGTGCTGTACAAGAGCGACGGCATGCCCACCTACCACTTGGCCAACATCGTGGACGATCACCTCATGGCCATCACACACGTGATACGCGGTGAGGAATGGCTGCCCAGTGCCCCATTGCATGTGCTGATTTACGAAGCGTTCGGATGGGAGCGTCCTGCGTTCGCCCACCTGCCCCTGATCCTCAAGCCCGACGGAAATGGCAAGCTCAGCAAGCGCGATGGCGACCGCTTGGGCTTCCCTGTGTTCCCCTTGGATTGGCAAGACCCCGCCAGCGGCGAACGCAGCAGCGGCTACCGCGAGCGGGGCTACTATCCGGAGGCCTTCATGAACATGTTGGCGTTGCTCGGCTGGAACCCGGGCACCGACCAGGAGATCATGTCCATGGATGAACTTGCCGCCCTCTTCGATCTGGCGCGGGTACACAAAGGCGGCGCCCGCTTCGACCCCGAGAAGGCCCGGTGGTTCAACCAACAATACCTCCGCCAACAGCCCGATGCCGCACTGGGGGCCCAATTGCAGGAATTGTTGGCGGCCAAAGGCATCTCCAGCCTGCCCGAAAAAGCCACTGCCGCGGCCGCCTTGCTGAAAGAACGCGCCACCTTCCCGCCGGACCTGCTCGAAGGCGAATATCTTTTCACCCAAGGTTCCCCGCTGGCGAACAACCAGGAAGCCTTGGCCGAACTGCAAAAGCGCTGGAAACCCGGCACGGCCGCAGCCCTGTCCTCCTTTGTCACCAACGTGGTTGCCCTGGCCACCACCCGGGCTGCGGATTTCGAGCAGGCTTTTAACACCGCCTTGACGGCTCATGGCCTGAAGCTGGGCCTGCTCATGCCCGTGTACAGGCTCTGCGTGGCCGGGCGTATGCAAGGCCCGGGCATGTTCGACGTGAGCGAGGTGCTCGGCCGCGATGAAGTGCTGGCCCGGCTGAACGCAGGGCTCAAAACCGGTGCATCATGGGGCTGATCGAGGTCAAGGGGATCCGGCTATACGCCTACCACGGTTGCCTGTCGGAAGAAGGCCGGATCGGCGGGCACTACCGTGTGGACGTGGCCGTGGAAGGTGACCTCGCCCGTGCCGAACGCACGGACAAGCTCAGCGATACCATTGATTATAGCCGCGTTACGGCCATCGTGGTGGACCAAATGGCCGTCCGGTCCAAGCTCATCGAGCAGGTGGCCGCCCGGATCCTGGCGGCCCTGCAAAAGGAATGGCCCCACGGCATGCGATGGCGCGTGCGGTTGGAAAAGGAACACCCCCCGATCCCCGGTGCCGTGGATTGCGTGGTCTATACGGTGGAAGGTTGACCAGAACCGGCTATCTTCGCGGCCCCCTCGTGTGGCCGTGCATGCGGTCTCAAGGGCGGATCATCAGGTCGCGTGGCCGAGTGGCTAGGCACAGCTCTGCAAAAGCTGCTACTGCGGTTCGAATCCGCACGCGACCTCAAGCAAGCGCCCTCTCCGGGGCGCTTCGCGTTTACACCTTTGCCAGCCCCATACCGATCGTGCCCGTTCCGCGTTGTGAACTCCGTAGCTTCCGCCCGTATGCGAACACTTCCCACCTTGCTGCTTGCCGTTCCCCTGCTCTTCCATACCCTTGAATTGGCCGCACAGCCCGCCATCGGCCAATGGCGGGACCACTTCCAATACCTGCAAACACTGGCCGTGGTGCAAGGCGGTCCGGACCTTTATTGCGCCACCTCGACCGCCATCTTCAAATACAACCCCCAGTCCGGCGAAACCGAGCGGTTCACCAAAGTGAACAACTTAAGCGATGTGAACATCCTTTCCATTGGCTGGAACACCCTGCAGAACACCCTCCTGGTGGGCTACAAAAACGGCAACCTCGACCTCCTGGGGCCGGGCGGGGTGACCAACATGCCCGATATCAAGCGCAGCAGCGTGGTGGGTGACAAGGGCATCCGCTGCATCACCACGCAAGGTGACCTGGCCTACTTGGGCTGCGGTTTCGGCATTGTGGTGGTGGACCTCACGCGGAAGGAAGTGAAGGATACTTGGCTCATCGGCCCCGATGCCGCCCTCCTGCAAGTGAACAGCCTTGCCTTCTTCAACGATTCCATCTATGCCGCCACGCCTTCCGGTGTTTTTGCCGCTTGGCAGCAAGCGCCCAACCTGGCCGCTTTCACCAGTTGGCACAAACGCATGGACTTGCCCGGGGCCGATGGCGCCTTCACCAAAGTGCTCTCCTTCAACGGCCAGCTCCTGGTGAACCGGCGCGTCAGTGACGTGGAAGAAGATGAAAAGGACACCATATACCACTACAATGCCGGGTGGCAGGTGCTCAGCGGCGCCGTGCATGACTTCAACCGCAACATCACCGTGTCCAACGATGGGAGCGTACTCACCGTCACGGGCCGGAACCGCCTGAGGGAATTCGACACCACCCTCTCCGAAGTTTCCTATATCGATCACTTCGGCGCCAACGAATTGCACCCGCGGGATGCCCTCCGTACCGAACCCAACACCGTATGGATCGCCACGGCCAAGGGTGGCCTGGTCGCATTCCATTGGGCCTCCGACTATCAGCTCGTGGCGCCGAACGGCCCGGCCAGCAACACCTGCTACCGCATGGCCTGCGCCAAGGGCGCCCTGTATGTGACCACCGGTGGCGTTGCAGGCAACTGGTCCTATGAGTACCGCAAAGAGGGCGTGCATTCCTTGGTGGATGGCCGCTGGTACACCACCACCCAGCTCAACGACCCCCTCTTCGCCTCCGGCGGGAACGACTATGCCGCCGCCCTCAACGATGTGCTCGCCATACAGGTGGACCCCCAGGACGGCTCCCATGTGTTCGTGTCCAGCTGGGACGACGGTATACTGGAGATGCGCGATCGACATGGCATTGGCTACTTCGGCGCCAACAACAGCACCTTGCAGCGCTTCCAGAACGGCGCAACTGACGACGTCCCCACGCAAGTAGCCGGTTTGGCGTTCGATGACAAGGGCAACCTGTGGGCCACCAACAGCAACTGCGCCCAGCCCATCAGCGTGCGCATGAAAAATGGCGCTTGGTATGCCATGAACACGGGCACCGTCCTGGCAAACAACACCCTGCTATCAGACATCATCGCGGCCGAAAACGGCTATAAATGGGTGGTCCGCCCGCGCAGTTCCGGGTTGTTCGTCTTTTCGGACAATGGCACACCATCAGAACCCGGTGACGACCTGGCCAAGGTCCTGAACACCTACGAAGGACAAGGTAAACTGCCCTCCATGGACGTCTTCTCCGTGGCGGAGGACCTGGACGGGCAGATCTGGGTGGGCACCGGAAAAGGTGTGGCCGTGTTCTACAACCCCGACCTGGTTTTTTCCGAAAGCAACTTCGATGCCCAGCAGATCCTGATCGAACAGGACGGCAATTGGCAGATCCTGCTGGAGACCGAATCCGTGAGCAGCATCGTGGTGGACGGCGCCAACCGCAAATGGCTGGGCACCCAAAGCAGCGGCCTGTACTTGGTGAGCGCCGATGGCACGGAACAACTCGCGCATTTCACCGCCGAGAACAGCCCCCTGCCCAGCAACAACATCATTTGCATGGCCATGGACGGCTCCACGGGTGAACTGTTCATCGGCACTGACCAAGGCATCATGAGCTACCGTGGTGATGCCACCGAAGGCCTTGTTTCAGCTGAATGCGCAGCCGTATTCCCCAACCCGGTGCGCGAATCCTATGCAGGACAAGTGGCCATCACCGGCTTGGTGCGCGGCAGCGATGTACGCATCACTGACGTGGCCGGCAACGTGGTTTACCATGCCATTTCCAAGGGCGGACAGGCCACCTGGCCTGTTACAGACATGCAAGGCCGACGGGTAAGCACCGGGGTGTACCTGGTCCTGGTCATGGACCCCGAAGGGAAAAGCAAGTGCAATACCAAGGTGGCCGTGGTGAGGTGATCCACATGCTGCACACCACACGGGCCGTTGTGCTGCGCACCTTCCACCATGGCGACCGGTCCACCGTGTTGAAGGCCTATACCGAAACTTTTGGCGCCCGTTCCTACATGGTGCGCACCGGCAAGCGCGGCACGGCACCGCCCGCCTTGTTGCAGCCCTTGGGCCGCTTGGAACTGGTGGTGACCGAGGACCGCGACCGCGAACTCCAGCAGGTGCGCGAAGCCCGCTCCCTCCAGCCCTACCTGCACATTGCCAACGATCCGCGCCGCGGCTTGATCCTGCTGTTCGCCCAGGAAGTATTCTACCGCACCCTGCGCGAAGGCGCACCCGACCCGGGCCTGTTCCGGTTCGTGCTGCACACCTTGGAAGCCATCGACACGGAAAGTGCATTGGGCCAGTTGCCATTGGACTTGTTGACCGGCTTGGCGGAGCGCCTCGGATTCCTGCCGGAACCACCGTTCCATGGGGAAGACCGTTTCGACCTCCGCGAGGGTTGCTTCTTCAAGGGCCCCGAACCCCATGCCTTCTGCATGGACAGGACCAGTGCATCGGCCTTCGCGCGCATGTTGCGTCACGAGAAGGGTTCACCCTCCCTCCCAGGCGATCAACGCAAATTGCTGCTGGACCACCTGCTCCTCTTCTTCCGCTTCCATGCCGAGGGATTCGGTGAACTGCGCTCGCCCGAAGTGCTCCATGACGTGCTCCGTTGAGGCACTGCTGCGTGGGCTAATTTCGCCCACCCCCGAATGCCTCCCAAGACCCGCACACGGACCCCCATGAAGGCCTCGGCACCACCCTCCCCTCCACGCGCGGAAAGGAAGCTTCAACGGACCACGATGCATGGGCATCAGCGGGTCGATGAGTATGCTTGGATGCGCCTGTCCGAAGCACAACGGTCAGCAAAAACGCCGGATGCCCAAACGCTCCGGGTCACCAACCACCTGCTCCAGGAGAACACCTATGCGGAACAGGTCATGGCCTCCTTGAATGACCTGCGCGGCACCCTGTACCGCGAAATGAAAGGCCGGATCAAAGAAGGGGACATCAGCGTGCCCTATCGCGAGAATGGATACTGGTACCGCTTCCGCTTTGATCCCGGCGCGGAGTATCCCGTGCATATGCGCGCACGAGCCTTGGCCGACAAGGAGCAGGTGCCGGAAGATTTCGAGGTCTTTCTGGACGAAAACGCCATGGCGGCCGCACATGACTACTTCGACCTGGCCGACTTCGAGGTCGCCCCCGGCAACCGTTTGATGGCCTACAGTTTGGACACGGTGGGACGCAGGCGCTACGAAATCCGCTTCCGCGACCTGGCCACCGGACGCGATCTTCCCGATGTGATCACGCATGCTGGCGATGGAGGCGCCTTTGCGGACGACCATACTTTCTTTTACGTGCGCAAGGACCGCAGCTTGCGAAATGCAAGGGTCTTCCGCCACATCCTGGGCACCGACCCAGCCTCCGATGAACTGGTGTTCCATGAACGCAACCGCGCATTCAGCTGCGAGGTATACCGGAGCCGGTCGGATCGTTTCCTGGTGATCTCTTCGGAAAGCACGCTCAGCAGTGAACACAGGCTTCTGCCCACGGATGAACCGTTGGGTTCTTTCCGGGCCCTGTTCCCCAGGGAAAGAAGGCATGAATTGAGCATCATGCACATTGCGGCGGGGCCGGATGAAAGCATGCCGGGCAAGTTCTATATCCTCACCAATTGGAAAGCACGGAACTTCCGGTTGATGGAATGCCCCGAGGAACGCACCGGCAAAACCCACTGGACCGAGGTGGTGCCCCATCGCCCCGACGTGCTGCTGGAGGATGTGGAGGTGTTCCGCGACCATTTGGTGATCACTGAACGCTCCAATGGCCTGGTACAGCTGCGGGTCCGGCAGCTCTCCACCGGACAGGAGCGCACAATCGATTTCCACGATCCGGCCTACGTGGCCTACGGCGGTGTGAACCCCGAATGGGACACCACCAAGTTCCGTTTTGGCTACAGCTCACTTACCACGCCTGATTCGGTCTATGAGCATGACCTGCTGACCGGCCAGGACAGGTTGCTCAAACAGCAGGAGGTCGTAGGCGATTTTGATGCCTCCCGCTACATCAGCGAACGCATTTGGGCCACCACCCGCGACGGCGTGCGCATACCCATCAGCCTGGTGCACCGCCGTGATCTGGCCATGGATGGCAAGGCGCCCCTGCTGCTCTATGGCTATGGTGCATACGGCATCAATGTGGAACCGGTGTTCAGCAGCGCCAGGCTCAGTTTATTGGACCGTGGTTTCGTGCTGGCCGTGGCCCATGTACGCGGCGGCGAGGAAATGGGGAGAGCCTGGTACGAAAACGGCCGTATGGAGCATAAGATGAACAGTTTCACGGACTTCATCGCCTGTGCCGAACAGCTGAAGTCCGATGGCCATGCCGATCCCTCCCGCCTCTATTGCATGGGTGGCAGTGCCGGGGGGCTGCTGGTGGCCGCGGTGATGAACCAACGACCTGACCTATGGGACGGCGTGGTGGCCGAAGTGCCTTTCGTGGACGTGGTGAACACCATGCTGGATGCCGCTCTTCCGCTGACCACCGGCGAGTATGACGAATGGGGCGACCCACGCGAGCCGGAGGCGTTCAACCGGATCTTGAAATACGCCCCGTACGAGAACGTGCATGATGCGCGCTACCCGGCCCTGCTGGCCACCACCGGTTTCCATGACAGCCAAGTGCAATATTGGGAACCGGCCAAGTGGGTGGCCCGCCTGCGTGAACACCAACAAGGCAACAGCCCGTTGTTGTTGTGGACGAATATGGAAGCGGGGCACGGTGGCGCCACCGGGCGCTTCGAAAGACTGGAGGAGGTGGCCCGTGCCTATGCCTTCCTGATCGGGAGGGCAGCCGGCATGCTTGCGCCTTCGGGCAGATGACCGCTCGGATGGTCAGCGGGCCAGCCTTTCGGCCCAGAGGATCTCTTCAGGCTGCATGGCGATAGCGTCCAAGTGGCCTTGCGGATCGTGGCGCGCACGTTCGTACTCTCCGATGGATGCAAACCGGAGGGTTTGGTCCGGCACTGGGCCACATTCCCACACCACCCCGAACACTTCCTTTCCTCCCCGGAGCCGGAACCGGCATGGAGCGTGCATGAAGGTGCGGATATCGGGCAGGCCCATGGCGGATCCTTTTGCCCCGAATTTAGGGGTTCCCAGGCCAACCTTCCCGGGAAAACGTCAACAGGAAACCGCCCGATCGTTGATAACAACGCCTATCCTCCAAAGCCGCCAGCTACCCCTTTTCAACACCCACTTTGATCTTCTTGCCCACGATCAAGTTGTGGGTGTTCATGTGTCCGTTCAGGCGCTTGATGTCGTCCACGCTCACGCCGGGATAGTTCTTCGCAATCTCCCACAGGGTGTCGCCCGGCTGGATGGTGTGGTAGATGTACTCCTTGTTCCTGCCGGCTGCCTTGGCCTCGGCTTGGTCCGTGGCTTTTGCGGGTGTCGGCACGGGATGCAGCACAAGCCGTTGGCCAGCACGGATCTGGTCACCTTTGATGTGGTTCCAGTGGCGCAGGTCCTGCACGCTGACGTTATGCCTGCGTGCGATCGTCCCCAGCGACTCGCCGCTGCGCACCTGGTGCGTTACCGTCCGTGTGGCCGGCTTTTCCGCCACCCGGGCAACCGCAATGTTCGGTGCAGGAGCGCTCACGTCCGGCTGGTAGGAGCGGGAAATGGTGTCCTCATGCTGGATGAAGTCGGTGACGTAAGAGGCCGGGATGTACACGGTGGCCGGCCACGCCATGTTCGGCACTACGCCGTGCTTGAACACGGGATTGAGGTCACGTACTTCCTGGGGTGAAGCACCAATGATGGCCGCCAGCTTGTCCAATTCCAAGGGGTAGCGCACCTGGATGGTATCCACCTCATAGGCACAGTAGTTGGGTATGACGGGGAACACATTGTGGTCCGCTGCATGGTTGAAGATGTAGTTCGCGGCAATGAAGGCCGGAACATACCCCCTTGTTTCCCTCGGCAGGTAGTCATAAATCTTCCAGTAGTCCAAGGCGCCACCAGCGCGACGCACCGCCTTGTTCACATTGCCTGGGCCGCAGTTGTAAGCAGCCAAGGCCAATTCCCAATCGCCAAAGATCTCGTGCAGGTCGCGCAAGTACCGGCAGGCGGCGTCCGTGCTCTTGTAGATGTCACATCGCTCATCCACATAGCTGTCCACCCGCAGTCCGTACAGTTTGCCTGTGCCAATGATGAACTGCCACAGGCCCACCGCTGCCGCACTTGAACGGGCCCCGGGGTACAGGGCGCTTTCCACCACGGCCAAATACTTCAGTTCCTGGGGCAGCCCATAGCGGTCCAAGGCTTGTTCGAAGACCGGGAAGTAGAGCTGCGCCAAGCCCAGCATGCGGGCGGTCTGCTCCTGCTTGCGTTGGGCATACATGTCAATGTACGCCCTCACAGGCAGGTTATAAGTGAGCTTGAACGGCGTGCGTTCATCCAAGGCCAGGAGCCGATCGCGGTACACTTCATCATGGTACACCGGCACCTCTCCCGGTGCAAACCGATGGATGTTCAGTTCGGCAACGTCGGTGGTGAACGGGTCATTCTTCAACCAAGGAAGCCGGCTGAGCTCATCGATCCGCTCCAGTACCGGATCGGTGGTGGTGGCGGGTGCCTGGCCCTGCAGGCCAAGCGGAGTGAGCACCAGTAAGGGAAGCAGGTTTCGGAGGAGCATGGCGAGGCGAATATCGAGGTTCATACGCAGGGCTGGCCGGGATGTTGCCCGGCCTTGCCCACGATCGATCGTGCAAACGGGCTTGAAAAACAGGTCCTAAGCGGAAAAAACGTCCTTGGCGATCGCCAAAAGCCGCTCATCCTCGTAAGGCTTGGCCATCAACTGCAACCCGAAGGGCAGGCCATTGCTGTGCCGGCCGGTTGGAATGGAAACGGCCGGTATGCCTGCCAAGTTCGCCTGCACGGTGAAAATGTCCTGCAGGTACATGGCCACCGGGTCGCTGATGTGCCCTTTGGTAAAGGCCGTATCCGGGCAGGTGGGGGTAAGCAAGACGTCCACGGCGGACAGGGCTTCCAAGGTATTGTCCCGGATCAACCGGCGCACGCGCATGCCTTGCGCGTAGTAAGCATCGTAGTAGCCCGCGCTCAACACGAACGTGCCCAGAAGGATCCGTCGCTTCACCTCCGGACCGAAACCTTCCGATCGGCTCATCCTGTATACCTCGTCCACCCCTTCGGCCCGGCTGGACCGGTGCCCATAGCGCACCCCATCGAACCGGGCCAGGTTGCTGCTGGCCTCGGCGGTGGAGAGGATGTAGTAGGTGGGCACGAAAAGGTCGGCCAAGGCCAGGTTCATGGGAACCACGGTATGCCCCTCTTGCGCCAAGCGGTCCAGTTGCTCTTGGAGGTGGCATTTCACTTCCGGGTCCAACCCCGGGTGTTCCAAGCATTGGGTATAATAGCCCACGCTGAGCTTGCTGCCCAAACGGGCATCCCCGATGGGCCGGTGGCTGGTCGTGTTATCCCGTTCATCGGGGCCCGCCATGGCTTGGTAGATGCTTTCAAGGTCGCTCACATCATGGGCGAGGGGCCCGATCTGGTCGAAGGAACTTGCGAAGGCGATCAATCCATAGCGGCTCACCCGCCCATACGTGGGCTTGAACCCGGCCACACCGCAAAAGGAGGCAGGCTGGCGGATGGACCCGCCGGTATCGCTGGCCAGTGCCATGTGGCATAAGCCTGCGGCCACGGAGGCTGCCGCACCGCCGCTACTGCCGCCGGGCACCCTGGCGGGGTCCAAGGGGTTGGCAACGGCTCCGTAGGCACTGGTCTCATTGCTGCTGCCCATGGCGAACTCGTCGCAGTTGGTGCGGCCGAGAATCACCGCGTCAGCTGCCAACATGCGCTCCACCACCGTGGCACTGAAGGGGCTCACGTAATTTTCCAGCATACGCGATCCCGCCGATACGCGGTGCCCGGCGTAGCAAAGGTTGTCCTTGATGCTCACGATGGCGCCGGCCAAGGGGCCTGCGGCACCTTGGGCCAACTTGGCATCAATGGACGCCGCCTGTGCCAAGGCACTTTCTTCGAACAATTCAAGAAAAATGTTCAGGTGGGCGGAGGCCCTGGCTTTGGCCAAAGCAGCCACGGTCATGGCCGTGACCGTGGTGGTGCCGGAGGCCAAAGCGGTCTTGGCCTCGTGAAAAGTACGGGGCATGCCCATGGCACTGGTGTTCGCCGTCAAGGTTTATCGGAAGGCGTGGGATCGTCCTTCTGGGCATCCTTGAACTCCCTCATACCCCGGCCAAGTCCGCGCATCAGTTCGGGGATCTTCTTACCACCGAACAGCAGCAACAAGAGCGCGATGATGAGGACGATTTCCATTGGACCAATTTTTCCCATGGTGCACCGGCAGCCCTGTATTGAGCGGGCCGTCCGTGCGGGCAAAGGTAGTGCGCATGGCCCAGCACGCCGCTCACTGCAGGATCCAGGCCGAGGGGTCCACTTTCTGCAGTTGCCCGTCGCTGGTGATCTTCCAGATCTCGATATGGGCCGTGCTCGCTCCTTCTTCGGTCATCACGGTTCCCACCACCTCCTTGGTGTTCACTTTGTCGCCCTTGTTCACGGACACGTCACGTAAGTTGCTGTACACCGTGCGGTAGGCCCCGTGGCTGAGCATGACGGCCTTGCCGGCGCCGGGGATGACGATCACACTGCTCACCTCCCCTTTGAAGATGGCCCTGACCGCCGAACCCGGCTCACAACCGATGTCCAGCCCATTGTTCTCAATCTGGATTCCCTTGAGCACCGGATGGGGCTGCTTGCCAAAACGGCTGGTGATGGTCCCCTTCTCAACGGGCCAAGGCAAGCTGCCCCGGTTCTTTTCAAATTCAGCATTCAGTTCCTTCGCTTCAGGGGTGAGTGCGAAGTCCACCTTGCCTGCCGGGGAGGCTCCCTTGGGCTTTACTGTTGCCGCCCTGCTCTTGGCGATCTCCGCCTCTATGGCTTTGCGTATGGCTGCGGCCAGTTCGCGGCGCTGCCGTTCCTGCTGGGTCAATGTCTGTTTCAATCGGCCCTCTTCCTTGCGCAAGCCTTGGAGCACCTGTTGTTGCTCATTTCGGTCATGGGCCAGTTGCCGTGAGGCATCTTGCTGGCGGCCCAGCAACGCTGCCTTCTCGTTGCGGGTTACCTCCAGGCCCTCCATCTTGGTGGCCAGTTGTTCCCGTGTCACTTGTATCAATGCAGCCTGCTGGCTCCTGTGCTGCGCCAATTGATCCAGGTAGCGGGAGCGCCGGTAGGCTTGTGCAAAGCTCTCCGCGGCAAAGATGTAGCTGAGCCGGTCGTAGGCCCTGCGGTTCATGTAGGCGAATTGGACCATGCGGGCATATTCCTCCTTGAGCGCCCCCAAGCTCAGTTCCAGTTGCCGGATGCTGTCCCGGCCGTCCTGGATGTCCTGGTCCATCCTGGACAATTCAGTGCCCATGGCATGGATCAGTTCCTGGCGCTGACCGATCCGGGCTTCCAGCAACTGCACCTGCTGCTGCGTGGTCCGCTGATCATTGCGCGACCGGTCCAAGAGCACGTTGGTCTGCTTGATCTTGGCATCCAGCACGTCGCGCTTCTTCTCGAGCTCCTTCCGGCCCTGTGCCCAGGCGGGCATCAGGCTCAGCACCATCAATAGTGCGGCCAGCCACCTAGGGCTCCATGGGCGTGAACTTCTCCGGAATGCGGAAGGGCAAAGTGACAGGTTCATTGATCGCGATGCGGTCCAGGCGCAGGACGCCGCTGGCCGATTGGCCGGGTGCGGACAAAGTAAGTACGATGCCCGTTGGCGTGCTGTGCCCATTCACGTCTTTCCGCTGCATATAACGCACATCGGCTTGTTGATCGCGTGCCAGGTCGGTGATAAGTACGCGGTCCACCCATAGGCTATCCGGGTCGACCCAGTACTTATAGACGAGCATCTCGCGGCGCTCCGCTTGGCGGAGAATGCGTTCCAAACGGCGGTCCCGCATGTCCTTGCCGGTCTCCACCGTATCGGCCGGTGCAATGTCTTCGGCAGCCCGCAGGAACTTGCGGCGTTCCTTGGAGGCCAAGGTATACGAGCCCTCTTCACGGCCGCTGCGATAGCGTTCCGTGGTATCAATTCCGATCGGCAGGCCCAGCAAGGCATCCTGGAACAGCTGAAGGTCCGGGCGAACACCGAATCGTGCCTGTGCTTGTTCGTGGCTGCCCGTCCAGTAGTGGTCGCTGAGCTTGTCCAGGATCAACAAGGAATCCATGGTGAGCAGGGCACGTGCCACCTCTATGCCCAATGCAGGGGTCACGCTGATCCACAAGGCACTGTCATGCACCAAACGCAAGTGCGCCTTGAAGCTGCGGCTTCCTTTGCCCGCATCCAAGGTGACTTCAGCCTTGGCATTCAGGTGGCTGGGGTGCCGGGCGGCGTCCAAGGCCAGCCGGTTGGCGAGTTCCGCGCTGGAAAGCGGGTGTTTGACGCGGTGCCCGGCGGGGTCCGCGGCAGGTTTGGTGCTGCTGCATGCGGCCAGCAGCAGCGCCAGAATAAGGGGCAGCAGGGACCTCCTCATTCCACCGGTTTCCCTTCGCTGGCCTTCTTGTCGATCTGTTCACTGGCCCCACCGGCCAGCTGGGCCTTTCTCCATTGCTCCAGCGCCCCTGCCTTATCGTTGAGCTTGTACAGGATGTCCCCGTAGTGCTCCAGCAACACGCCTTCGTTCCCGCTTGCGGCCAATGCCTTTTCCTGCCATTCACGGGCTTCAATGTACTTGCCCTGTTGGTAGAGTATCCAGGCGTAGGTGTCCATGTAGGTGCCCACACCGGGCTGCAGTTCGTTGCTCCTCCGGCTCATCTCCTCGGCCTTTTCCAGCCGCTCTCCCCGCTCGCTGAGGTAATAGGCCCAGTTGTTCAACACCCCTGGATCATCCCCATTGATCGCCAGGGCCCGTTCGTAGGCCTCATCGCTTTGGGCATATTGCTTCACCTCGTTGTAGGCGTCACCCAGCAGTCCGAGGAACTGGGCCTCCAGGGGCTTGTTGTCCACCACCAGTTCATGGCCTGCCGTGAACGTATCGATCGCCTCCGCATACCGCTTCAGTTGATAGAGGGCCATCCCATCGTAGAGGAAGAGTTCCGGCTGCGAGGGAAACAGGTCCTCCGCCTTCAATGCATCGGCGTGGAGCATCTGCCAGTCTTCGAGCTGGAGGTCCAACTGGAGCAACGCCGCCCAGATGGGGTACTTGTCCTGTTCGAACCCGAGCGCTTCGCGGAATGCTGCTCGCGCTTCCTTGGGCTTGCCTTCACGCATGAGGAAATCACCTTCCAAGGAACTGGGCTTGCCCGATTGCGGATGGGCCTTTTTCATCACCTGCAGCAAGGCATGGCTCTGCTGGAGGAGCTTCTGCTGCACACTGTCCGGCTGGCCCCCGTCGGTGATCTGGTAGAAGCCCAACAGCAGCTGCATCTTGGGGTCGATCTCCAGATCGGGGTCGGCGAAGGCCTGCCGCAATTGCTCAAATCCTTTGTCCAGCTCTCCGGCATCGTAATGGAACTGGGCCAGGGAGATTCGCGTCATACTGTCGTCGGGGTCGGTGGCCAACGCCTGCTGGTACAGCTCCAGTGCCTTGTCCTGCTGCCCCAGTTCCATGTACACCTCGGCCAACATGCCGTAGTAGCGCGTGTCATCGGGCTCGATGGCTATGGCCTCTTGGAGCCGGTCGCGGGCTTTCTCCAATTGCCCGGCTCCCACCAGCATGTCGTATTCACGCAGCACGAATTCCTCATTGCTCCCGTACTGCTTCTCCAAGTCCCGGTACACGGCTTGCGCATCCGCGACCTTGCCTTGCATGGCCAACAATTCCGCCAAGCTGAAGCGGACCTCATACCGGTCCGGCCATTGGTCCAGGATGCCTTGGTAGGCTTTGGTTGCACCGGCCAGGTCACCGAGTTGGCCGCTCAGGTCGGCCAGCAGGAACCGGTACCAGATGTTGTTCTTGTCCGTTGCAACCGCTTTCTTGGCCATTGCCAAGGCCTCATCGCCTTGTTGGGACTGATGGTACAACTTGGACAGCTCAAACATCGCCGCGGCGTTGTCCGGGTCCAACTTCAGCACGGTCTGGTACAGCTCCATCGCCTTGACCGGATTCCCCTGCAATTTGGCCGCGGTGGCATCCACATACAACTGCATCACTTGGGCGCGCTTGTCCTTGGCCTGCCCAGCGCCTTCCTCCCGCGCGGATGAACCACCTCCGGTGGTGCGGGGCGCAGCGCAGCCCAGGAAGACCAGTAGCGCCAACAGGAGAATGGACGGATGCTTCATGGGTTCCTAGCCGATGGTGCAGTCATCGCCGATGCTCAGGTCCATGGCCTGGCCCTGTACGCTGGACCGTGCGCCAAGCATGCTGTTCGCGATCACCGCATTGGAGATCTTCACGTGGGGTCGGACGATGGAATTGCGCAACACGCTGTCCCGGACCACGCTGCCACTTTCAATGGAAACGTACGGACCCACCACGGCATTCTCCAAAGTGACGTCCGGGGCGATGAAACAAGGGGGGATCACCACGCTTTGTGCGATCCGCGCCTTGGCGCTCACCAGCGCTTCTTCAGCTTTGATGAATTCGAGCACTTGGGCGTTGGTGTCCACCATGGCGTTCTTGTTGCCGCAGTCCATCCATGCATCCACCGTGCCGGCTTTGAAGCGCGCCCCTTTCTGCTTCATGTTCTCCATGGCATTGGTGAGCTGGTACTCTCCCTTGTCACGGATGTCATGGTCGATGAGGTACTGCATTTCCTGCCGCAACCGCGAACCATCGGCGAAGTAGTAGATGCCGATGATGGCCAGGTCGCTGACGAATTCAACCGGCTTCTCCACGAACTCCTGGATGATGCCGGCATCGTCCAGCTTCACTACGCCAAAGGCGCGTGGATCCCCCACCTTGTTCACCCAAATCACCCCGTCACAATCGGCATCCAGCTTCATGTCCGCACGGAACAACGTGTCCGCAAAGGCCACGATCACCCGGCCGGTGAGTGCTGAAGCCGCGCACAGAATGGCGTGTGCGGTTCCCAAGGCCACGGCTTGATGGTGGATCGATCCCTTGGCGCCGACCGATCGGGCGATGTCCATCAGCTGTTGCTCCACCTCCGGGCCAAACGCGGGGTTGGTCACATAGGCCACTTCTTCCACCGGCTCTCCGGCCACCTTGGCCAGGTCCTCCACCAACCGTTGAACAATGGGCTTGCCGGCAATGGGCAACAAGGGCTTGGCCGTGGTGTGGGTGTGCGGACGCATCCGCTTGCCCATACCGGCCATGGGAACAATGATCTTCATATTCGGATTTATCAGGTCAGTGCTTTCCGGTATGGCCAAAGCCGCCGGTTCCGCGTTCGCTGGTGCGAAGGTCCGCGTTTTCCTCGAAACGCACCCGTTCGTACCGGGCCACCACCAGCTGGGCCACCCGTTCGCCATCTTGTATCGTGAAGGGCATTGGGCCATGATTGATGAGCAGCACGCCCACTTCCCCGCGATAGTCCGCATCTATGGTGCCCGGCGCGTTCAACACGGTAACTCCATGCTTGAAGGCCAGTCCGCTGCGCGGCCGCACCTGTGCTTCAGTGCCTTCGGGCAATTCCAGGTACAACCCGGTAGGGATCAACCGGTATTCTCCGGGCGCCAACACCACCGGGGCCTCAACCAATGCACGAAGATCCATGCCGGCACTGTGTTCCGTAGCGTAAGCAGGCAGTGGGTGGTGGCCCTTGTTGATCACCCGCACCGTAGTGGAGGTCGTCTTTTCGGCAGGATCATGGAACATGGCGCAAAGGTGGGGCCGATCAGGCTACAAGCGGGACCAAGCTTCCACCTGGGCGGTTTGTGGGAAGCCCCGCTTGACGGCTTGGATGATCGGGGGTTGTTGACCGATGCGTTCCGGGTTTCTCCCAGCCCATGGAGTCGGGGCAATCGGCCGTTCAGCCCCTTGATGGCCAAGGAACACGAATGGAACCGGTGCGGTTTGCCGGGCACTGTCATTGTGCTTGTCGGCCCGGGGCCGCCACCCGTCGAATTTCTATGAAGCGCCTGTGCGACAGGATAGTTTCGCGAACCCTTAAACCATGTACCCCTTGTACAGAGATGTTGATCCGACAACTGGTTCGGACTGAACGCTGTTGACCCCCCCCGTATGCTCAGACTTCCGCTCCTTGCAACATTCATCCTCCTGCCCTTCCTCCTTTGCGCACAGGAGAGTCCACTCCCGCAAACACGGCTGGTGGACCTGGCCAAGGAGTATCAACTGAATGCCGCCAATGGTTCAGAACCGGTGGGGACGCTCTTCCAA
Source organism: Flavobacteriales bacterium (assembly GCA_018057455.1). Lineage (GTDB taxonomy): Bacteria > Bacteroidota > Bacteroidia > Flavobacteriales_F > PHOS-HE28 > PHOS-HE28. Next base: position 3,614 of record JAGPDT010000053.1, on the reverse strand, counting down.
GGGGCACGCGCCATGGAGGAGCGGTTCCCTTCATGGGTGGCGCATTGGCAAGCGGCCGGACGGGACCTGGCCTCCTTGCAACAAATTTCCTTGCTGGCTTGTGCTTGGAACGATGCCGTGCTGAAAGCTGGAAAACAATTGTACGGACCACAAGCTGAACCCATCGAATTCCTCCTGCCCCACGGTGTGTTCCAAGTGGACTTTCCCCTGATGCTCATGCCCGGCACCTTCCGGGCAACCGGCGGTGCCACCGTGTTGGTGGTAGACCCATCGGACTGGGCAGGAGCACCGGGAGAGGCGCTCCTGCATTTGGCCCCGTGGGGGACTTCGGCCATGGCGGGCCGATCGCTGGTCGTGGTCGGTTTGACCTTGGAATGGGGAACCCCGGTGAATGGCATGCCAACACCCCACGAAGGCCTCCGAATTGATGCCCCGGGGGGAACCGTGGAGCTCGAACAACTCACGGTACGGGGCTTCAGTGGAACCGGTATTGTGATGGCCGGATTGGAACAGAGCCAAGCCGCTGACCTGGTGTTGGAAGGCAATGGTACCGGGATCGCCCTGCTGGGCTGCACGGGCGACCGGCACACCTTCCGCAATATCACCGGCGGCGATAATGGAACCCGGTTCCGCACAGGTCCGTGGGGAGCCTATGCCTCCGACTGCAATCTGTTCGGTGCGGATATTTCCTTGGCCGCTGGCCGCTACTCCGACAGCCCGGCAGGTCCCGACCGGCTGATCAGTTCGGACGGCCTGGTCAAGGCCCGGTTCGAGCGCGTGCAAATGCACGTGGGCAAAGTGGCTCCTGCCAGCCTGTGCCTGGTGCGCAACAGTAGGACGGGATCCTTCATCAGTGTCCAAGATCTGCAGGTGGAGGGTCCATTGCACCGGCTGGTGCAGGATCCCACGCAGGGCAGGTCCTATTTCCGGACGCGTCCGGATGATCCGGAGAGCTTCGGATTCTGCTGGGACCATGACCAAACCGGCAACGAGCTGTCGGCCCAGTGTGGAAGCTCCTTGTTCGATCAACAACGGTTGCCCGCCACCGGATCCGGTGGGGCCAAATCCGGTGAAGCCACCACTATCGGCGCTCCGACCGGCGAAATCCTGGCCCACGTGGACTGGGGGTTCAACTGCAGCAGTTTGTTTTCCATCACCGCCGGCACCGACACCTCCCTTCAGCACCGCATCAACGAACTCGCCCCTGGTGTGCTGCGCTTCCCGGGTGGGACCTTGGCCAATTTCACACACCCTACCGGACATGGCTATGGCATCCGGGCCACTGACCTGGTGGCCGTTGAGGGCACCGAGGTGCACAACACCGTATTGGGCATGTACGAGGGCGAACAAGCCGCCATCAGTTCAGGCCAGATCAGCGGCAACTACCTGCAGGATGTTATTGACGTGGCCTTGGCCACGGACCAAAAAGTGCTCTTCGTGGCCAACTTGTTCAGCGGCACCGTTCAGGAGTTGATGACGTCCTTGAACACCTTGGTCAACGCCGGGGTGCAACTGGCCGGGGTGGAGCTTGGCAACGAAAGCCACCTGCGGGCTTATGAGAGCCGGTTCGGCACCCACGAGAACTACCTCGCCGTGGCCGCCCCGTATGCACAGGCCATCACCAATGCATACCCTGGCCTGAAGATCGGCGTCAATGGCTACCCGCCCGGAGTGCTCAAGGACCTGGGCCCCGGAGGCACCCAGCGCGCACACGACTGGAATGTGGCCGTTTCCAATGCCTCCTTCGGCGACGCGTTGGTGATCCATTGCTATTCCCGCCCCAGCAATTGCACTCAACCCTCGGTGGTCCCCAACTTCACCTGCGGAGCGGACTTCAGCCGGATCTATGCCCGCGAGAAAATGGACCAGGCGCTGAATGAGCTCACCGCGTTGGGCGACCGTTCCATCTGGATCACCGAATGGAACATCGACGGCGATTACTCGCACTACGGCAACTCCCTCGCCCAAGCCCTGTTCTATGCGGACATGGCCTTCACCATGGCTGAGCACCCGCGGGTTACCGTAAGCGCGGTGCATAACTTGCTTTCCATGGACGCCGGTTACAACGTGATCCGCAAGATCTGGCCCGGCTTTTCCCCGCAGATCAACTACCACGCCAGCCGCTTGATGGCACCAATGATGTTGCCAGGCAACCTGGCACAACCCTGTGCACTGAACGCCGTGGACGGCTTGCGTGCCATGGCCTTCCTTACGCCCGACCAGCAAACGCAGCACCTGTATGTGATCAACCGGTCCGGCACCGCCATGTCCTTGGCAGACTTCGTCGGTGAAGCTTCAAGTGTTACGGTCCATACCCTTGGCGGCGACGACTTGGCCAGTGGCACTGGGCCCAATGCAGCCCGGCCCAATGGAAGCATGGGCACCAACACGCAAGTGGTGGCCGACATCCATGGCGCGCAATTGCCTCCTTACAGCATTGTTCACCTCAGCTGGGCCGCCACCCCGCCGGAGCCCACCCCGCTCTGGGCCAGTTCCTTCAACGGCCAGGATGATTGCCGCCTGACTGCAACCATCGGCACAGATGTGGTGCAAACCATCACAGGGCGCTGCGCCGATGTGGGTGGAGGCAAAGTCATCACCTCTTCAACCTCCTCATTCCCATCCAGCTTGCAGGCCAAACGCGTGGTGCTGGAAGGGGTCACGTTCCAATCTATCCAAACCGGCAAATGGGTGAACGGAAGAGCCAAGTTCATGGGCACCACCGGCCAGATCAAGGACCCTTCCACCGGACAGCTGTTGGCTACCGTGCAGGCCGGGCAGTACTACCCCGAACTGGTGCTTGACTACAGCCAACCGGTCACTTTTACCGCGCTGATCGGCAAGCCGAATGGTGGACAAGGCACCGCCCCGATGACCATCAAGGGCTTGCGGCTCTATCCGTGATCCCTGACGGACCGGACACAGGTCCACCTTGCCCAAGCAGGGTTCCACGGGTCGAACCAGCATGCTGGGGCTTCCAAGCCCCGTCCATCACGGAGAAAACAACGGAGGCGCGGTTCCCCGCGCCTCCGTTGTTGCTTGGATCCGATGTGGTTCATGCTGCCGCTGCAGCGCCTGTGGCCTGATCCCGCTTCGGAAGGTTGATCATCTTGAAATCGCTGAGCACCACCTCGGTGATGTACCGCTTCAGACCATCCTTGCCCGGGTAGCTGCGGTGTACGATACGCCCTTCCACCATGACCGGTGAACCTTTGGACAGCAACAGCCCCACCTGTTCCGCCGTCCGGCCCCAAGCCACCACGGTGTGCCATTGGGTGTCCGTCACCCGTTCCCCTTCGGCGTTCAGGTAGCTCTCGTGGGTGGCCAAGCTCATTCGGGCCACCTTGCGTCCCGGGGCAATCTCCCGCACTTCAGGGTCGAAACCCAGGTTGCCGATCAGTCGTACATGGTTGTTCTGCGTTCTCATTGTGTTGAGGGTTTTGGTGTTTCCTGCTTTTCGTGGCCACTGTTGTCCGTCGCCGATGCAAACCTTCAACCCTGGAGTTCCGGGATCCGGTTGATCTTGCATTTGTAATCGTTCATACCTGTTTGCAACCGTTTGCACAACGAAACAGACACCTTACCCCGGCTCCTTCATGCCGGGTCAATCCAAT
>JAGPDT010000052.1 GCA_018057455.1 Flavobacteriales bacterium | reverse complement strand
TCGTGGATGCAGGTTTCGACTTCGTGCTCTGCCATGATTCCCTGCCCATGTCGGGCACCATCACGGCCAATCCCGATCCGCCGGTCACCTATTCGTGGAACCCCGCCACCGGCTTGGCCAACCCCAATGATCCCAGCAGCCTGGTCTGGGTGGACCAACCCACGATGTACTACCTCTCCGCCTACCACACCGGCAACCCCGAGTGCGCCGTGGTCGATAGCGTGCTGGTATCCCCGCCACCCGAAATGGACCCCGGCGAAGACACCTCCATCGTGGTCTGCGAGTCTTCACCGCAATTCCTGATGACCGATTCCCTGGGCGGAACGCCGGACATGGACGGAACCTGGAGCGACGCCACCGGCCCGGTGCCCGGCACCTTCAACCCGATCGGCATAGCCCTTGGCACCTACACATTCACCTACACGGTATCCAGCCCGCTGGGGTGCAGCAACGCTGCCCAGTTGGGCATCACGGTGATCCCCGACACGGACCCCACCTGCTGTGGAATACCCGATGCCGGGCCGGACAACTATTCCTGCAACCTCACCATAGCGCTGCACGCAACACCGGGCAATTCCGGCGTGGGCGAATGGACCGGCCCCCCTGGCGCCGTGTACTTGAACTACCTCGATGCCTACACCACGGTGACCATGCCTGCCGGCAGCGGCGGTTCCCACTGGTTCTACTGGCGGGAAAATGACGGCATGTACTGCAATACGGTGGACAGTGTGATGATGACCTTCACGGACACCATTGTGCCGACTCTCACCACCACCGATGCCATCTGCTTTGGCTATTGCGATGGCACCGCCCAAGTGGATGTGACCGGTGGAAACACCGCGGTGGACTTCACCTACGCATGGTCGGCAGGGACATCCACCGCACTGGCGGACAGCGTGAGCGGCCTCTGCGCCGGTGGCTATCTGCTCACGGTGACCGATGACAACGGTTGCACCGCCTCGGACAGCCTCTTCATCCTGCAGCCGGTGCTGTTGGAGCTGGACTCATCGGCCAGCCGCCCAGTGACCTGCTCGGGCGACTGCGACGGACAACTGGAGATCCACGATGCCGAGGCCGTGCTGTACAGCTTTGACGGAGGAAGCAATTGGGACAGCCTAGCCGTACTGCCCGATGCTTGCGAAGGCCTTTACCACCTGCGCATCCGCGATGCTGCCGGCTGCTTGGGCGTGGCCTCCGTCATGGTCACCGGCCCGCCTCCCGTGGAGGCCGAATTCATCTGGAGCCCCACCCCGGCCAACTTGGACAACCCGGTGCAATACTTCCACACCACCAGTACCGGGGCCGACCACTATTTCTGGAACATCGGGAACATGGCCTACAGTACGCAACCGGACACCTCGTTCCGCTTCCCGGAACATGTGCCGGGAACCTACCACGTGTGCCTCACCGCTTACAACTACAACAATTGTTCAGACACCATCTGCCATGACGTGGTGATCGACGATGTACTGGAACCGTACGTGCCCAATGCCTTCACGCCGAACGGCGACGGCAACAACGACGTGTTCCTCATGAGCACCAACATCCCGGTGATCACGCGTTTCGAGCTGCTGATCTACGACCGCTGGGGCCAGCTCATCTTCCGCACCACGGACCCTTACGAACCCTGGCTGGGCAGCCGCAACAACAGCGGGAAGACCCTGGCCGAAGGCGTGTACGCCTACCGGATCCTCTTCGAGATCGCAGGCACCGAAACCCAGCGGGAGCTGCTGGGCCATGTTTCACTGCTGAAGTGATCTCCTTGGTTCGAAAAGCAGAACGGCCGCTCTGGAGCGGCCGTTCTACTTTTCGAACCAAGGTGGGATCAGTCCTTCTTGGCGGACTTCTTGGGCGCACGCTTGCCGGTGGAGGCGGCGGTTTCCTTCAATTGGGCGAGTTTCTTGGTAGCCTTGCGCTTGCGGTTCAACTGGGTCCTCTGGTCCTGTGGCATGATGGCTTGATTTGGGGCGCGAAGATAGGCTTGTCCGTGGCTCGTTCAGGTCAGCACATCACCCTGCCGGGCATAAGGCCGTGATCGGAGTGGCAAGCATCCATTCTTGGAGACGCGCCGCCACCACGGGCTTCCCATGAGGACGGCCACATGATCCACAAGTTCTCCTTCCTGCCGGGGATCACCCCCGCACCAGCTTGCGGTACTTCAGGCGTTTGGGGACGATGTCGCCCACGCGCTTCTTGTAGTTCTCCTCGTAGTCGCTGAACCCGCCCTCGAACCAGTACACGTTGCTGTCGCCCTCGAAGGCGAGAATGTGCGTGCATACGCGGTCCAGGAACCAACGGTCGTGGCTGATGATCACGGCGCAGCCACTGTAGTCCTGTATGCCTTCTTCCAGGGCCCGGAGGGTGTTCACGTCCAAGTCGTTGGTGGGTTCGTCCAGCAGCAGCACGTTGCTGCCGTTCTTCAAGGTCATGGCCAGGTGCAGGCGGTTACGCTCACCGCCGGAAAGCACGCCCACTTTCTTGTTCTGGTCCTGCCCGGTGAAGTTGAAGCGTGCCAAGTAGGCGCGGCTGTTCACCAGCGTGCCACCGATGGCCATCATCTCCTGGCTGTTGCTCAGCACTTCCCACACGGTCTTCTCCGGAGAAAGGTCCTTGTGGCTTTGGTCCACATAGGCCAGTTGCACGGTGTCGCCGAGGGTAACCGTGCCCGAATCGGCCTTCTCCTCGCCCATCACCATGCGGAACAGGGTGGTTTTACCGGCACCGTTGGGACCGATGATGCCCACGATGCCGGCCGGAGGCAGGGTGAAGTTCACGTCCTCGAAAAGCACGCGGTCTCCGAAGGCCTTGGAGACACCTTTGAACTCGATCACTTTGTCGCCCAGGCGCTGGCCATTGGGGATGAAGATCTCCAGTTTGGACTCCTTCTCCTTCACGGTCTCGCCCTGCATCTTCTCGTAATTCTCCAAACGGGCCTTGCTCTTGGTGCGGCGGGCCTTGGCATTGCTGCGCACCCACTCCAACTCCTGCTTCAGCACGCGCTGGCGCTTGCTTTCCTGCTTCTCCTCCTGCGCCAGGCGGGCGGTCTTCTGCTCCAGCCAATTGGTGTAATTGCCCTTGTAGGGGATGCCTTCGCCACGGTCCAGTTCAAGGATCCATCCGGCGACATTATCCAGGAAGTAGCGGTCGTGGGTGATGGCGATCACCGTGCCCTTGTACTCGCTGAGGTGATGCTCCAACCAAGCCACGCTTTCCGCGTCCAAGTGGTTGGTGGGTTCGTCCAACAGCAAGATGTCCGGGGCCTGCAACAACAACCGGCACAGGGCCACGCGGCGGCGCTCACCGCCGGAAAGCACGCTGATCTTGGCATCCGGTTCCGGGCATCGCAGCGCATCCATGGCGATGTCCAACTTCTGGTCGATCTCCCAAGCACCTTGGGCCTCGATCTGGTCCTGGAGCACGCCTTGGCGGGCAATGAGCTTCTCCATTTTGTCGGGGTCCCCCAGCACCTCGGGGTCGGCGAACTTGTTGTTCACGTCCTCGTATTCCTTGAGCAGGTCCATGATGGGCTGCACGCCCTCGCGCACGATCTCGATCACGGTCTTGGTCTCGTCCAGTACCGGCTCTTGTTCCAGGTGGCCGATGCTGTAGCCCGGGGTGATGTGCACATCGCCTTGAAAATCCTTCTCCTTGCCGGCGATGATGCGCATGAGCGTGGATTTCCCCGAGCCGTTGAGGCCGAGGATACCGATCTTGGCGCCGTAGTAGAAACCGAGATAAATGTCCTTGAGGATGGTTTTGCCGGAGGGCAATGTCTTGCCCACCTGCACCATGTTGTAAATGACCTGCCGTCCTTCTTCCGCCATGTTGTTCGCTGATTAAGGCTACCGCGGGCAACCTCGGGGCCTGGATTTGGGGTTGCAAAGGTCCGTGATCTTTTCCGAACGGCGAAGCCGTGCGGCACCTGGCAGGAAATCGCAGGGCAAACGCATCAAAATTCCGGAATTGGCGCGGGAGGAACGTGCGATACCCTTCGGGGTCGGATCAATTTGCCGTGAAATGCTACGCTATTTGACCCTTTCAGGGTCAGTTGACGAAGATTCTTGTGGTGAGGACCCCGCATGGGGTCACACAGGTAGAATGACCACACCCAGAGCGCTACGACCCCGAAGGGAGTTGCACAGAATAGCTTCGACATCATTGGGAATTAGATGCGTTTGCCCTGCAGGAAATCGGGGCCATGGGCGGATGGTTCGCACCTTCGCAGCGTTCAAGCTACCATGCGCATCACCGAATCTCCTTCCCGCTACGACAACCTGGAACAAATGGGCACCGGCGATCTGCTGCGGAACATCAACGCCGAGGACCGCACCGTGGCGGAAGCCGTTGGGCAGTCCATCGCGCACATCGAGCCGCTGGTGGACGCCCTGGCGCAGCGCATGCAGCGGGGCGGGAGGCTCTTCTACCTCGGCGCAGGCACCAGTGGGCGGCTCGGGATCGTGGACGCCAGCGAGTGCCCGCCCACCTTCGGGGTGCCTCACGGCATGGTGGTGGGATTGATCGCTGGCGGCGATAGCGCCATCAGGAAAGCCGTGGAATTCGCCGAGGACGACCCCGACCAGGGCTGGAAGGACCTGCAGGATCACGCCATCAGCCCGGATGATACCGTGGTGGGCCTTGCCGCCAGTGGCAGTACACCCTATGTGGTGGGCGCCTTGGAACAGGCCAGGCGGGCGGGCCTGCTCACCGGCTGTATCACGTGCAACCCGCAGAGCCCCGTCACGCAGGTGTGCGACCATCCCATCGTGGCCGTTGTGGGACCGGAGTTCGTTACCGGCAGCACGCGCATGAAGAGCGGAACGGCACAGAAGCTCATCCTGAACATGATCAGTACCAGCGTAATGATCAAGCTGGGCCGTGTGAAAGGCAACCGCATGGTGGACATGCAACTGAGCAACAACAAGCTGGTGGACCGCGGCACACGCATGGTAATGGACGGATTGGGCGTGGATTACCCCACGGCCAATGCCCTGCTGAAGCAGCATGGAAGCGTGCGCAAAGCAGTGGAAGCCGGTCTGAAGTAGTCCTCAAAGAGGCCCACTTTGCAGGGTCCCCATCAGCTGACTCTGCTGCGGAATGACCGGAAATCCTATTTTTCGGGCACCACTGCACGCCCCATGCGCCTCACCCTGCTCACGCTTTGTTTCCTGCTGATCGGAACCCTGCGGGCACAGTGCCCGGATTGCACGCCCGATACCGCCTGTACCGTAACACCCGCCTACCCCACCCTGTGCCCTGAAAGTCCACCCGACGCCACCGTGGGCGAGTACTACGAAGCGGTGGCCACCTTTTGGATGCCGCCCTCCTTCACCGACCCCGTGACGGGATTCACCGTTTCCCTCCAACAGATGACCATAACCGGTGTGACCGGGCTGCCTTTCGGCCTTGGACTCACCTACAACCAGCCCACCGGCGTCTTTGATCCGCAGGAAGAGCAGCACGGTTGTGCGCGCATCTGCGGCACGCCCCTCGCCGCAGGCTCCTACCCGGTCACCATCAGCGTGCTGGCCCAGGTCACTTTCAGCGGGATCCCGCTCACGATCCCCGAGGCGCTCACGCTCTATCTCACCGTACTTCCCGGCAGCGGTGGCAATGCAGGCTTCACCTTCAGCCCAACCACAGGCTGCGGCAACACCTCCGTGGAGTTCCAGGCGCTGATCGATGGCAGCCCCTCACCCACCACCTATACCTGGGATTTCGGTGACGGGACCACAGGCACCTCCTCCACTCCGCCAACCCATGTCTATTCCGCTCCCGGCGAATACATCATCACGCTGCAGACCACCATCGGTGGCCTGGTGCTCGACCAGGTGGACCTGGGCAGCGTGAACGGCAACTGGTGCGGCGACATTGAGGAACCCAATCTCCCCTTCCTGGGCTGCCAGGGCTCACCGGACCCCTACTTCATCCTCACGGACGGGCAAGGATACACCTACACGTCCTCCACGGCGGACAACACCACGGCCGCCACTTGGAGCGCCTTGGGCGTACCGATGAACCACCCGCCCTACTCCATCTCATTCCACGATGCAGATGCCATCAGTTCGGATGACCTCCTGGGCACCTACAACCTCACGCTCAGTGGCGCCGGCAACCATGCCTTCAATGTAGCTGGAGGCACCACGGGCACGCTGCAATTGACGGAATCCGTACAAGAGACCTTCCACCACACCGACACGGTGCAGGTATATCCACTGCCGGTGGTGCCATTGGCCATGGACAGCGCCACCGGCGAGCTCTGCGTGGAGGACCCGACCATGCTCAACTATGCCTGGTTCCTGGACGGGGACACCGTTGCGCAGCTCAGCACGCCGTGCATCACCCCCACCGGGCCCGGCAACTGGCATGCGGTAGTCACGGGCAGCAACGGATGCACCGCCGCCACCAACGCGCTCCTGGTGTGCCCCGGCCTGTCCATCAGCATCAATGGGCCGGTGTTGCAGGTGCCTTCGGGCTTTGTCACCTATGTGTGGACCTACCAAGGCGGCAATGCCGGAGGCAATGACCCCTTCTTGGTCATCCAAGGAGACGGCCTCTACGCCGTGACCGCCACGGACGCAAACGGCTGTGTGGTGACCGCCGCCCTTGAACTGATCACTGCGGGTGTGGCGCAGGCCGCTTCCCCAGCAACGCGCGTGATGGTCCTTCCATCCCCGAACAACGGCAGTTTCCACGTATCGGCCACGGGCCTGCGCCCGGGCCAGGCGACGATCCACGTGCGCGATGCCACAGGCCGGATGGTGTACCGCATGGACCACCCGGTGGAGCAGGGCCGGTTGGAAACCCGGGTGGCCGGAACATTCGCACCGGGCGCATACGTACTGCTGCTCTCGGCCGGTGGGCGCGTGTACGCCGAACGCTTCCTCGTTCAATAAGGATCCGGGCCTGTCGGTGTCATCCTCGCCCGTTGCTTCGGAACTTTGCGGTGCATGCATGCGATCGAGCCTTGGTTCAACTGGCGCCACCTGTACACGGCGGAAGACGACCCGCGCTCGCCCTTCCATGGCACCGAGCACAGCGAATTCGAATTCACCCATGCCGTGTACGACCATGCCCTGCACCCGCAATGGGATGCCTTTGGCAGTTCCACGCTGTACATGAAAGTGCTGTATGCCGACTATGACGACGGCTACGCGGTGATGGAGTTGATCGGTGAATGGAACGACCTTCTCCACAATGATGTCATGTATTTGAAGCGGGACGTGGTGGAACCGATGTTGGCCGAAGGCATCAGCCGGTTCATCCTCATCGGGGAAAATGTGTTGAACTTCCATCCCGGGGAGGAGGACTACTACGCCGAGTGGTTCGATGAGGCCATGGATGCCGGCGGTTGGATCGCCCTGGTGAACTTCCTGCCGCATGTGCGCGAGGACCTTGAACGCGCGGGCCTGGACCAATACCTGGTGTATGGCGGAGAGCTGGACACGCTCGCCTGGCGCCGGATGGAACCCGATGGGCTGTTCACCCGGGTGGACGCGCAAGTGGCCAAGCGCTTGTCCTGAACCGCGCAAGCCTGCTCAGGTGAGCTGCTCGAGGATGAGCCGCATCACCACGCGGTCGATCGGCAGGTCCACATCGGTTTCCACGGCCCGCTCCAACGGGATCCAGTGCAGCTTCTGTTCGAACTCCACCTCCGGCCCCGGGGCGGGAGCGCCGTCCACGATCGATCCGGGGTCATCCACCATGAACCTATAGTAGATGCTGATGATCTGGTCTTGCGGATGGAATGCACTGGGCTGGAAGAAATCCGTGGTGTAGAAGTGCCGCAGGTCCCTGACCTCCATGCCCAGTTCCTCGCGGATCTCGCGCTGCAAACCCTGGTGCGTACCCTCTCCTGGAACTAGGCCGCCGCCGGGAAATTTCATGTACCGGTCGCCGCCGATCACTTCCTCCGAGACCAGGAGACGACCGGCATGCACAAGCAGGCCGTACACCCGGATATTGAACTTGGTCGGTTTCATGTTGTACGCCTGGCCCTGAGCATGTGGCGCTTCCCCGGCGGGCCCGGAAGCCGCTCCGCCTGGAAACCCGTGGCCTTCATGGCCCGCCGCGCATCGCCCTTGGCGCAGTACGTCACCAGCAGGGCACCATCGCGCATGGCTTGGTGCACCTTCCGGAAAACCGCGCCGGTCCACATGGCCGGTTGCACCGCCGGCGCAAAGGCATCGAAGTACACCAGGTCAAATGCCTCCGTGCAGGCCAGATCCTGCACGGGCTGGCGTTCCCAACGGAACCGGAAGCCGTCGCCAAGGTCCAGTTGCTCACCGGGCGTGGCCGTCATCATGGCCTTGAATCCTTCCGCCAATTCGGCATGGCCCGCCACGGCCGGATGGTCCAACCGCATCCAAAGCTGCTCGGGCAACGGATAAGGCTCCAAGGCCAGATAGTCCACTTCCAAGCCGGTCTCCCTGCACGCGATCCAGGTAAGCAGGGCATTGAGGCCGGTGCCAAGCCCCACTTCGAGCAATTGCAGTTGCCTCAAGCCCGTGGCTTGAAGCCCATGGGTGATGTACACATGGCGGCTTTCGGTGAGCGCCCCGTACAAGGAATGGTAGTGCTCCTGGATCTCGGCGCTGTCCAACGTGCACGAGCCATCGGCCGTGTGGATGGGTACAAGGTCCGGAGGCAGATGCCAGCCGGTGCCATCAAGGTGAAGGTGGTGCGCCACTGCGCAAAATAAAGCACGGCCCGGCGGCGAGCTGCTTAGAGCACGCGTATCTCGGTGCGGCGGTTCAGCGCTTTGTTGGCACGGGTATCATTGGGGGCGCAAGGCTGCGCATCCCCGTAGCCCTTGGCTTGCAACCGTTCACGGGCTATGCCGTGGGCCACCAGCCAATCCACCACCACTTGCGCCCGTGCTTCGCTGAGTTCCTGGTTGGGAATGGGCCCCAGATCGCTGTCCGTGTGCCCGCCGACTTCCACCCGCAAGGCCGGGTTTGCTTGCAGGAATACGGTGATTCCCTTGAGCTCGACAACGGACGAGGTGTCCAGCACGAAGGTGTCATGATCGAACAGGATATTGCGCATCACCTCCGCACAGCCCGCCGTGGCCGGCTTCAGGTCCACGGTGAGCTCGGCCGGGTGCGATCGACCGTCCACATGTTCGGAATGCAACAAGTACCCCTCCGCCTTCACATGCAGGGCATAGGGTTTTCCGGCAGGCACTTCCGCCATGAACCGGCCGGTGGTTTCATCCACAGGGAAGGTCGCTTGGAAATCGGGCTCGTCCAAGCTCATCAATTCCACCGTGGCTTCCACGGGCTCCATCAGCTTGAGGCCTTTGATGAAGCCGATGAGCCGGAGCAGTTGCTGCTCCTCGGCCAACGGCACCCCTTCCGCGGCGCTCACCAGCATGGCCGATTCTTGCACACGCACCGGGGGCGCGAAGTCCACACGGTAGATGTCATGGTCGCCCAGGCCACCGGGCCTGATGCTGCTGAAGTAACCGCTCCGGCCATCAGCGCCCAGCACCAGGAATTGGTCATCGCCCGGTGAATTCACCGGCCATCCCAGGTTCTCCGGCACGGACCACCGGCCCGCGATGCAGGTGGCCTTGAACAGGTCAAAGCCGCCCATGGTGTTGTGTCCACGGCTGGCGAAGTGGATGGTGGTTCCGTCCGCCGATGCACACACGCCCTCTTCATCATACGGCGTGTTGATCGCCGGGCCCAAGTTCTCCGCCGCTCCCCAGCTGGCAAGCGCTTTGTCCCACGCACAGCGGTAGATGTCGCTTCCGCCCATGCCGCCGGCGCGATCGCTCACAAAGTAGAGCCATTGGCCATCGTCCGTGCGCCAAGCGCTGCTTTCCCTTGCGGTGCTGTTCACCGGGAAGGGCAATGCAACGGGGTTGCTCCATTGGCCGGCTGTCAACACCGAGGTGAACAGGTCGCCTCCATGCTCCGCAGCCCGGAAAATGATCATGCCACGGCCGCCATCCACCATGGCCACGGTGGCCTCATTCCGCCCGCCACGTGGCCAGCCCTGCACAGCACCCGGGGCAGACCATCCGTTGGCCGTCCAACGGCCCTGGAACAGCGCTTCGGACCAGTCGTGGTCCGCTTTGTCCATGGTGTTCTTCTTTCCGTCGCCGGTTTGTGGCCGGCGACTGGTGAAGTACAACGCGCCCAGGCCGTTGAGCAAGGGTCCGTACTCGCCGCTTGAGGTATTGACCCCGGGTCCGGCAGGGTGCACGGTGCCCTGTGGCACCCCCGCCATGAGGCGCTTTCCGGCAAGGCATTCGTTGATGTGCTTGGCGGCCTGATGGAAGGTCCGGTCGGCATCGGGGCTGCGGCGGATGATCCGTTCGTGCTGCTGGAATGCTGCGATCGCCTCTTCCCACCGGGCGTTCAGCTGCAACGCACAACCCAGCAGGAAGTGCACACGGGGCAGTTCGGCGTCCAATTCCACCGCACGCTGCAGGTTGGCCACGGCGGTGTGGGGTTCCGGGCCGTTCAGCAGGCATACGCCCATTTTGAATTGGACCTCAGCCTCGTTGGGCTCGATCGTGGCTGCCCTGCGGTACGCATCCATGGCAGCGGCGTGGTACACACCACCTTTGGCAGCCAGCTCATCGCCTTGCCCTATGGCAGCCAGAGCGTCTTTTTTGCAGACCGGCCGGGTCTTGTGCTCCATGGGCCGGTGCCCTGTTTGGGCGTGAACACCGGAAAAGGCCAGAAAGAAGACCAGCGCGTAGCGTACCCGGAGGCTCATGTGGTGGCACCGGGCTTTTACCCGGCCGACTGTTCATACGCGATCCCACCGACGAAGTTCCCCCCCGTGGCGGCCCAATACATTTGCCGCATCGGCGAACGCCGGACAACAGCATCCTTCCATGGCGAAAAAGACCCCAGCGAAAAAATCGGCAGCACCCCGTCGGGCCGGCACCTCCAAACCAGAGAGCCTCCTCACCAACCGTTCCATGACTTTCATGGAACGCTACCTGAACAACGCCAGCCCCACCGGATTCGAAAGCAGCGGTCAGCGCCTGTGGCTGGAATACATCAAACCGTGGACGGACACCCAATTCACCGACCCCTACGGCACGGCCGTGGCCGTGATCAACCCCGCTGCCAAGTACAAGGTGGTGATTGAAGCCCATGCGGACGAAATCAGCTGGTTCGTGCACTACATCACCAACGAAGGCTTCATCTACCTGCGGCGCAACGGAGGCAGTGACCACATGATCGCCCCCAGCAAGCGCGTGAACATCCATACGGAGAAAGGAATGGTGAAGGCCATCTTCGGCTGGCCGGCCATCCACGTGCGCAACGGCAAGAACGACCCTGCGCCTTCCTTGGACAACATCTTCCTGGACTGCGGCTGCGCCAGCAAGGCGGAGGTGGAAAAGCTGGGCATACACGTGGGCTGCGTAGTGACCTACGAAGACGAATTCATGGTGCTCAACGAGCGCACCTTCGTGGGGCGTGCGTTGGACAACCGCATGGGCGGCTTGATGATCGCCGAAGTGGCCCGCCTGCTGAAGGAACAGAAGGTGAAACTGCCCTTCGGACTGTACATCACCAACAGCGTACAGGAGGAAGTGGGCCTGCGAGGGGCGGAAATGATCGTGGAACGGATCCGGCCGGACCTGGCGCTGGTGACCGACGTGACGCACGACACGCAGTCGCCCATGATGAACAAGATCCAGAGCGGGGACATCGCCTGCGGCAAAGGACCCGTGCTGGCCTACGGACCGGCCGTGCACAACAACTTGCTGAAAAAGGTGGTGGCCGCGGCCGAAGCGCACAAGATCCCCTTCCAGCGCTCGGCCGTGAGCCGCGCCACCGGTACGGATACCGATGCCTTCGCCTATGGCGCGGCCGGGGTGCCCAGCGCCTTGATCAGCCTGCCCTTGCGCTACATGCACACCACCGTGGAGAGCGTGAACCGGGAGGACGTGGAGAACGTGATCCGCTTGATGCTGGCCACCCTGCGCAGCCTCAAGGCCAACGAAGACCTGCGCTACATCAAGTGATCCGCCAGCGCTGATGCGCCTGCAACTGGACGATAACCAGCGCGGGGCGGTGCACTACCTGCTTGGCGGAGTGCTCCTGGTGGGCTTGCTGCGCGGTGCGGCATGGCTGGTGGAAACCTTGGGACCCGACCTTTCCGCAGCGGGCCGAGTGCTCCGCCCGTACCAACAGGGCTACTGGGGCATGCGCGATGAACTCGCCGTGGCCGGCACCACGGCCGCCCTTTCCGAGCGCATGCTGCTGGCCGTGGTATGTGCGTTCGGCGCTGCCGTGCTGATGGCCTTGCTGTGCGCGGCTTTGCTGCGTGGAAAAACGGCCCTGGGCACGTGGGCCACCCGTGCAACCTTGGTGCTCATCCTGGCCTGGTGCCAGTATGCCGCCTTGCTCTTGCCTGTGGCTGAAGCCAGGTTGGAGCAGGGCCAACTGGTGCTGATCCGGCGGAAGGCCCTTTTCGGCGAGGTCCCGGTGCCGTTCACGGCCCATCAAACCCGCTACAGCCGTGCGGAAGTGGACCGCATCCAGGTGCGGGAGGTCCCCCCGGAGACCGGTTGTGACGGACGGGTGGTGCTGGATGTGTTCCCCACCGGAGCAGGGGCAGGCTACACGCTGGCCACCGAAGGCGGCATCTGCGCTGACCAGCGCTTGGAACGCCTGCGCAACGGCAGCGAAGCGTCGGCCCTGCTGGAGCGCGAATTGCGATGAGGTGCAGGCCAAGCCCCGGCTGCGCTTAATTTGGCAGCATCAGCTCCACCGCCGAGCGCCATGCGCATCCGCTTGATCCAACCCGGGGAAACGCACACCTTGCGCCAACAGGTGCTACGCCCCGGGCGGCCTGCTGCGGAGCTGGAATGGCCACTGGACCAGGCCCAAGGCAGTTTCCATGTCGGCCTGGAATTGGCGGAGGGGCCCGAATTGGTCTCCGTGGCCTCCTTTGTGCCGGAACAGCAGCAGCAGCTTGAAGGCGCAGCCCAATACCGCCTGCGGGGCATGGCCACCGCACCGCTGCATCAAGGCCATGGCCACGGTGCGCAGCTGCTGCGCTTCGGCATTGCCCATGCGCGGGCCGCACAGGTCGGCCTGATCTGGTGCTACGCCCGCCAACGCGCCGTACCCTTCTATCGCCGCCAAGGATTCCTGTCCACCGGTGCCCTGTTCGAGATCCCCGGCATTGGCCCCCACCAACTGATGTACCTGCGGCTTTGAACCAGGGCACCCGCAATTCAACGGGGTGGCTGGTGGCCGCCTTGGTACTGGTGAACCTGGCCCTGAAGCTGGCGTGGACCGGTGTGAACGAGCTGGCCGGTGATGAGCCGTTCACCGTGTACTGGTCTCTACGTCCATGGAGCGGACTCTTCGGCATGCTGCGCACGGAGAACAACCCGCCGCTGTACTTCCTGCTCATGCACGGCTGGATGAAGCTCGTGCCCTTGGAACCGGCCTGGTTGCGTGTGCCTTCCGCCGTGTTCAGCGCATTCACCGTGTGGCCCCTGTTCCGGCTCGGTTGGCGCCTGGGTGGCCGGACTACCGGCCTTACCGCGGCCTTGCTCTTCACCTTCAGCCAGCATGGCTACGCCTTCGCCCATGAAGTACGGGCCTACTCCCTGCTGGTGCTGGCCTGCACCTGGGCCGTGTGGCAGTTGGTGCGCCTTGCCGACGACCAACACCGGCATCCGGCCCAGCGCCCGGCCTCCTTGGTGTGGTTGGTGGCGGCCAATGTGTTGGCCACCTGGGCCCACTACTTCGGCTGGCTCATGGTGGGCTTGGAAGTAGTGCTGGTGTTCACCGTGCCGCTGCTCCGCACGGTCCGCATCAAGCTGTTGGCGGCCGTGGTGCTCACCCTGCTCTGCAGCCTGCCCTTGTTGGGCATTCTCTACGCACGTGCCGGGGCAAGCCTGGGCCAAGGCACCTGGCTTGATGCACCGGGCTGGGAAGAACCCTACAACATGCTCATGCGCTGGTCCAACGCCCCGGTGGTGGCCGTGCTCTTCATCGCCCTGATCACCGCAGTGCTGGTGTTCCGGCGGCGGCGCATCCGCAGTTCCGCCATGGCCATGCCCCTGCAATGGACCTTGCTGCCACTGGTGGGCATGTTCCTGGTCTCCTTCCTCTTTCCCATCTACCTGGACCGTTATCTCCTGTTCGCCGCTCCCGGATTCCACCTGCTGGTGGCCGTGGCGGTACAAGCCGTTCCGGGGAGCAGGCACCTACGTACCGCCCTGTCGGCCGCCTGCGTGGCCGCCATGGCCCTCACCTTCACCCCGTGGAAGGCCAGCGGCTTGCACCCGTCCCGCGTGGTGGCACAAGCCCATGCATGGCGCGAAGGTGCCACCCTCATCATCATCCAGCCGCCTTGGTACAACCTCACCTTTGCTTGGGGCAAGGACCCGTACTTGTTCCGCAGTGCGGCCCCATTGGAAATGACCATGCGCGAACAAGGCATCCTGCCGGTGCAGAGCGAATTGGCCATCCCGCTGGACAGTTCGGTGCAAACCGTGGTGCACATCGATGCCTGGGCCGCACTGACCGATCCCCAGGGCCAGGTCCTGAACACCCTCCGTGCGCAGTATCAGCAGGTGGATTCCGTGGAAGCCGACAAAAAAGTATACCTGCGCCGCTTTACACGTAGGTGACCAAGGGCCTGGCATGCACCTCGGCACCGTTCATGCCCGGGATCTTTCCTTTCATGGAAAATTGCACGGCCTACGCACCAAGAGCCCAAGTGTGCCGCTAGTTTCGTTCCATGAAAACCACTGGCTTTACCCTTGCCCTGGCCGTAGGGGCCGCCGTACTCGGCGGATGCTCTTCGGCCGACAAACAACCGGATACGGCAGCTGCCCCGCTGGTGCCCCCGCCCACCATCCCGGTAGAGGAATTCTTCAAAAACCCGGAAAAAGCCGGGTTCCGCATCAGTCCGGACGGCAACTACTTCAGCTACCGCGCACCTTGGAACAACCGCATGAACATTTTCGTGCAGGCCGTGGCCGGCGGTGAGGCCGTGCAGGTGACGCACGACACCATCCGCGACGTGGGCGGCTACTTCTGGAAAGGCGACCGCCTGCTCTACGCCCGCGACATCAACGGCGACGAGAACATGATCGTCTTCAGCGCCAGCAAGGACGGCAAGGACGTAAAGGCGCTCACCCCCGAAAAAGACGTGCGTGCCGGGGTGATGGACGACCTGCACAACATCCCGGGGATGGAGCAGAGCGTGATCATCCAAATGAACAAGCGCAACCCGCAGGTGTTCGACCCCTACCTGGTGAACATCGTCACGGGTGAGACCAAGGCGCTGTATGCCAACGTGGAGAACTTCGAGAACTGGATCACCGACCACACCGGCACCATCCGCATCGCCACCAAGACCGATGGCACTGACCAGGTGATGTACTACCGGGCCACGGGGAAAGAGCCGTTCAAGGAGTACCTGCGCACAGGCTTCAAGGACAGCTTCCAGCCGTTGTTCTTCACCTTCGACAACAAGAACCTCTACGTGAGCAGCAACCTCAACGGCCGCGATAAGACCGCGATCGTGGAATGGGACATCGCCGGCAAGAAAGAGATCAAAGAGATCTACGCCGACCCCGACTACGACGTGGACGGCTTGAGCTACAGCCGCAAGCGCAACGTGCTCACCATGGTGACCTGGACCGGCGAGAAAAGCGAGCGCAAATTCCTGGACCCCGAAACCCAGGCCATGTACGAGAAACTGGGCGCCCAGATGAACGGCTATGAATATTGGGTTTACGGCAACAACGACAACGAGGACAAGTTCATGGTGTGGGCCGGCAACGACCGCATGCCAGGCAAGTACTGGTTCTATGATGCCACCATGGACAAGACCCGGGAAATGGCCACCCTGTACCCGGACTTGAAAGAAGAAGACCTGGCGGAGATGAAGCCCATCAGCTACCAAAGCCGCGACGGCCTCACCATCCACGGCTACCTCACCCTGCCCAAGGGCCGCGAAGCCAAGGGCCTGCCCGTGGTGATCAACCCGCACGGCGGCCCGTGGGCGCGCGATGGTTGGGGCTACAACCAGGAGGCGCAACTGCTGGCCAACCGCGGCTATGCCGTGCTGCAGATGAACTTCCGCGGCAGCACCGGCTACGGCCGCAAATTCTGGGAAGCCAGCTTCAAGCAGTGGGGCAAGACCATGCAGAATGACATCAGCGACGGCGTGAAATGGCTCGTTGACCAGGGCATCGCCGACCCCAAGCGCGTTGCCATCTACGGCGGCAGCTACGGCGGCTATGCCACCCTGGCCGGCATCACCTTCACCCCGGAACTCTATGCCTGCGCGGTGGATTACGTGGGCGTGAGCAACCTCTTCACCTTCATGAACACCGTGCCCCCGTATTGGGAGCCGTTCAAGAAGATGATGTATGAAATGGTGGGCGATCCCAAGCAGGACAGCCTGCTGATGCGTGAGGCCTCACCGGTGTTCCATGCGGACAAGATCGTCTGCCCCCTCTTCATCGCCCAAGGTGCGCACGATCCGCGGGTGAACAAGGATGAGAGCGACCAGATGGTGGCCGCCCTCAAGGCCCGCGGCGTGGAGGTGCAGTACATGGTGAAGGACAACGAGGGCCATGGCTTCCACAACGAGGAGAACCGCCTGGACTTCTACAACGCCATGGACAAATTCCTGGATGCGCACATCGGCAGCGGGTACAAGGCACCTGCGGCGGCGCCGAAGTAGCGATCGACATCCTGTGAAGCAGAAA
This sequence comes from Flavobacteriales bacterium, assembly GCA_018057455.1. Taxonomy (GTDB): domain Bacteria; phylum Bacteroidota; class Bacteroidia; order Flavobacteriales_F; family PHOS-HE28; genus PHOS-HE28. The sequence continues at coordinate 5,934 of JAGPDT010000052.1, read as the reverse complement.
GCGCCCGGATTTTTCCGGGCGCTTTCTTTTTTACCTCATGAGTGGCTCTTGTCCATTGCTACCACGGCGGGCTCAGCGGATGGGCATCAGGCGGCCGGTGCGTTCATTGTCCACCACCACCACATACAGCGCCGTGCCCATGTCACGCAGCGGCACGGCTTCGCTGCGGCCAGCGCTGCTACGCACCGCTTGCTCCAGCACCAGGCGCCCTTGGGCATCGTACACCTTCAGTACATGCGGGCCGTCCGTAAGGCCCAGCAGGGTGAGTTCCCCGGGGCTGGACCAGGTGACTTGCAGGCCCGGAGCCGTAGCGGTTTCCTCCTCCACGCCCGTGGTGTTGGCGCACAACTCGCCCAGGTAGCGGATCACGCCCCGCATGGCCGGGTCGTCCAGCCCTTCACTGGTGCCCCCGTACAGCGTGTCGTGGTAGAAATCGAACGGGGCGTAGTAGATGGAGAACGGTTCCCCTTCCAACACGCAGAACTCCGCGCCGTCCCACGTGCAGATCCCTGCCGGGGTGGGCACATGGCCCACGGAGCGGAATGAACCGCCGATGTACAAGAGTCCATCACGCACCTTCATCCAGCTTAGGTCGGGCGAATAGGCATCCGAGTTGTCGTTCAACTGGATCCCATCGCCCACCGGCCCCACGGAATTCCAATCCTCGCCGTCCCAGCGCATGATTCCTTGGCCGGCATTGCCACTGGCGTAGTAGAAGATACCGCCCACATAGAGTTCACCTTGGTACTCCGCAAGTCCCCCAACCGCGTCCAGCCCTCCTTGCAGGCATCCGTTGCAAACCGCCTCCCAGGACGTGCCGTCAAACTGAAGCATATCCCTCGTGTTGGTGCCGACTATGCTAAATCCACCGCCTACTACCAATTTGCCTTGGAACCGAATGATGTCCTGCAACCAGGGATCCCCTGTAAAGTCGATCGTCGGCCAGCCCGGCATGGGTTCCCAATGGCCGCCCACCCGCTTGGCCAGGCCGTTGCTCAACTGGCCGTCGGCGTTTTGGAAGATGCCCACCGCATAGAGCACCCCATCGATCACCCGCAGACGGGTGATAGTGCCCGAACCCCATTGGTCCCCGAAGGTGCCGTAGGGGTGCCAGCCTCCTTCCGCGTAATAGGCGATGTGCGCGATGGCCGTATCCTGCATGTACTCAAATCCGCCACCCACGATCAGCGTATCGTTGTACACCACCGCTGTGTTGACCTTGTTGCCAAACAGGCCCAGGGTATCCCAATCCAGGCCGTTGTAGCGGAAAAGGCCAAGACAACTACCATAGTTGGGATCGACAAAGATCGGAGTCTGCCCCGCGGCCAGGAGCCAATCATGCAAGGTATCGGTGTATACCAGCGAAGGGGCGGGCGTATAGGCGGGCAGCCCCGCCTCCTCCCAGTACTGGGAAGAGGCGGGTGCCAGCAAGGTGCAGGCCAATGCCATGGCCAGCAGGTAGCGTTTGCAGCAGCGTGCCATGGTTCAGCGGATGGGCACCAGGCGGCCGGTGCGTTGGTTGTCCACCACCTGATCGGCGTTGGGCCACACGCTGTAGTTCGCGTTATCGCCGTCGCCCCATGGGTCAGGTGGTATGTAGTACGGCTGGGCCATGGCCGAAGCAGCGGTTACAAGCCACGCCGCAGTAGAGAGAGAGAGAGAGAGAGAGAGAGAGATGTATATGTTGATCTTTTCATTGTATTGGGGGGGTTGGATGCACAATGTAATGCATCCGTGTAGGGTTGGGGAGATCGGGCGCTGGTTTGTCCATGATCAGGAAAAGGCCTGTAAAAGGATAACGTGGGCAGGGGGCATAGGGTTGGGTGGGGCAGGCACCGGAAGGAGGGCAGCGGCCGTCATGTAGTTCGGGCGCCTGCGTGCATGCGCCGCCGTGCATACATTTCCGGACCAAAGGACCCCATGATCAAGATCACAGTACTGTTTGCCGCCATGGCTGTGGTACCCGCCACGGCCCAGGTGGTCATCAACGAGGTCAGTGCTTCCAACCTCAACGGCATGGCGGACAGCTACGGGGAGCGGGAGGACTGGGTGGAATTGTACAACACCACGGCGGCACCGGTGGACCTCAGCGGCTGGTACCTGAGCAACAAGGTGAACAACCCGGCCAAGTGGCCCTTCCCCGTAGGCGTATCCATCGCCGCCAACGGCCGCTTGATGGTATACTGCAGCAAGCGCAACAGCCTTACCCCCGGCGAGCTTCACACCAACTTCAAGCTCAACCAGAGCGACGACGACCACGTGGTGCTCTCCGACCCCGGGGTGAACCTTGTGGATGACGTGCTGCTGGACCCGCCCACCAAACAGGACAACAGCCGGGGCCGCACCACCGATGGTGCCACAACCTGGTCGCTCTTCCTCACCCCCACGCCCAACGCGGCCAATGCCGGGGCTTCACCGGAATACGCCGCACGGCCCCAGCTCTCCCCTGCGGCAGGCTTGTACACGGCCACCACCAACGTGTCCATGACCACCACGGACGGCAGCACCATCCGCTACACCCTGGACGGCAGCGAACCCACGGCCGCTTCCACGGCCTACAACGGACCGGTGGCGGTCAGCGCCACCACCGTGGTGCGCGCCGCCTGCTTCAGCGCCACCCCGGGGGTGCCGCCGAGCTTCATGGAGACCAACACCTACTTCATCAACGCCCCCCACAGCATGGCCGTGCTGAGCATCGCCGGCAACGAGGTGGACGACCTGCTGAACGGCAACGGCGGCCTCTCGCCCTTGGGCTCCTTTGAATACTTCGGACCGGACCAACAGCTGCGCGACGAGGCCACCGGCGAATTTAACGAGCACGGCAACGACTCCTGGGCTTACGCCCAGCGCGGCTTCGACTACATCACCCGCGACCAGACCGGCTACAACGACGGCATCCACTGGCCCATGTTCCATGCCTCGGGCCGCAACAAGTTCCAGCGCTTGATCATCAAGGCCGCCGCCAACGACAACTACCCCTTTGAGACCGGCGGCGCCCACATCCGTGACGCCTACGTGCACAGCCTGGCCCTGGCCGGTGGGTTGGACCTGGACGAACGCACTTATGAGCCCTGCGTGTTGTACGTGAACGGCCAATACTGGGGGGTGTATGAGATCCGCGAGAAAGCCGACGACAACGACTACACCAAGGAGTACTACGACCAGGACGAATTCGACCTGCAATACCTGAAGACATGGGGCGGCACTTGGAGCGAGTACGGCGGGCCCCAGGCCCAAGCGGACTGGGACGCGCTGCGGGCCTACATCCTGGCCAACAACATGGGCGATGCGTCCGCCTTTGCTTACGTGGACGGCCAGTTCGACTGGAAAAGCCTCATCGACTACGTGGTGCTGAACAGTTACACCGTGTGCACCGACTGGCTGAACTGGAACACGGCCTGGTGGCGCGGATCCAACCCCGCCGGCACCCACCAGAAATGGGGTTATGTGCTGTGGGACAACGACGCCACCTTCGGGCACTACATCAACTACACCAACGTACCGGACGACACGCCCAACGCCGACCCCTGCAACGCCGAAGCCCTGCCCGACCCCGGCGGCCAGGGCCACGTGCCCATCCTGCAGAAACTGATGGACGAAAACCCCTTGGTGCACGACTATTACGTGAACCGGTACATCGACCTGGGCAACACCCTGTTCAGCTGCGGGGTGATGCTGCCCTACCTGGACAGCCTGATCAACCTGATCACCCCGGAGATGCCGGCGCAGATCGCCCGTTGGGGCGGCACGGTGGCCGAGTGGGAGGCCAATGTGCAGGCCATGCGCGACTTCATCGAGGCGCGCTGCACGGCCATCCAGCAGGGCATGGTGGACTGCTACGACCTGGACCTGCCGGACAGCGTGGTCTTCAAGGTGGAACCGCCGCTCAGCGGCAACATCAAGATCAATTCCATGGTGCCCCCGGCCTATCCCTTCGGCGGCCTGTACTACGGCGGCATCGCCACCACCCTGCAGGCCCTGGCCGCCCCGGGCTGGCAGTTCGACCACTGGGAGACCGTCCACACCTCACCTACGCCCAATGCCACCGACTCCACCGTGACCATGGACTTCACCGGCACGGACACGGTGATCGCGCACTTCGCCCCGCCCGTCAAATACCCCGTGGTACTGCTCACCAACCCGCCCAACTCGGCCTCCATCCGCTACAACCACGACCTGTACGCCTCCTTCCCCGCCACCGTGGAGCGCATCCCGGAATCCATCGATACCCTTACCGTATTCCCGGCCATGTACTTTGACTTCCGGTACTGGGAATTCAAGTACAACACACCCAACCAGAACGACACCACCCTGCGCACCATTCCGGTCACCATCTTCCAGCCGGACACCATCATTGCGCACCTCGCCCCGCAGGACTACGTGTACTTCGGCGCCAATGCCTTCACCCCCAACAGCGACGGCATCAACGACTCCTGGCGCCCCTTCAACAACGTGGTCAACGTGGACAACTACTCCCTGCGCGTTTTCGACCGCTGGGGGCGCGAAGTGTTCACCACCACCGACCCCTTCGAGGATTGGGACGGCACCACCGGCGGCAAGCCCGTTCCTTTGGGCGTGTATGCGTACCGGGCCGAGTTGCATGAGGCCATCACCGGCGACCCGCACGACGTGACCGGGTACGTGACCGTGGTCCGCTGAACACCGGGTCCGGGCCGGTGGCGGCCGCCCTGCATCCTGCCTAAATTCGGTCCCCGCATGAAGGCCCTGTGGTGCATTGTTCTCCTGCTTGCCGCCTGCAGTTCACCACCGCTTACCCAAGTGGTGAAGGACCGCCATGGGCGCGTACGTGCCGAAGTGGCCCGTGTGGACGGCGCCAAGCACGGGGCCGTAAGGTTCTTTTCCGTGGATGGCACATTGAGCACCGAGGGCCGCTACGTGCACGACAGCCGCCATGGTGCTTGGGCCACGATGGATACCAACGGCGACACTACCGCCATCGTCACCTTCAATAGGGGGCGCAAGCATGGCCTGCAGGCCTATTGGGCAAGCAACGGCCAACTGCTCAGAGCGGAGCGCTTTGCGGACGGCAAGCCCCACGGCACGCTGTACCGCTTCTTCGCCGATGGATCACCCCGGCAGATCACCCAATACGCCCACGGAAGGCCGGAAGGCGTTTATACGGAATGGTACAAGGTGGACAGCACCTCCGTGGCCATTACGGCCGGCCAGTTCCATCACGGGGAGCGCACCGGGCGTTGGACCTGGTTCTATGGCAATGGAAAGCCCCAGCGCCAAGGCCACTACCAGGCCGGCAAAGAGGTGGGCACATGGCGGTGGTGGGGTCCCGCCGGCGTGCTTTTGAAGACCGTGGACAAAGGCCGGCCTTAAGGCAGCACTTTCCCTGGGTTCATGATGCCCTGGGGGTCGAACACCCGCTTGATGCCGCGCATCACCTCCAGCTGGGCCTTGTTGAAGGCGATGTCCATGTATGGCCTCTGCACCAGGCCGATGCCGTGCTCGCCGCTGAGCGTGCCGCCCAGTGAAACCGTGAATTCGAAGATCTCGCGGATCGCCTTGGGCAGGTCGTTCTTCCACGCGCTGTCCGGCATCCCGCCCTTGATGATGTTCACGTGCAGGTTGCCGTCGCCGGCATGGCCGTAGCACACGCTCTTGAAGCCGTAGCGCGCGCCCACCTCCTTCACCTTTTCCAGCAATTCCGGCAGTTCATGGCGGGGCACCACGGTATCCTCCTCCTTGTAGATGCTGTTGCTCTTCACCGCTTCGCCCACGCGGCGGCGCATCATCCACAGCGCGTCCTTCTCCGCCGATGTTTCCGCAAAGAGCACTTCCTGGCAATCGAACTGTTCCATCACCCCCAGGATGGTCTCGCACTCGCGCAGCAGCACATCGCCATGGTTGCCGTCCACCTCGATCAGCAGGTGGGCCGCCGTGTCCGGGGCGATGGTGATGTTC
>JAGPDT010000107.1 GCA_018057455.1 Flavobacteriales bacterium | reverse complement strand
TCGCAAAGGTGAAAAGGAGATCCTGAGGTTGCGTTGCCTTTATACTTGAAGATCCGGCACCAAAGTCCGGATCTTCAAGTATCCACCCGTTCGTTCCACCTTCGCCGTGCGATGTTGCAACCGACCTTTGCCCCCATGAAAGCTTACGCATGGGCCGCTGTGGCATTGGCGGCCCTCTGCACCGGATGCGGTTCCGACAAGGAAGGCATCACCCCCACCACCGGGCCCATCACCGAAAGCGTGTATGCCAGCGGCATGGTGAAGGCCGAGGGGCAGTACCAGGTGTACCCCACCGTGAGCGGCAATGTGCTGGCCCTGCTGGTGAAGGAAGGTGACATCGTGAAGGCCGGCCAGCCGCTGATGCGCATTGATGACCGCACCAGCAGCTTCGCCCGTGGCAGTGCCGACGCACAACTGCAACTGCTGCAGCGCAACGCCAGCGAAGACGGCCCCGTGCTCACCCGCCTGCGCGCCGCCGTGGACCAGGCCCGCGATAAGCTCGCGCTGGACAGCACCAACTTCCAACGCCAACAAGCGCTATGGGCAAAAGGCATCGGCAGCCAGGTTGAACTGGACCAGCGGAAGCTCGCCTTCACCACCAGCCGCGCTGCTTACCAAATGGCCGGGAAAGCCTTGGCCGAGAACCGCGCCCAACTGCGCACCCAGCTGGAAGTGGCCCGCAACACCGCCGCCAGCACCGGTGCCAGCGATGCCGACCACCAGCCCAAGAGCCTGATCGACGGCATCGTGTACGACCTGATGATCGACCCCGGTGAACTGGCCACCCCCCAACGCGCCGTGGCCGTGGTGGGCAGCGCGCACGAGCTGTACCTGGAACTGGAAGTGGACGAGTTCGACATCCGCCTGATCAAGCCCGGGCAAAAAGTCTTCGTTACGCTGGACAGCTACGCCGACACGGCCTTCGAGGCACAGGTCACCCGCATCATCCCGCTGATGAACGAACGCTCGCGCACCTTCCAAGTGGATGCCCGTTTTGTACACCGGCCGCCCGTGCTCTATCCCAACCTCACCGTGGAAGCCAGCATCGTGCTGCGCACCAAGCGGAACGCGTTGCTGGTGCCGGCATCGTACATCGTGGACGGCAGTTCGGTGCTCACCGGAGAGAACGAAAAATCGCCGGTAAGGCTCGGCGCTCGCGACATGGAGAAAGTTGAAGTGCTCAGCGGCATCGACGCCAACACCACAATCTACAAGCCTTGACGCGCATCCATGCGCCTGCTGGTCACCATCGCCCTCACCCTGCTGCGCGCCAAGCTGCGCCAAAGCATCGTGGCCGCCGGTGGCGTGACGTTCAGCATCGCCATGTTCGTGGCGCTGCTCGGTTTCATGAACGGCCTCAACCAACTGCTGGACGGCCTGGTCCTGAACCGCACCCCGCACATCCGCCTCTTCAACGAATTGCACATTTCGCCGCAACAGCCCGTGGACCTTGCCGAAGCGGGACGCGGCGACACGGCCGCATACAACTTCATCCGCTCCGCAAAACCCAAGGATGAGTTGCCGCGCCTGCGGAATGCCGAAGCCATCATGTCCACGCTGGAGAAAGACCCGCGAGTGCTTTCCGTCACGCCACGCTTGGTTGCCCAAGTACTGTTCAACGCGGGCACCACCGACCTCACCGGCCAGGTATTCGGCGTGGACGTGATGAAGGAGGTGCAGTACTACATGTTTCAGGACTATCTGGTGGCTGGCGACCCGTACGACATTGCCACGGGCAACAACACCATCGTGCTGGGCAAGGGCCTGGCCGACCTGATAGCCGCCCGCATCGGCGACCTGGTACAGGTGACCACCGCCGATGGTGAACGCACCATGCTCCGCGTGGCCGGTTTCTTTCAAAGCGGCATCGCCGAGTACGACAAGGTGCAGAGCTACGCCAACATCAAGACCGTACAGAAGCTGCTGCAGCGCCCGCCCAGCTACTACACCGACATCAACGTGAAACTCCACGACCTCAACGCCGCCCCTGCCATGGCCCGGGAGCTCGCCGCACGCTTCAAGGTGCAGGCCACCGACATCCAGACCGCCAACGCCCAGTTCGAGACCGGCAGCGACGTACGCAACATGATCAGCTACGCGGTGGGCGTGGTGCTGCTGATCGTGGCCGGATTCGGCATCTACAACATCCTCAACATGATCATCTACGAGAAGCTGGACACCATCGCCATCCTCAAGGCCACCGGCTTCGACGGCAGCGACGTGCGGCGCATCTTCCTGCTGTTGAGCATGATCATCGGCGTGGTGGGCGCGGCAGGCGGATTGATCCTCGGCGTTACGCTGCAACACATCATCGACATCATCCCCTTCAACACCGCCGCACTCCCAACGGTAACCACGTTCCCGGTGGACTACAACGTGAAGTACTACCTGATCGCGGTGAGCTTTGCCCTGGCCACCACCTGGGTCGCCGGCTTCTTCCCCGCGCGCAAAGCCGCGCACGTGGATCCGGTGGAGATCATTCGGGGAAAGTAGAAATCTGAAAGCTGAAAGATGAAAGATGAAAAGATGAAAGCTGAAAACTGAAAAACAACACATTCCTTTCATCTTTCACTTTTCCTATTTCCCATTTCAAGATGCACCCCGCCCTCGAAGTCCGCAACATCAACAAGCACTTCCACGACCCGGTGGACCTGCATGTGCTGAAGGACGTGAGCATGCGCGTGGACCGCGGCGAATTCGTGAGCATCACCGGCAAGAGCGGTTGCGGCAAGAGCACCCTGCTGTACATCCTCAGCACCATGGACACGGACTATGAAGGTGAGCTGCACATCGATGGCGAAGCCACGCGCAACGCCGACCGTGCCCGACTGGCGCGCATCCGCAGTGAAAAGATCGGCTTCGTGTTCCAGTTCCACTACCTGCTGCCGGAATTCAGCGTGCTCCATAATGTGATGCTGCCCGGGTTGAAGCTTGCCGCGAAGACCAGCGAAGAAGTGGAGCACCGCGCCATGGAATTGCTGAAGGACCTCGGCATCGCCGACCAAGCCCTGAAGAAAGCCAACCAAGTGAGCGGCGGCCAGAAACAGCGCGTGGCCATCGCGCGGGCGCTGATCAACGACCCGGTGATCATCATGGGCGATGAGCCCACCGGCAACCTGGACAACCAGAACAGCGACATCGTCTTCGACATCTTCCGCCGCATCGCCGACGAGCACAAGCGCAGCCTGCTCATCGTTACCCACGACCCCGATTTCGCCAAGCGAACCGACCGGATCGTTGAGATGGATGACGGGCGCATACTCGCGTGAACAGGATTCCCCGATTGGCGGAAAGGAGGGGGGCAACAGTCCGCCGCAGACCCGAATTTCGCGCGCCATTTCCGCCACATCGCCGCGCCGGGCTTGGTCTGTGGCGTAACAGTACCGCGCCAAAGGCGTAGGAAGGTACCGAAATGGCCAACTGCCCATGGGAACGCTCCGTTTGACCACCGCCATCTTGGCCTTCGCACTCCTCTCCTTCGGCACCGCCACCGCGCAGCAGCGCACGTTGACTTGGAACTGGGCCAGTACGGTCTGTGGCGATATGCTCAACTGCAACACCGGGTGCAGCGCCTGCAACCAGCCCTTGGACGTCCTGCCCGAGTTCTACGGCACCAATGCGGCCTGGGTGGGCATAAGCACCTGTCCGGAGCCCACCACCACCGGGGACAACGCCGTGTTCAGCGAAGGCTGGTCCACCGGACCGGAAGCCCTGAGGAAAGTCTTGCTCAGCGGCATGGCCACGGGTCCCATGACCCTGGATTCGATCATCCTCCGGCACCGCTCGGCTGAACAGGGCCCTGCTTGGCTCCGCGTCTCACTGAAGCTCAACCTCTCCACAGAAGCAGTGCTGATCTACGAAGGCCCCGTCAGTGGGGAGTACACCACCCTGAAATTGGCGGACCTGGGCACCATGGACATGCCCGAAGGCGCAACCGCGGCCGGCTTCCAACTGGCGCTCCAGGCCTTTGGCAGCGAAGCCGGGTGGTGGGTGCTGGACGAAGTCCGCGTGGTGGCATCGCCCGGCAACGGGGACATCGCCACGGGCACCATCGAGCTTTCAGGCAAACCGGCCGGCAGGCAGGAGCCGGTGTACGACGTGTTGGGCCGCCCGGCCGATCGGGTGGGCGGGCTGCGGATCCGCGGCAACGGAAAACGCCAAGTGGTGGTCCCTTGAGCCTGAGGTGGTCGGGGAAATCAGGACAGGCGAAGGTCGGAACCTTGCCAACCCAGGAGGACGAAGAGGAGCTACCGCAAGCATACCCCGCGTGCAAGACCAAGGTGGTGCTGGAAGCGCTTAAGGAGCACGACACATTGCGTGAGTTGGGCCACCGGTTCCAGCTGAACCCCATATGGAAAAAGCGGTTCCTTGGCGGGGCTGCGCAGGTCTTCGGCCAAGGTCCCGCGGTTCATGCCAAGGCGCATGAACAGGAGAAAGACGAACTGCACCAGCGTTCGACAGAGCTCACGCCGAAGTCAGATCGGTGAGCTGACAGTGCCGGTGAACTGGCTCGAAAAAACTGCTGTGATGACCTTGGAGCAGCGAAGGGCCTTGGTGGAGCCGGGTACCCGGGAGTTGAGCATTGTGCAGCAGTGCGAGGTGCTGGAGATCCACCGCAGCGGGTTCTACCAAAAACCCTCGTTGATGCAGGAGGAAGACCTGCGGATCATGCGCCTGATGGACGAGCTGCATCTGGAGTATCCGTTCCGGGGTGCACGCCGCCTTGTGCATGAACCGCGGGACCTTGGCGCGGAGGCCAATCGTGACCAGGTGCGCCTGCTCAGGCAGGCCGTGCGCATCAAGGAAAGCTGGTCGCAAGCAACAGAACAGCGCTACGGGTTTCATCGAACTGTCCGATGGCGCAAGGAAAAAGTCTGAACCCCTGCAGTGGCCTGCGTGTACCGGGGCGGACAGCCGATGGGGGTATTCTGCCCGCCTGCCGCATGAAGGTGGCAAGCACGGTAGGGTACCTGTCCCACGCGCGTGCTCATCATCCCGTCCACCGCCCGCCGGTATCTTCGCGGCCATTCCCGAAAAAGATGACCGAGACCTTGAGCGAGCAGGAGCTCATCCGCCGCGAAGCCCTGCGCAAACTGCGCGACATGGGCATCGAGCCATTCCCCGCCGCCGAATTTCCCGTATCGGCCTACAGCAAGGCCATCCAGTCGGAATTCCGCGATGAGGACGCCCCCAAGGAGGTCGCCATCGCCGGCCGCGTGATGAGCATCCGCGTAATGGGCAAGGCCGCCTTCGCCGTGCTGCGCGATGCACAGGGCGACCAGCAGATCTACATCATGCGCGACGACATCGCCCCCGGGGAGGACAAGGCGATGTACAACGAGTTCTTCAAGAAACTGCTCAACCTCGGCGACTTCATCGGCGTGAAGGGTTTTGTGTTCCGCACCCGCACCGGCGAGATCACCGTGCATGTGAAGGAGCTCACCTTCCTGGCCAAATCACTGCGGCCCCTACCCTCGCCCAAGACCGACGAGGACGGCAACGTGCATGATGCCTTCGGCGACCCCGAGCTGCGCTACCGCATGCGCTACGTGGACCTCATCGTGAACCCCCAGGTGAAGGAGACCTTCCTCAAGCGCACGCGCATCTTCAACGCCATGCGCGAGTGCTTCCAGCAAGCAGGCTACATCGAAGTGGACACCCCGGTGATGCAGCCCATTCCCGGTGGTGCCGCCGCGCGTCCGTTCGTTACGCACCACAACGCGCTGGACACCGAATTCTACCTGCGCATCGCCAACGAGCTCTACCTCAAGCGCCTCATCGTGGGCGGCTTCGACGGCGTGTTCGAGTTCAGCCGCAACTTCCGCAACGAGGGCATGGACCGCACGCACAACCCGGAGTTCACCGTGATGGAACTCTATGTGGCGTACAAGGATTACCGCTGGATGATGGACTACATCGAAGGCGTGTTCCGTACCGTGGCCACAGCAGCGAATGGTTCCGCCACCGCCACCTTCCAAGGCAAGGAGATCGACTTCGGCCAGCCCTTCAAGCGCATCACCATGTGCGGGGCCATCCAGGAAAAGACCGGCGTGGACGTGCTCAACGCGGACGAACGTGCCATCGGCGAGCTGTGCAAAAAGCACGGCATCGAGGTTACCGCCAGCATGGGCAAGGGCAAGCTGATCGACGAACTCTTCAGCGAACTGGTGCAGCCGGAACTCATCCAGCCCACCTTCGTGATGGACTTCCCGCTGGAGATGAGCCCGCTCTGCAAGAAGCACCGCGACGACGACCGCCTCACCGAGCGCTTCGAGCTGTACGTGGCCGGCTTCGAGGTGGGCAATGCGTACAGCGAGCTCAACGACCCCATCGACCAGCGCGAGCGTTTTGAGGCGCAACTGAAACTGATGGAGCGCGGCGACGACGAGGCCATGTTCATTGATCGCGATTTCCTTCGTGCGCTTGAGTATGGCATGCCACCTACAAGTGGAATTGGCATCGGCATGGACCGTTTGGTGATGCTGCTTACGGACAATCCGGCGATCCAGGAAGTGCTGCTCTTTCCGCAGATGCGGCCGGAGAAGTGGGAGTGAAGGAGCGGTTAACACGCG
>JAGPDT010000051.1:10973-23068 GCA_018057455.1 Flavobacteriales bacterium | reverse complement strand
GCGGCCCCAGCGAGCGTGTGGGCATCCGCGCGGGCGACCGCATCATCACGGTGAACGACAGCGTGGTGGCGGGCACGGGCCTGAAGAACGCCGACGTGATCAAGCTGTTGCGCGGGCCCAAGGGCACGCAGGTGCATGTGGGGGTGCTGCGCCAGGGCGAAGACGGGGTGCTGGACTTCACCATCACGCGTGACAAGATCCCCATCAACAGCGTGGAAGCCGCGTACATGGCGGCGCCCGGCGTGGGCTACATCAAGGTGAGCCGCTTCGGGGCCACCACCACCAAGGAGTTCAGCGACAAGCTGGAAGAGCTGAAGAAACAAGGCATGAAGGACCTGGTGCTGGACCTGCAGGGCAACGGCGGCGGCTACTTGCGCTCGGCGATCGAAATGGCCGACCAGTTCCTGGACGACCGCAAACTGATCGTGTACACCGATGGCCGCACCACGCCCCGCGAGGACACCTATGCCACGCGCGGAGGCCAGTTCGAGAAAGGCCGACTGGTGGTGATGATCGACGAAGGCAGCGCCTCGGCCAGCGAGATCGTGAGCGGGGCCATGCAGGACTGGGACCGCGCCGTGGTGGTGGGCCGCCGCTCCTTCGGCAAAGGCCTGGTGCAGCGCCCGGTGATGCTCCCTGACGGATCGGCCGTGCGCCTCACCGTATCGCGCTACTATACGCCCAGCGGCCGGTGCATCCAGAAGAGCTACGCCGACGGCCTGGAGGCCTACCGCCATGAGCGCATGGACCGCCTGCGCGAAGGCGAGCTCACCAATGCCGACAGCATCCACTACCAGGACACGGTGAAGTACTTCACCAACAACAAGCGCGTGGTCTACGGCGGTGGCGGCATCCTGCCGGACCTCTTCGTGCCGATCGACACCACGTACAGTTCCGCCTGGTTCGGCCAGCTGGTGCGCAAGGGCATCACCAACACGGCCGCGCTCAATTACGTGGACCGCAACCGCGCCGCACTGCTGCGCCAATACAGGAACGTGGACGAGTTCCTTGCGCGCTTCACCGTGGGGCCCGACCTGGACGCCGAGCTGATGAAGCAGGCCAAGGAGGCCAAGATCGAACCGGACAGTGCCGACATGGCCCGGTCCAAAGCCTTGGTGGACCTGCGCCTGCGGGCCCTGGTGGCACGCGACCTGTGGAACACCTCGGCCTACTGGCAGGTGATCAATGCCGACAACCCGGTGGACCCCAGCTACAAAACGGCCCTGGAGGTGATCACAGACCCCGAGCTGCAGCGCACCAAGCTCGCCGAGCGCTGAACCCCAGCGGAACGACCTGCACGCAGATACAAAGAACTGTGAACGCGCAACGCAGGGTTTCATCCACCTGCCCCGGCATTCTATTTTCGCGCCCATTCCAGCACCGAACAATGAAGGAGAACATCCAGATCGCCCTGTTGGCCGTGATCGCCGCCGCAACCGTATTCATGGCCGTGGGCCAGCGCGAACAGCCGCCCGCAACCGCCACCTTTGCGCCCCTGCCCAACCAGGCCGCCGCCGCTCCGGTCACCACCGCACCCAAGAGCACCTTCGACCCCCTGACGCCGCCGGCAGCTGCCGCCGTGCCCACCGGCCCCAGTACCACCGTCGGCTTCGCCACGGCCACGCATGATTTCGGCAAGATCATGCAGGACAGCCAGAACCACTACGCCTTCAAGTTCACCAACACCGGCAAGGAACCCCTGGTGATCACCAATGCGGTGGGCTCGTGCGGCTGCACCGTGCCGGACTACCCCAAGCATCCCATCAAGCCGGGTGAGAGCGGCGAGATCAAGATCGAATACAAGCCCGGAAAACAGGAGGGCCTGCAGAACAAGACGGTAACGATCACCGCCAACACCGAACCCGCCCAGACCGTGCTGAACATCACGGCCGACGTGCGCAAGTCCATGTGAGGCGTTGCACGTATGAACAACCAGCGGCCGCCTCTGACCGGAGCGGCCGCTGGTTGTTTTCCGGGAGGCGTGTTCGCGGTCCGGGTGCGTTGCCAGGCCCTGGCTGAACGCCCGCTCACCGTTACACCAGGGCGTCGATCAGCCGGGCCAGCTCGCGGTCCTTGTCGGTGACCACGTCGCCCGCATCGTGTGTGCTGAGGGTGATCTCAACGGTGTTGTACACGTTCCGCCAGTCGGGGTGGTGGCCTTTGCGTTCGGCCAGCAGGGCCACGCGCACCATAAAGGCGAAAGCTTGGCTGAAGTCCTTGTACCGGAAGGTGCGGTGGAGCTTGTTGTTGGTTTCTTGCCACATGGGTCCGAGGTGCTGGTAGTACGAAGTTCGGCGTTGTTGGCCGCGGGCGTACACGGCGCGGCCTGGCCCACCCTTGGCACCTCTCGGCAAAAACCGTCCTACCGGCAGCTATTGAGCGGGGCTGCGGACAGCGACCAAGGCGCATCCCATCCCCCCGGACAACGGCTCCCACCCTACCGGTGCACCGGTAGTTCGATCATGTGGGGCACATCCGCACGCGCGACCAGCACCATCTCATCGAGCAGGCGTTGGGCGCCGAAGTACTTGTCCAGGATGAAGAGCACGTAGCGTACGTCCATGGAAATGTTGCGGCACTTGGCGGGGTCGAAGAGGATGTCGCTCATGGTGCTCTCCCAGGTGCGATCGAAGTTGATGCCGATGAGCTCGCCCTTTCCGTTGAGCACCGGGCTTCCGCTGTTGCCACCGGTGGTATGCAGGGAGGAAAGGAAGCATACGGGCAGGGTGCCATCCTCGCCATATCGGCCGTAGTCCTTGGCCTGGTGCAGGTCGATCAGCTTCTGCGGCACGGAGAACCCGGGGTTGGAGGGGTCGTACTTTTCCATGACGCCGTCCAGCGTGGTGAAGGGCTTGTAGGTGATGCCGTCACGCGGGTCGGTGCCTTCCACTTGGCCGTAGCTCAGGCGCAGGGTGCTGTTGGCATCGGGCCACCAGGTCTTCTCCGGGAAGAGCTCCATGAGCCCACGGGAATAGGTGCGCATGGCGGCCTCCAAGCTGTCGTTGAGCGTGGTGTAGCGGGGCCGCACATCCTCGGAATAGCTGGCGATGCACGCCTGCACCAGGACGTATGCCGGGTCCTTGGCCATGCGTTTGGCCACTTTGGGCGAGAACTGGTCCAAGGCCTTGAAGAGCCGGGCCTGATCGGTGAAGATGCTCTTGTTGAAGACGGCATCGGAATAGGCTTCCCAGCTGCCGTGGCGCTTGTCCAGCGTGGTAAGCATGGGCGGTGCCAATCCCGGTTGCGCGTACTTGTGGTAGACGGGCAGTTGTGCGTTGAGGACCTTCCGGTCTACGTCGGGTACATAGTCCTTGAAATAGCCTTCGGCGGCGGAGCGCAACCGCTTCACCTCGGCCTCCAGCTTGCCGGTGCGCTTGAGTTCCGCATGCTGTTGGATGAGTTTGTCGTAGCCTTGGGCGAATCGCAGGAACTCGGGACCCGTGAAGACGAACTCCACGAAGAGCTCGCGGGCGGTGGCATAGGGCGTGATGGCCGTGTAGAGCCTGTCCAGTTCACCGAGAACGGGTGCATACGCCGGCACGCCGGCGGCCCGCCTGTTGAATTCCGTTTCCTGCACACGCTTCACGCCGACGGCGTCCAGCTCCTTGAGGCCGCGCACCTCGCCGATCCACTTCTTCCAGCCGTTGCTGATGCGGCTCTGCTTGCTGGCGTACTGCAGCTTGGTCCTTTCGCTGTCCAGCATGGCCGCATCGATCACCTGCAGGCTGGCCGTGCGCATGGCTATGCGCAGCGGGTCGATCACGTCCAGTACCTGGGCCACGCCCCTACTTGGGAGGTAGCGTTGGGTGCGGCCGGGGAAGCCGAAGATCATGGCAAAGTCGCCTGCCTGGGGGCCGTCCACCGCGATGGGCAGGCTGTGTTGCGGCCTGTAGGGGACGTTCGCCGGCGCGTAGCCGGCCGGTTCGTTCGCGGGGGAAGCATAGATGCGGAACACGCTGAAATCGCCGGTGTGCCGGGGCCACATCCAGTTGTCGGCATCGCCGCCGAACTTGCCGATGGCATCGGGCGGGGCACACACCATCCGCACGTCAGTGAACGTGCGGCTGACGATGAGGTACCAGCTATTGCCGTAGTTGAAAGGCCGCACCACCGCCTGGATGCCGGTGCCCGCAGAAGCCTCCTGGCTGATGGAATCGCCCATTTGGCGCGCCGCTGCCTCGCGCCCGGCCTCGCTCATGCCCGGCGTGAAGGCCTGTTGCATGCGAGCGGTGACATCCTCCATGCGCACGATGAAGGTGGCGGTGAGGCCTGGGCTGGGCAGCTCATCCGCCAGGGTGGCCGCCACGAAGCCGTCACGCAGGTAATTGTGCTCCAAGGTGCTGTGCTGCTGGATGGTGCTGTGGCCGCAGTGGTGGTTGGTGAAGATCAGGCCCTGGGTGCTGACCACCTCGGCGGTGCAGCCGCCGCCGAACAGCACCACGGCATCCTTGAGGGAACTGCGGTTGATGCTGTAGATGTCCTCGGCGGTGATCTGCAGGCCCTCGGTGCGCATATCGCCCTCGATGGCCTTGAGCAGCGTGGGCAGCCACATGCCTTCATGGGCGCGGGAGGTGAACGGCAGCAGGCCGATCAACAGGAGCGGAAGCAGGAACAGTTTGGAGCTGCGGTGCATGGCTGTGGAGATCTGTGCGGGGCGAATTCCCCGCTTGTGGAGCAGGCAAGTTTACCATTTCCCCGTGCTTGGGCGTGCATGCCCGATCGGGCACCCGCGCCACCAACACCCGGCCGTTGCCTTGTACCTTCACGCCATCGCCCCTGCCCAAGGCCCTGACGCTCCCCCGATGGATACGCGCCTGTACCGCTTCCAACGACTGCTGCGGCTCCACCAACCGGCATTCAAGAACCGCGAGCCGCTGATCCTGCGCGACCACTTGGCCATGGAACGCACGCGGCTGGCCAACGAGCGCACCTTGCTCAGCTACATCCGTTCGTCGCTGTACCTGCTGGTGGGCGGCGTTGCCTTGGTCCAGGTGGAAGGTTTTGGCAACCTGCACTATGCCGGCTACCTCGCACTGGTGCTGTGCCTGCTGTTCCTGGCCGTGGGTTTGTTCCGCTTCCTCCGCCTGCGGGATCAACTGGACCAATACTATGCGATGGAGCGCTGGAGCAAGCAGCGGAAGTCCGGGGCCGCGGGTCCTGTTGGCGGAGGAACATGACCCCGCACCCGCCCCAACTCCGCGGCACCACGCATGCACGCCCCTTCCCGCCCCACGCGCAATGGACGCCAAGCGCTTACTTTCGGGCGTCACAGCCCTGATGCGCCTTCCGTTCCATTTACCGTTGCTCCTGCTCTTGGCCCCCGCTCCTGCACACGGCCAAAGCGTGCTGCGCTTCAACGAAAACCGTGGGCAGTGGCCGTCGCAGGTGGTCTTCCGTGCGGAAACCAGGGATGCGGTGCTCTGGTGCGAGAACGGCTCGCTGCTCATCGACCGGTTCGATGCCCCGGCCATAGCCAAGGGGCATGCGGGCCATGGCGCCGCGGGCGGGCCGCCGGCGTCGCGCACCATCAGGCACCACGTGCTGCGGCTGCGGTTCATGGAGACCACCGGCCCGGTGCGCAGCGAAGGCCTCGGCGTACAACGCGGCACCAGCAACTATTTCCTCGGGAACGATCCCGCGCAGTGGGCGGCCAACGTCCATGCCTTTTCCGCCGTGGTGCAGCATGGCCTGTATCCGGGGATCGACCTGCGGTGGCGCCAGGGCGGCGAAGTGCTGAAGTACGACCTGGTGGTGGCCCCGGGCGCCGACCCCGCCCGGGTGCTGTTCACCTACGATGGCGCCCATGGCATGCGCCTGGTGGACGGCCGCCTGGTGGTGGCCACCAGCCTGGGCGACCTCATCGATGAAGTGCCGCTGGCCTACCAGTTGGTCAACGGTGTTCAGCAGCGCGTGGACTGCCGCTACCACCTGAAGAACAACAGGGTCTCCTTAGCGGTGGGCCGATACGACCCGGGGTTGGAGCTGGTGATCGACCCAGCCTTGTCCTTCAGCAGCTATTCGGGTTCCACCGCGGACAACTTCGGCTACTCCGCCACCTTCGACGGAAAGGGCTTCCTCTACTCGGGCAGCAGCGCCTTCGGCCAAGGCTACCCCACCACCACGGGGGCCTTCGATGAAACGTGGAACGGCGGCACGGGCAACCAGAACGCGGGCACCGACATCGCCCTCACCAAGTGGGACACCACCGGCAGCTTCCTGATCTGGAGCACCTACCTGGGCGGCAGCGGCGACGACCTGCCCCACAGCCTGATCGTGAACGACGCCGACGAACTGATCGTGCTGGGCACCACGGGATCCCCCGATTTCCCCACCGGCACCGGGGCCTTCCAAGGGGCCTTCGGCGGCGGCACCCCCTTCATTCCGCAAGGCATCGGCACCAGCTATCCGCAAGGCACGGACATGGTGCTCGCGCGGCTTGCCGCCGATGGTGACCAATTGCTGGCCAGCACCTACGTGGGCGGCAGCAGCAACGACGGCATCAACAACGCCGCCGGCCTGCACTTCAACTACGCCGATGACATGCGCGGGGAAGTGGAGCTCACCCCGGCGGGCAACATCCTGGTGGCCAGCTGCACCCAGAGCACGGATTTCCCCACCACGGCCGGTGCCTACCGCACCACCTTTTCCGGTGGCACCCATGATGCCGTGCTCTTCGAGATGGACCAGGGCTTGGGCAACCTGAACTGGAGCACCTTCTTGGGCGGCACCGCGGCCGACGCCGCCTATTCCGTGGAAGTGGACGCCAGCGGCAACCTCCTCCTTGCCGGCGGCAGCACCTCCACCGACCTGCCCACCTCGCCCACTGCCGCCATGGCCTCCTACCAAGGCGGCACGGCCGATGGCTTCGCCGCCAAGTTCAACGCCAACGGCAGTGCCCTGCTGGCCTGCACCTATTACGGCAGCACCGCCTACGACCAGTTCTACTTCGTGGGGCTGGACCACGCCGACAACGTGTACCTCTTCGGGCAGACCAGCGCACCCAGCGGTGTGCTGATCAGCGCTGCCGGCTACTTCCAAAACACCGGCGGGCAACTGCTCACCAAGCTCTCCAACGACTTGGGCACCACCCTTTGGAGCGCACGCACCGGCGCCACCTCCGGCCCCGGCATGGGCGTGCCCAACATCTCCCCCACCGCCTTCCTGGTGGACTACTGCGACAAGATCTACATCAGCGGCTGGGGCAGCGCCGTGATGGGATCGCTCACCACCACCGGCCTGCCTGTATCGCCGGATGCCTACCAGGGCACCACCGACGGCAACGACTTCTACCTCGCGGTGTACGAAATGGACATGTCCGGCCTGTCCTACGCCACCTACTTCGGCGGCAGCCAAAGCCTGGAGCACGTGGACGGCGGCACCAGCCGGTTCGACCGGCGCGGCCGGGTTTACGGGGCGGTGTGCGCGGGCTGCGGCAACCACGATGATTTCCCCAGCACGCCCAACGCCTGGAGCACCACCAACAATTCCTTCAACTGCAACCTCGGCGTGTTCAAGTTCGATTTCGACGCGCCCTTGGTGATCGCCGACCTGGCCGCCAACGCGCCCCTTTGTGCCAACGCCCCCGTGCAGTTCAGCAACCAGAGCCACCTCGGGGCCTCCTGGCTCTGGGATTTCGGCGATGGCAACACCTCCACCGAACAAGCCCCTGCGCATGTGTACGCCTTGCCCGGCACCTACACCGTGCAGCTGAACGCCTACAACGCCAACGCCTGCAACGCGGCCGATTCGGCCACCCTGCTGGTGCAGGTGCTGCCGGAGGCGCCGGTGTTGCTGCCCCTCGATGACGTTTTCCTGTGCGGCCCGGCCAGCAGCCTCCTGCTCACCGCCGATGCACAAGGCACCGCCGACCACTGGCAGTGGTCCTCCAACGCCCAGTTCACCGATACGCTCAACGCCTCGCCCGCCGACAGCACCGCGCTGCTCGCGCCCGTGTTGGCCGGCACCTACCACGTGCAGGCCACGCAGAACGGCGGCTGCCCGGCCATTGGCACGCTCACCGTGATCGCCGAGCTCGCACAAGCCGCCATCTCACCGGACGTGTCCATGTGCGCCGATGACACGGCCCTGGTCACCCTCAGCGGCATCGATCCCGGTTCCACCATCGCATGGGCACCCGCCAGCTTGATCATCAGCGGACAAGGCACCGCGCAAATACAAGTGGCTCCGCCCACCGCCACCTATTTCGTCGCCCAGGTTGAAGGCCCCGGTGGATGCACCTGGCAGGACAGCGCCCTGGTGAACGTGGGCCTGATGAGCGGCAACGTGGTGAACGCCACCGCCGACCCCCTGCTCGTACTGGCCGGCACCACCGTGCAATTGGGCGCCACGCCCACCACGGGGGTCACCTACGCGTGGGTACCGGCCGAGGCCGTGAGCAACCCCTCGATCGCCGCGCCCACCGCCGTGGTGAACGCCACCACCACCTTCCTGGTCACCGTGAGCGACGGCATCTGCACCAGCACCGCTGCCGTGACCGTCACCGTGCATGAGCTGGTCTGCGGCGAGCCGGACATCTTCGTCCCGGATGCCTTCACGCCCAACGGCGACGGGAACAACGACGTGCTCTTCGTGCGCGGACGGCACATCGCCGGCATGCACCTGCAGGTCTTCGACCGCTGGGGCGAAGTGGTGTTCGCCACGGAGGACCAAGGCACCGGCTGGGACGGCCGCTACAAGGACAAGGCCGTGGACCCCGCAGTGTACGTGTACTGGCTCACGGTACGCTGCGCGGATGGGCAGGACCACTTCCAAAAGGGCAACGTGACGGTGATCCGATGAAGCCATCGAAGCGGCAGGCCACCGGCTTCCACCCCCCTGCGAGGCGTACCGCCCGGAGCGTGGCGCTTGCCGCCTGCGGCCTCTTTCTGTGCACCCTTCCAGCCTACGCGCAGGACATCCACTTCTCGCAGTTCTTCAACACACCCTACGCGCAGAACCCGGCGAACATCGGGCGGTTTGAAGGCGACTACCGCATGGGCGCGATCTACCGGCAGCAGTGGCGCAGCGTTACGGTGCCCTACAGCACCTTCGGCATGGGCGGTGATGCGGCCTCCTTCCTCGGCGTGGGCGGCCTTGGCCTGGGTCTCTGGATGTACAACGACCGCGCCGGCACCTCGCGCCTCACCACCTTCCACGCCGGCCTGGGCGCCAGCTGGTCTCAACCCTTGGACGCCGCCGGAGAGCACCACCTCACCGCCGGCGCGCAATGCGGCTTCAGCAACACCAGCATCGACTACAACGCCCTGCGGTTCGATGCCCAGTACAACGGCTTCAGCTACGACCCCTCGCTCGGCACCGGCGAGCCCTTCCCCCGCGATGCCCGCTCGCGCCTGGACCTGCACGCGGGGATCGGCTACCGCTACACCCCGGAAAAGCGCCGCCAATTCACGGCCGGCCTGGCCTTCTTCAACCTCACCACGCCCGACGTCTCCCTCTTCAACGCCGCGCCTTCGCCGTTGGACCTGCGCACCGTGCTCCATGCCGGTGCACAGTTCCCCGTGAGCGGAACGGTGGATGTCCTGCCCTTGCTGCAATGGCAGGACCAGGGCACGTTCCGCGAGTTCCTCCTCGGCGGTACCGCACGCTACATCCTGCTGGACCGTTGGGGCCTGATGCGCGCCGTGCAAGGCGGCCTCCTCATGCGCGCCAAGGATGCGGGCTATCTGTACGCGGGCCTGGAGCATGACGACTGGACCTTCGGCCTGAGCTACGACATCAACCTGAGCCGCTTGGAACCCGCCAGCCGCAACCGGGGCGGCTTTGAGGTGACGGCGACCAAGGTCTTCCGCAAGCGGCCACCGGTGCCCGTGCGCTACAAAGCCTGTCCGGACCAGCTATGATGCGCATGGCCTTGGGTCCCATTCGATCGTTCACCATGCTGTTGCTGGCCATGGCAAGTGTTGCGGCATCCGCCCAAAGCGCGGAGCAGTTCACCACCTGGGGCGACCGGGCCATGGGCATGGGCGAGCCTTACGGTGCCTCGCGCTACTATGGTGAGGCCTTGGGGAAAGCGCCCGGCACCATGGCGCTGCAATGGAAGTATGCCGAAGCCTGCCGCCTGAGCAACCAATACGGTGAAGCGGCCTTGTTCTACGACAAGGTGCAGAAGAAGGACCACGCGCGCAAACATCCCGAAGCCTTGCGCTGGCTGGCGGAAATGCAGATGAGCAGCGGAGAGTACCAGGAAGCAGGGCGCACGTGGGCCAAGGCGCGGCAACGCGAAAAGAAGAAGGACTCCTTCATCGCGCTGCGCGCACAGAACGGCTTGTTGGGCTGCCGCATGGCCGTGGCCTTGCAGGACAATCCCGATGCCGCCATGCGCGTGGAGCACCTGCCCATGCCGGTGAACGGCTTCGACAGTGAATTCGGCGCGCGCACCGGGCCTGACAGTGCCCTGTACTTCACCACGCTCCGGGGAAAGGTGAACGCCGATGACGAATTAGAGGACACGCTGGGGTACCACGCGCGGATCTTCAGGGCAACGGAAGCGGGCGGCACATGGACCGAACCGGTGGCACTGCCCGGCAACGTGAACAACGGGCGCAACAACGCCAACGGTGCATGGTCCACGGACGGGCGCTGGTTCTACTTCTCACGGGAAGGGGCACCGGGTGAATTCAGCATTTGGGGTGTTGATCGAGAGAACCCATCGGGCACTGCACTGCCCGTATTGGGCGGATCGGGCACCAGCTGCACCCAGCCCATGGTGGCCCTGGTGAACGGCATACAGACGCTCTTCTTCGCAAAGAGGAACGCAAGCGAGCGAACGGACATGGACCTGTGGAGCTGCACCCTCGACGGCGACCGCACCAGCAACCCAAGAGCGCTGCCCGAAACCGTGAACACGCCGGGCAATGAGACCTGCCCCTATTACGAATCCCTCACCGGCACCCTGTGGTTCAGTTCGGACTTCCTGCCCGGCATGGGCGGCTACGACATCTTCACCAGCCTGCTGGGTGCCGATGGGTACGCGGCGCCGCAAAACGCCGGCACCCCGCTGAACAGTTCCGCGAACGACCTCTATCCCGCCTACGATCCGCGCCACGCCACCGGCTGGTTCACCAGCAACCGCGCGGGCTCCTTCGCGGAGAAAGGTGAAACCTGCTGCAACGACCTCTACCGGTTCAGCTACGCCAAGGCCATGCCGGTGGTGGATGAACCCGGCCGCGACACGGCGGAAGTGCGCCTCCGGCAGGAGAAGCGGCTCACCTCGCTGCGCGAAAAACTGCCGATCCGCCTGTACTTCCACAACGACGAGCCCGACCCGCGCAGCTGGGACACCACCACCACGCTGGACTATGGGCAGGCCTTCCGCAGCTACGCCGCCAAGCGCGCCGACTATGATTCGGCCTGGCAGGCACCACCGTCCGACACCACCGCCTTCGACCTGTTCTTCGCGCAGGAAGTGGAGCGGGACTACGCGCTGCTGAAGGAGTTCACCGCCTTGCTGGCCGGGGCCTTGCAAGAGGGTCAGCACATCACCCTGCAGGTGCGCGGCTATGCCAGCCCCCTGGCCAAGAGCGATTACAACAAGAACCTCTCGCTGCGGCGGATCGAAAGCCTGGTGCACTACCTGGAGCGCACGGACAACGGGGCGCTGCGCCCCTACCTGAACGGCACGGCCCCCAATGGCGGCGCGTTGGTGGTGGTGAAACAACCCTTCGGCAAGAGCACCGCCGACACCACGGTGAGCGACCGCCTGGACGACCTGCGCAACTCCGTGTACGGCGTGGGCGCGGCCAAGGAAAGGCGGATCGAGATCGAGCAGGTGGTGGGGCGGTGATCGGATGCGGGGTGATTTGGTATCTTCCTCATGCAGGGTCCCGAAGACGGAGACCCTGTGTGAGGGTAAAGAATTCACTTCGGACCGCAGGGTCCCGAAGACGGAGACCCTGCGTGAGGGTAGAGGACGGAGACCCTGCGTGGGGATAGAAGACGGAGACCCTGGGTGAGGATAGAGGACGGAGCCCCTGGGTGAGGGCATACGGGGCCGTATCAATCCCCGGGGCTTCCTGCTCCCTTGTCCAAGCGTTGCTTCTCGAAGACGCCGCGCGACCAGAACCAGTAAATGAACA
>JAGPDT010000051.1:0-10873 GCA_018057455.1 Flavobacteriales bacterium | reverse complement strand
GTGAGGATAGAGGACGGAGCCCCTGGGTGAGGGCATACGGGGCCGTATCAATCCCCGGGGCTTCCTGCTCCCTTGTCCAAGCGTTGCTTCTCGAAGACGCCGCGCGACCAGAACCAGTAAATGAACAACGCCACGAAAGAGAGCACCCCGGTGAAGAGGTACATGGTGGAGAAGTCGTACACGTCGGCCACGGAGGCACCCAGGAGCATGCCGATGCTGATGCCCAGGTCGAAGCCGGTGAGGTAGGTGGAATTGGCCGTGCCGCGCTGCGTGGATGGCGCCATGCTGATATAGATCGTTTGCAGCGCGGGAAAGAGCGTGCCGTAGCCCAGGCCGATGAGGAAGGCGGAGAAGCAGAACAGCCGGATGTCGTGGAAGAGCGCGAAGCCGGTGAAGCCCGTGCCGATGAGGATGATCGCCGCGGCCATCATGCCGTGCAGGTGGCCGCGGTCCACCAGTTTGCCGGCGGCGATGCGTGAGAGCACCACGCCACCGGCCAGGAAGAGGAAGAATATGCCCGCGTTGGGGATGCCCACCTCCTTGCCGTACAGCACGGCGAAAGCCACCAGGGTGCCCCAGCCGAAGGCCAGGAACAACTGGTTGAACAGGATCGGCAGCGCCTTCACCAGGATGAAGCGGTCCAGCGACAGCGGGGCCTTTTCCTTGATGCACGGCCGCTCGGGCACCCGGATGAACGCTGCCGCCACGATGGCCAGCACGCCCATGGCCAGGGCGGCGGTGATCAACGCATGGAAGCCGCGGCCGTCATAGATCTTCACGCCGATGTACGGCGCGAAGGCCATGGCGATGTTGGCGTTCACGCCGAAATAGCCGATGCCCTCGGCCCGCCGTGCCGAAGGAATGATGTCAATGGCCACCGTGTTGGCCGAAACCGTTGACAGCCCCCAGAACAACCCGTGGATGAAGCGCAGCACGATGAAGAACAACACGGTGGCCGCGTAGTAGTACCCGGCGAAAATGGCCACGAACATGAACGTGCCGAAGAGCAGCACCGGTTTGCGCCGGTAGCTGTCCACCACGAACCCGCTGAAGGGCCGCACCAGGAGCAAGGCCAGCACATAGGACGACAGCACCACGCCGATGCGGGCGGGTTCCACGCCCAGTTCCTGCGAGAGGAAGATGGGGATCGTGGGCATGAGCAGGCTGAAGGAACAAGCCACCAGGAAATAGCTGAGGCAGGAGATGATGAAATCCCGGTTCCAAAGCTTGTCCTCCATCCGTGCTGGTCCATGGCCCTCCGCGGCGCCGGTGCAAAGGAACCACAAGGACGGTTCCCGCGCACACGTGTGGGGGCAACGCATGCCGCGCACGAAGCACCGCGCTCATTACCTTGGCCACGTCCAGCACCACTGCCATGAACCTGCTTCTGCTCTCCAACTCCACCCTTCCGGGCGAAGCCTTTCTGGGCTGGGGCCGCGAACACATCGCCCAATTCCTGGGCGCGCCCAAGCGCATCGCCTTCGTGCCCTTCGCCGCGGTCACCACCAGCATGGACGACTACGCGGAGCGCACCCGTGAAGTATTCACCGGCCTGGGGCACGACCTCTTCAGCCTGCACCATGAAACCGACAAGGTGAAGGCGTTGGGCGCCGCCGAGGCCGTGTTGGTGGGCGGCGGCAACTCCTTCCAGCTGCTGCGCACCCTTTACACCACCGAGCTGGTGCGGGCCATCCGCGTACGCGTGATGGGCGGGCTGCCTTACGTGGGCTGGAGCGCGGGGAGCAACGTGGCCTGCCCCACCATCATGACCACCAACGACATGCCCATCACCGAGGTGCCCACCCTGCGGGCCATGGGCCTGGTGCCCTTCCAGATCAACCCGCACTACACCGACGTGAAACCCGAGGGCCATGGGGGTGAAACCCGTGACCAGCGCATCCTGGAGTACTTGGAGATCAACCGCAAGGCCGTGGTGGCGGGCCTGCGTGAAGGAGCCTTGTTGCACGTGAGGGGCGACCACCTCACCGTGGAGGGCACCGGCGTGCGGGTGTTCCGCCACGGCAAGGAGCCCCGGGACATCGCGGGGGGCGTGAACCTGCGCACCTCGCTCGCCGACGCGTAGATGGCCGTGAACGCCCGATCGTTGATCGCTTCGGGCCACCGATGGAACCAGCCTGCCCGCTGCGTGTAAGTTCGCGGACCACAAGCGCATGGCATGGAGGCAGAGGTAAGCAAGGCGACAGGCGTACTGCAGAGCATCGGGATGGACCTGTTGCTCCTGTTGAAGATCGCGGCGATCCTGGCCGCAGGCTGGTTGGTGGAACGCCTGATCTACTACGCCCTGCGCAGGGCCTACGCCCGGGACCGGGCCAAGGGCCGCGAAGAGATGACGCGCTACCGCTTCTTCCGCAACGGCGTGCGCACGCTGGTGCTCATCCTGGTGGTGGTGGCCATCACCTACACGGTGCCGTCGCTCAGGGCCATGGCCCTCACGCTCTTCGCCGGTGCGGGCATCCTGGCCGTGGTCATCGGCTTCGCCGCGCAAAAGGCCCTCAGCGACATCATCAGCGGCATCTTCATCGTGGCGTTCCGCCCGTTCCGCGTGGGCGACATGATCCAGGCCGGCGAGGCCGGCGTGTTCGGCACCGTGGAAGACATCAACCTGCGCCACACCACCATCCTCACCTTCGAGCACCGCCGCCTGGTGATCCCCAATTCCATCCTCAGCGAGGACCGCATCGTCAACAGCACCATCCGCAACGAGCATACCTGCGAGTTCATCGAGTTCGACCTGGCCTTGCACGCCGACGTGAACCTGGCCATGGCCCTGATGCAGCACCAGGCCATGCTGCACCCGGACCGCATCCCCAGCCCTGAGACCACCACCACCATGGAAGACCCCGGCGAATCCATCACCGTGCGCCTGGTAAAGATCAACGAAGGGGCCATCACCTTGCGCATGTACGTATGGGCCAAGGACCCCGTGACCGCCCGGCGCATGCACTACGACCTCAACCAAGCCGTGCTGGAGAGCTGCCTGGAGCACAACATCCCCTTCGCCCTGCCCATCCGCCGCTCCATCCAAACGGACCACACACGGCCCCAACCGTAGACCCATGGCCAAGCTGCGCAGCGAGAAAGCCGGACTGCCACCGGGATCACTGGTGCCCGTCAGTGATGAACCCGCACAGGCCACCACCATCCGCGTCTTCGTGTACGACGGGGACACGTTCTCCGAGCACAGCGCGCGCTCCCCCCATGACATTGAAGTGGGCGACCCCGCCAAGACCGTTACCTGGGTGGACGTGGCCGGCCTGGCCGACCTGAAGGCCATCAAGTCCATCGGCGACCAGTTCGGCCTGCACCAACTGCTGCTGGAAGACGTGCTCAACGCCGACCACCGCCCCACCATCGATGAATTCCAGGACCACCTCTTCGTGGTGGCCAAGATGCTCAGCATGGACGACGGCGGCGGGATCCTCAGCGACCAGGTGAGCTTTGTGCTGGGCCGTGGGCTGGTGATCAGCTTCCAGGCCGAACCCGGCGATGTGCTGGACCCCGTGCGCAACCGCATCCGCCAAAACTCCGGCCGCCTGCGCAGGAAGGGCGCCGACTTCCTGCTCTACTCGCTGCTCGACGTGATCGTGGACCACTACTTCATCGTGGTGGAAAACCTGGGCCACCGCACCGAGGCCCTGGAGGAACGCGTGAACAAACGGCCGCGCAATGCCGACCTCATCACCATGCAGGCCCTGCGCCGCAAGCTGATCAGCGTGGGCCGCCTGGTAACGCCCACCCGCGAACTGGCCGGCCGCCTGAACACCATTCCCAGCGCGCTCATTGAAAAAGGCACCAAGCGCTACATCAGCGACCTGCAGGACCACACGGTGTACCTCGCCGAAAGCATCACCATGTTCCGCGACCAGCTGGGCATCGTGGAGAACACCTACCACGCCGGCCTCAACACCCGCATGGCCCAGGTGATGAAGCTGCTCACCGTGATCAGCACCATCTTCATCCCCCTCACCTTCATCGTGGGCATCTACGGCATGAACTTCGACTATATGCCCGAACTCCGTTGGCGCTACGGCTACTTCCTGGTGATGGGCGTGATGCTCGCCCTCTCCGTGGCCATGTTGCTGGTCTTCCGGCGCAAAGGGTGGTTGTGAGGCGTGGAGCTGGTGCCCGCCCCGGGAATTTTTCCCCGCCAAGTCCATCCATCGTCCACGGCCTTTTACTTTGCACCTCCGCTGCACATGGCCAGTGCCTCCGCATACCATTCCGGCACCCTGCGTGCTTCCGTGAGGAAGGCGCACCGCGCTGCGCCCACCGTGCCCCCGTTCCGCTGATGACCGCCACGCTCCTTCCCGGTCCTTGCCGCGGCATGTACATGCCGCCCGCTCCCGGGGAGGTGCCTGCTGCAACCTGCTGCCCGATGCGCCGGGCCAAGCACCGGCACCCCCATTCCTGAAACCCCTGGCCAGCCACCCGCCCGCACCGCTCCATGAAGACCCGTTACATCGACCTGATCGAACAGACCTTCGACTTCCCCCAAGGTGAATTCAAGTTCGACCAGGGCTTCCTCACGTGGAACGACCTGCCGTTGATGGACCTCCTCAAGAAGCACGGCACGCCCTTGCGGATCATGTACCTGCCCAAGATCGGGCAGAAGATCGACCAGGCCCGCGCGTACTTCGCCAAGTCCTTCCGGGAGCACGGCTACAACGGCACCTATGACTACTTCTACTGCACCAAGAGCAACCAGTTCAGCTACGTGGTGAAGGAGGTCCTCAAGAAAGGGGTGAGCTTGGAGACCAGCAGCGCGTACGACATCAACATCATCGAAAGCCTGATGGCCAGCGGGGAAATGCCGCGCAGCAGCATCGTGCTCTGCAACGGCCACAAGGACCAGGCCTACATCCGCAACATCAGCCGCCTGGCCAACAACGGCGTGAACGTGATCCCCATCATCGACAACATGACCGAGCTGTGGGAACTGGACCAGGAGATCGAGGGACCCTGCGACATCGGCATCCGCATCGCCGCCGAGGAAGCGCCCAAGTTCGAGTTCTACACCAGCCGCCTGGGCGTGGGCTACAAGGACATCATCCCCTTCTACATGCGCAACGTGAGCAAGCAGCGCAAGTTCAAGCTCAAGCTCATGCACTTCTTCATCAACACCGGCATCAGCGACAGCGCCTACTACTGGAACGAGCTCACCAAGTGCGTCAACGTCTACTGCGACCTCAAGAAGCTCTGCCCCACCCTGGACACGCTGGACATCGGCGGCGGCCTGCCCATCAGCAACAGCCTCAACAAGCACTTCGACGTGGAGTACATGATCGGCGAGATCGTGGGCCGCATCAAGGACATCTGCGACGAGAACGGCGTGCAGGAACCCAACCTCTACAGCGAATTCGGCAGCTACACCGTGGGCGAGAGCGGCGCCACCTTCTTCAGCATCCTCAGCCAGAAGAAACAGAACGAAAAGGAGCGCTGGAACATGATCGACGGCAGCTTCATGACCACCCTGCCCGATTCCTGGGCCATCAACCGCCGCTTCATCATGCTCCCGGTGAACAACTGGGAGGATGAATACGAGCGCGTCTTCCTGGGCGGCATGACCTGCGACAGCGACGACTACTACAACAGCGAACAGCACGTCAACGCCATTTACATGCCGCGCTTCCGCGAAGACCGCCAACAATACCTGGGCTTCTTCAACACCGGTGCCTACCAGGACACCCTCGGCGGCTACGGCGGCATCCAGCACTGCCTGATCCCTAAGCCCAAGTACGTGCTGATCGATCGCTTGCCCGATGGAACCCTCACCGACCGCGTGTTCAGCGAAGCCCAATCGGCCCAGCGCATGATGGAACTGCTCGGTTATGTGCGCAAGGAAGTGCCCGTGGAACGCGATTGAGCCTGCGCGGAACCCCGCGTGCCCGTACGACCACGCATTGCACCGCCGCCCTGTGGCGGGCCCTGCGCCGCTCATCCCTTCTTGATCCGCCTGGTACGCGGTGCGGCTGAACACACATGCCCTGAACACCCGCGCCTGAGCGGGCGATGCCACTATATTCGTTGTTCCATCCTCACCTCCGATACCCTCATGGCTCAACGCATTTCCCGCGCCCATTTCCTCCCAAGCTGCTTCTTCCTGCTTGCGGCCCAGGTCCTGCATGCACAGGACACCATCCTTGTGCCTTGCGATCAGGGCTCCTTGGGCGGCACCTACTGCTATACCGACAACGATGACCACACCTGGCTCTGGTACAACGGTTGCGGCGAGCCGCTCCCGCTGCAGTTCCTCTCCGGGACCATCGAAACCTCACCATCGGACAATTTGAGGATCTATGACGGGATGGATGGAACTGCGCCCCTCTTGTACCAGAATGCAGCGGGTTCCGCAACCGTGGACCTCGCCGGCTTGCAGTTCGTGGGCACTTCCGGATACCTGTACATGGAAATGAGCTCCAACGCCACCAACTGCTGCGCCACTGACGGGCTGCTGCCCACCGATGCCCAATGGGAATGGACTTGGCTCGTGGGCGACGGAACCGTCGGCCTTGGCGCGATCCAGCCCATCGGGTTCAGCATGTACCCGAACCCGGCCACCGGGCATCTCACCTTGCGCCTCCCGGGCCATCGATCGGGGCCCGTTGAGTTGCGCATCCTCAACGCCTTGGGCAGCGTGGTGCTCGCAGACCATGTCGCCAACACCGGGGATGAAGCCAGGAACGTGGACCTGCGCAGCCTTCCCATGGGCAGCTATTGCGTGGTGCTTTCTACACCTGAAGGAGAAGTGGCACAGCGCCTGCAGGTGCTCCATTGAGCTTCCGGCAGCCGCTCGGGCCGCACCCCACGGCATTGAGGTGGGCACCCGTGGGGCACCGCGTGCGCCGGCGCCCACGGCCACCATGGACACGTAGCGCAATCGCGGACAAGACCATACATGCCCCACATTTGCATCCCGCCTTCCGGCATCACCCGCCCCCATGCCCAAGCCCAACAAGACCCACGCCACCACCGCCAGCGTGGATGCCTTCATGGCCAAGCAACCAAAAGCGGAAACGCGCGATGATTGCCGCATGCTCATGGCAATGATGCATGAGCTCACCGGAGAAGAACCGTACATGTACGGCCCCTCGATCATTGGCTTTGGCACCTACCGCTACACCTATGCCAGCGGCCATCAAGGCGAAGCGCCGCTCGCCGCATTCAGCCCCCGCAAACCGGAGCTGGTACTGTACTTTTTCCCGGAAGCGATGGAGCCCGAGCTGCTCGCGAAGCTGGGCAAGCACAAGGCCACCAAGGGCTGCGTGTATGTGAAACGCTTGTCCGACATCGATCCGGAGGTGCTGAAGGCCCTGACCAGGAATTCGATCGCTTTGGTGAAGAAGGCGTATCCGCAGCCATAGCGGGCCCTGCCGCACGCCTTCTCCCCCACCCTGCCGGCGCAAGCTCCGTCCGGCCTGCCGTACCGGCCAGCCGCGGATCCCGGCCGGTGATCGTCCAGGCCGTCCCCGCGCAGGGTTCCAGCGCGCTGGTGAAACCACCGTGCGCATCGGCCAAGCCTGCGTGTGCAACAGGCCAATTCCACCGATGCCGAAGGGAGGGCCGCATCCACCGGCCGGCCCATTCCGCCACACACATTCCCCCGGCCTAACTTTCGCCCCTCAAATCAACCCCATCAAGCAGCCATCCCGAGCGCCCATCATGAGCACCGCACGTCCCATCTCCACCTTCATGGAAAGGCATTACCTGCACTTCAACGCCGCCGCCCTCATGGACGCCGCCAAGGGCTACAAGGCCCACAAGGCCGCCGGCAAAAAGATGCTGGTCTCCCTGGCCGGCGCCATGAGCACGGCCGAGCTGGGCAAGAGCCTGGCCGAGATGATCCGTGCCGGGCAAGTGGACATCATCAGTTGCACCGGTGCCAACCTGGAGGAGGACGTGATGAACCTGGTGGCCCACGACCACTACGAGCGCGTGCCCCACTACCGCGACCTCACCCCGCAGGAGGAACGCGCCCTGCTGGACCGCGGCATGAACCGGGTGACCGATACCTGCATCCCCGAGCACGAGGCCTTCCGCCGCCTGGAAAAACATGCCGTGGACCTCTGGAAGAAGGACCAGGCCGAAGGCGGCCGCCGCTTCCCCCACCAGTATTTCTACGAGATGATCAACTCGGGCGTGCTCAAGCAGTACTACCAGATCGACCCGGTGGACAGCTGGATGGTGGCCGCCGCCGAGCGCAACCTGCCCATCATCTGCCCCGGCTGGGAGGACAGCACCCTGGGCAACATCTTCGCCGCACACTGCCTGCTGGGCGACTGCAAGCCCTCGATCATGAAGAGCGGCATCGAATACATGATGTGGCTGGCCGACTGGTACACGGAGAACGCCGGCCAGGACGGCATCGGCTTCTTCCAGATCGGTGGCGGGATCGCCGGCGACTTCCCCATCTGCGTGGTGCCCATGCTGCACCAGGACCTCCAGCGCGACAACGTGCCCTTCTGGAGCTACTTCTGCCAGATCAGCGACAGCACCACCAGCTTCGGCAGCTACAGCGGCGCGGTGCCCAATGAAAAGATCACCTGGGGGAAATTGGACATCGGCACCCCCAAGTTCATCATCGAAAGTGATGCTACTATTGTGGCCCCGTTGGTCTTCGCCTACATCCTGGACAAGTAAGCCCCGCCCCACACATGCAACGCCTGATCCGCTCCTTCAACACCCTGACGGACGAACTGCGCGATAAGCTGCAGGAACAATATCCTGACGGCATCGACAACAGCCACATCCGCACCGTGAACACGCCCAAGGGCGAAACCCTGCGCGTGATCGAACTGCGCACGCCCGAAGCCATGTACCTCATCAAGATCAACGCCGAGAGCCGCGGCGAGATCGATGAATTCCTCGAGCAGGAAGGCGGCGGCGAGGACCGCGACGGCGAGGACATCGAAGGCGTGGACGGCCTCGAAGGCGCCGAGGAGGAAGAAGAGGAGGAAAACGACGCACCGCCCGCCGACGGCGATGATGATGAAGAAGAAGAGGCGGGCGCCGTTGACGGCGAGGACGACGACGAGGACTGATCATCCGAAGGACAACCCATCCGATCCCCCTCCCATGCTCCACGGACGCTTCCACCTGGCCTTCGCCACCACCGACATCAAACGCCTCAAGGCCTTCTACGGCGGCCTGTTGGGCTGCACCGAAGGCCGCAGTTCCGACACCTGGGTGGATTACGACTTCTTCGGGCACCAGCTCACCATCCAACAAGTGCCCGTGGTGACCCGCACGGCCCGCACCTACAACCCCGAGGGCCAGGTGCCCAGCGACCACTGGGGCATCGTGCTTGAACTGGCCGACTGGCGCAAAATGCGCGACAAATGCAAGAAGCTCGGTGTGCGCTTCTTCATTGAACCTCGGCTGGTGATGAAAGGCCAGCCGGGCGAGCAGCACAGCTTCTTCATCGAAGACCCCGACGGCCACGCCATTGAGTTCAAGGCCTTCGAAGACCCCGAGAGCCTGTTCCGCAAGGGCTGACCGGGCACACCTGGAGGGACGGCCCCGGCGATGGTTCGCCGGGGCCGTCCCTGTTTTCAATACTTTTCCACGGCGCCCGGCGGGCCGCCACCGCACGGTACTTTCGCGCGGCATCCAGCCTACCCCGATCCGTATGACCGCTCCCGCCACTGAGAAGAACACCTCCGTTGAAGACCTCAAGGCCATTGCAGGCCAGGTGCGCCGCGACATCGTGCGCATGGTGCACGCCTGCCAAAGCGGCCACCCAGGCGGCTCCTTGGGCTGTGCCGACTTCTTCGTCGCGCTCTACTTCCACACCCTGCGCCACGATGCGGAGAACTTCACCATGGACGGCATCGGCGAGGACCTCTTCTTCCTCAGCAACGGCCACATCAGCCCGGTGTTCTACAGCGTGCTGGCCCGCAGCGGCTACTTCCCCGTGGAGGAACTCAGGACCTTCCGCCTGCTGGATTCCCGCCTGCAGGGCCACCCCACCACCCACGAGGGCCTGCCCGGCGTGCGCATGGCCAGCGGCTCCTTGGGCCAAGGCCTCAGCGTGGGCCTGGGCGCCGCCCTCACCAAAAAGCTCAACGGCGACCCCTCGCTCGTATTCACCCTGCACGGCGACGGCGAACTGCAGGAAGGCCAGATCTGGGAAGCCGCCATGGCCGCGGCCGGCAAGAAAGTGGACAACCTCATCGCCACCGTGGACTGGAACGGCCGCCAGATCGACGGCGACGTGGACGACGTGATGCCCCTGGGCGACTTGCGCGCCAAATGGGAAGCCTTCGGTTGGGACGTGTTGGAGATGCAAGGCAACGACATGGCCGCGGTGCTGCATGGCCTGCAAACCGCCATCGGCCGCACCGGCAACGGCAAGCCGGTGATGATCCTCATGCGCACCGAAATGGGCTCCGGCGTGGACTTCATGGAAGGCACCCACAAGTGGCACGGCATCGCCCCGAGCGATGAGCAACTGCAAGCCGCGTTGAAGCAACTCCCACCAACCCTTGGCGACTACTGAACCCGTGGCGGGCACAACGGCATCGCGCATGATCGGCACGCTTTTACGTGGCTGCAGGACCATGGGTGCACAGATGCCGAAGTCCCGTCCGCCCTTACCGGGGCGCACGCGCACGGCTTGGGCCATGGTGCTCCTCACCCTCCTTCCCGCGGCGCTCTGCGCCCAACAGCAGGAAGAACCCGCGCGCCTCACCCGCATCCTCTTCGTGGTGGACGCCAGCAACAGCATGAACGCTTTCTGGGGCAACGAACCGCGCATCACCGTGGCCCGCCGCGTGTTGCTGGAAGCCTTGACCCCCCTGGAAAAAGTGCCCGACCTGGAACTGGCCCTGCGCCTCTATGGCCACCAGACGCGCAT
>JAGPDT010000050.1 GCA_018057455.1 Flavobacteriales bacterium | reverse complement strand
ACTGGGAACAAGCCCGCCACGACCTGCCCTTTGCCATGGACGGCGTGGTGATCAAAGTGGATGATCTCGGCATACGGGAGGAGCTGGGGCTGCGCGCCAAAAGCCCCCGCTGGGCCATTGCGTACAAGTTCGCGGCAGAGAACAAGGCCACGCGGCTCAATGGGGTGGAATTCAACGTGGGCCGTACCGGCGCGATCACACCTGTAGCCTTGTTGGAACCGGTGGAACTGGCCGGTACCGTGGTCAAGCGCGCAAGCATCCATAACGCCGACCAGATCGCCAAATTGGACCTGCACGCCGGCGACATGGTACGGGTGGAAAAAGGAGGGGAGATCATCCCCAAGATCACCGGTGTGGAACTCCACCGGAGGCCACCCGGTGCCGTTGCGGTGCACTATCCCGCCAACTGCCCGGTGTGTGGCACCGCCTTGGTGCGCGATGAAGGGGAAGCGCTGCACTACTGCCCCAACGAGCACGGCTGCCCGCCGCAGATCACGCGCCGGATCGAACATTTCGTCAGCCGCAAGGCCATGGACATCGGCGGGCTGGGCGGTGAGACCGTGGAAGTGCTGTTCCAAGCGGGGTTGGTCCACAACGTGGCCGACCTCTACGACTTGGACCAAGCGCAATTGCTCGCCCTCGGAAAGGGTTGGGGCGACCGCAGCACGCAGCTGATCATTGACGGCATCGCCGCCAGCCGCACGGTACCTTTTGAACGGGTGCTCTTCGCCCTGGGCATCCGCCACGTGGGCGAAACCGTTGCCAAAAGGATCGCGCGGTCCGTGGGCAGCATGGACCGGTTGGCACAAATGACCCCGGCGGAGCTCACCTCCATTGATGTGGTGGGAACGGTGATCGCCGCCAGCATCAAGGATTTCTTTGCAGTTGCCGGCAACCGGCACCTGGTGGACCGGCTGCGCAACGCAGGCCTGAACTTGATCGCGGACACGTCCGCCGGTGAACCCCACAGCGACAAGCTCAAGGGTATGTCCTTCGTGGTTTCCGGCGTTTTCAAGACCTTTACGCGGGACGGGGTCAAGGAAGCAATCGAAGCCAACGGCGGGAAAGTGGGCGGGTCGATCAGCAGGAAAACGAACTTTGTACTGGCAGGGGAGGACATGGGCCCGGCCAAAGAGGCAAAGGCCCTTGAACTTGGTGTGAAAGTGATCGATGAACAGGAATTCAGGAGGATGATCGAGGCATGAAGGTGTTGGACCGGATCAAGGAATGGATGGGCCGCCGCGCGCTCGTGCGGGAGGTACGGCCCGACCGCAAGCCCGTGGCCAAGAACCTCGCGGCTTCCGTGAAGGTGGGTTTGATCTACCTGGTGAGTGATGAGGCCGCGCACAACCAGGTACGCATCTACGTGAAGAAGCTCAAGGAGGAACTGGGCCTCACCAAGATCATGGCCTTGGGCTACTGCGAAGCCAAAGTGCTCCCGCACCACCTGCACGCCAAGCTCAACTTCGACGTGTTCAGCCTCAAGGACCTCAACTGGTACCGCATACCGCACGGCAATGTGGTGCAGAACTTCATGGCCGAGGAGTTCGATATCCTGATCGACCTCACCGTGCACGACCTGCTCCCTCTGCAATACATCCTGGCCAAGAGCAAGGCCCGCTTCAAAGTGGGGCGGCAGAGTGGGACCAATGCCCACTTCCTGGACATGATGATCGATACGGCCGGGGCCGACAGCCTGCCCCAGCTCATCGCCAACCTGGACCGCTACCTGATGATGATCAACTCGCCGCGGACGGCCACCATGAACTGAACCCGCACAAACCCGCAATGGACAACCGATTTCATGGCCTCGGCGTAGCCCTGGTCACACCCTTCCTCGCCGAGGGCGCCATCGATCATGCCGCCCTGGCCAAGGTGGTGGAGCACCAGATCACGGGAGGCATCAATTATGTGGTGGTCATGGGCACCACCGGCGAGAGCGTGACCTTGGACACGGGGGAAAAGAAGCAGGTGCTGGCCCGCGTGGTGGAAGCGGTGGGCAAGCGGGTGCCCGTGGTGCTGGGCATCGGTGGGAACAACACCGCCGCCGTCATCGCGGAACTGCAAGCCTTCAACCTGGACGGCGTGGACGCCATCCTCAGTGTGAGCCCCTACTACAACAAGCCCACCCAGGAAGGCATCTACCAGCACTACAAGGCCCTTGCCCAAGCCAGTTCACGGCCCATCATCCTGTACAATGTGCCGGGCCGCACCATGAGCAACATCACCGCGGAGACCACCTTGCGCCTGGCGCGGGACTTCAAGCAGGTCATAGGCATCAAAGAGGCCAGCGGCAATTTGGACCAGATCGGGCTCATCCTCAAGCACCGCCCCAAGGATTTCCTGGTGATCAGCGGTGATGATGCCCTTACGCTGCCCATCCTGGCCATGGGCGGAGATGGCGTGATCAGCGTGGTGGGCAACGCCCTGCCGAAGGAATTCTCACGCCTGGTGCAGTCTGCCATGAAGGGCGACATGGCCACCGCGCGCAAGGAACACCTGCGCTTGATCGAACTGATCACCCTGCTCTTCGTGGAAGGCAACCCCGCTGGTGTGAAGCAGGCCATGCAGATCATGGGGCTGTGCGGGAACCACCTGCGCCTACCGTTGGTGCCCGTAAGCGAGGCTACCGCAACGAAACTCCACCAGGCATTGGCGGAGGCGGGAGTGGTGAAGGTGTGAATCCCGTCACGGGTGGTTGAAAAGAGCACCACCATGTGGCGGCAATTTCACCGCTTATGGCCAACTTGGGGCCGATGGTTCGCCGGGCTTGGAATTTGCACCTGGATTTTCCGAATAAGGACCGGTCGTCGTCACGCTTTTTGAATGGACTTCATCGCCCTCGATTTCGAGACCGCCACCAATGAAGCGGACAGCCCCTGCGAAATGGGCTTGGCGTTGGTACGGGGAGGCGTGGTGCGCGAGGTGCGCAACTGGCTGATCAAGCCCCGGCAATGGCCGTTCTTCTCACCCTTCACCATGGCCGTGCACGGCATCCGGCCGGAAGATGTGGCCCACTCACCGGGTTTTGCCGAGGTTTGGGAGGAGGCCATGCCGCTGATGCAGGGCCACACGATCGTGGCGCACAACGCCGCCTTCGACCTGCACGTGCTGCGCAGCACATTGATCCGTGATCGGTTGCCTTTGCCCACCTTCAGCTACTTCTGCAGCGTGAGTCTGTGCCGCCGCGTGTGGCCGGGGCACCGGAGCTACGGCTTGGGGTCGATGTGCGCGGTCCACGGCATCGGCTTCAAGCACCACCGGGCCGGCCATGATGCCGCTGCTGCTGCCCAATTGGTGCTCCTGGCCGGCGTGGCTGCCGGTGCTTCCACCGTGGATGGACTCTTGAAGCGGAGCCGTCTCAAATGTGGCGGGCTGAACCCGCAGGAACATCGTACACCGGGCGGGAAGGTGACGATGCTGGGGTAGGGCGTTGGACAGCGATCGGCCGTCAGTAGCCGGGCCTTGCCGCAACTACCTGGTCAACAGGTACGGTACGGCACTGACCACCGGCGGGCGGCAACAAAAAAGCCACTCCTCGCGGAATGGCTTTCAGGTCCCGAACTTGGATTCTCTATTTCACCTTCTCCACGATGGCGGTGAAGGCAGCGGCATCGGTGTAGGCGATCTCCGCCAGGGCCTTGCGGTCCAAGGTGATGTTGGCGGCCTTCAGCTTGTTCATGAACACACTGTAGCTCATGCCGTTCATGCGGGTGGCGGCATTGATGCGCTGGATCCACAAGGCGCGGAAGTCGCGCTTCTTCACCTTGCGGCCGATGTAGGCGTGGGTATATCCTTTCTCAACGGTGTTCACCGCCACGGTGAACACGTTCTTGCGGCGGCCGAAGTTGCCTTTGGCCTTCTTGAGGATCTTCTTGCGCCGGGCGATGCTGGCGACTTTGTTCTTTGAGCGTGGCATGTTGCTCTATTGGTTTTCGGGCGGGAGCGTCCGCATGGAAGCGGAACTTTTGTGCTGCGCGCCCTGGTTTACCCCGCCTGTGCACCCGGCGGGAAACGGTCTTACTTCAGAAGGGCGAGGATCGCTTTCTCGTCAACGCTGGCGACCATGGCGGTCTTCTGCAGGTTGCGCTTGCGCTTCTTGTGCTTCTTGGTAAGGATGTGGTTGTGGTTGGCGTGCTTGCGCTTCACCTTGCCCGTGCCCGTGAGCGCAAAACGCTTCTTGGCACCGGCTTTCGTCTTCATCTTGGGCATGGCCTCGCTGTATTGATCGATACGTTCGGGGGCGCGAATTTCGCAATTTTCCGCGAATATCCGTGCGGTCCCCGTTCTTTTCCATTCCGGCACCCGCCGGAAGGCCGGGTCACTTCTTCTTTTTGGGGATGAGGTACATCATCATCCGCTTGCCCTCCAACTTGGGCATGCTCTCCACCAGGCCGATGTCCTCCAGCTCCTGGGCGAACTTCAGCAGGAGGATCTCGCCCCGCTCCTTGAACACGATGGTGCGGCCCTTGAAGAACACGAAGGCCTTCACCTTGTGGCCTTCCTCGAGGAACCTGCGGGCATGTTTGAGCTTGAAGTTCAGGTCATGCTCATCGGTGTTGGGCCCGAAGCGGATTTCCTTCATCTCGATCACGGCCTGCTTGGCCTTGATCTCCTTCTGCTTCTTCTTGAGGTCGTACAGGAATTTCTTGTAGTCGATGATCCGGCAGACGGGGGGATCGGCCGAGGCGCTGATCTCCACCAGGTCCAGCTGCAGGTCCTGCGCCATGCGCAGCGCCTGTTCGAAGGGGTAGATCCCTTGTTCAATGTCTTCCCCGACCACACGCACCTGGGACACCCCATGGATGCGTTCGTTGATGCGGTGCGGGTCTTCGCGTACGACACGGCCGCGCGAACGTGGGCCGGAGGGACGGGGCGGGCGGGGGCCCATGGGGCGGAAGGGAGGTCGTGTTGCCAAACTTGCTGTCGGTAAGTGTTACGGTCGTGTCATTGGCCGGCGAAGCTCGCTTGGATGCGCTCCTGGACCAATGCTTGGAATTGCTGCGGGGTCATGGCACCAAGGTCGCCTTGCCCGTGGCCGCGCACGGAGAGGGTTCCGGCCGCGGCTTCTTTTTCGCCAATGATGAGCATGAACGGCGTCTTGGCCATTTCAGCGTCGCGGATCTTGCGACCGATCTTTTCGTTCCGCTCGTCGATGATGGTGCGAATATCGCATTCTTTCAGCAAACCGGCCGCTTGGTGCGCCGCTTCGTTGAATTTCTCGCTGATCGGCAGGATGGTGGCCTGCTCCGGTGCCAGCCACAGCGGGAACCGCCCGGCGGTGTGTTCAATGAGCACGGCCGTGAAGCGTTCCAGCGAACCGAAAGGGGCCCGGTGGATCATCACCGGGCGGTGCTTCTGGTTGTCCGCGCCCACGTATTCCAGCTCGAAGCGGTCGGGCAGGTTGTAGTCCACTTGGATGGTGCCCAATTGCCATTTGCGGCCCAGGGCGTCCTTCACCATGAAGTCCAGCTTGGGGCCGTAGAACGCTGCTTCGCCATGTTCCACGGTCGCCTTCATGCCCTTCTCGGCCACTGCTTCGGTGATGGCCCGCTCGGCCTTTTCCCAGTTCTCATCGGTGCCGATGTACTTGCTCCGATCGTCCTTGTCGCGCAGGCTGATCTGGGCTTCATACTCGGTGAAGTTGAGCGCGCGGAACACCATCAGCACCAGGTCGATCACCTTCTTGAACTCCTCCTTCACCTGGTCTGCCGTGCAGAAGAGGTGGGCATCGTCCTGCGTGAAGCCGCGCACCCGCGTGAGGCCGTGCAGTTCGCCGCTCTGCTCGTAGCGGTAAACCGTGCCGAATTCGGCCAGCCGAAGGGGCAGGTCCTTGTAGCTGCGTGGGCGGCTGGCGAAGATCTCGCAGTGGTGCGGGCAGTTCATGGGCTTGAGCATGAACTGCTCACCTTCCTGCGGGGTTTGGATCGGCTGGAAGCTGTCTTTGCCGTATTTTTCCCAGTGCCCGCTGGTCTCATAGAGGGCCTTGCCGCCGATGTGCGGCGTGGCCACCTGTTGGTAGCCTGCCTTTTCCTGGGCATCCTTGAGGAAGTTCACCAGTCGTTCGCGCAGCGCGGTGCCCTTGGGCAGCCACAGCGGCAGGCCCGCGCCCACCTTGTCGCTGAAGGTGAACAGGTCCAGTTCCTTGCCCAACTTGCGGTGGTCGCGTTTCTTGGCCTCTTCCAGCAGGGCCAGATAGTCATCCAGCTCCTTCTGTTTGGGGAAGGTGATGGCGTAAAGGCGGGTGAGCTGTTTGCGCTTTTCATCGCCGCGCCAATAGGCCCCGGCCACGCTCATCACCTTGATGGCCTTGATGGAGGAGGTGTCCGGCAGGTGCGGCCCGCGGCACAGGTCGGTGAAATTCCCTTGCGTGTAGAAGCTGATGGTGCCGTCCTCCAGGCCTTCGATCAGCTCCAGCTTGTATTCGTCGCCTTTTTCCGTGAAGTACGCGATGGCCTCGGCCTTGGCCACTTCGCGCCGCACGAACGATGCCTTCTTCCCCGCCAGGTCCTTCATCTTGGCCTCGATGGCCGCGAAATCACCGTCGCCGATGGTCTTGCCGCCCAGGTCGATGTCGTAGTAAAAGCCGTTTTCAATGGGCGGACCGATGCCGAACTTGGTGCCGGGGTACAACGCTTCAATGGCTTCGGCCATCAGGTGGGCGCTGCTGTGCCACAAGGTGGCTTTGCCCTCGGGGTCGTTCCAGGTGAGCAGCTGCAGGGTGCAATCGCCGGGCAGGGGGCGGTTGGCGTCGCGCACTTCACCGTCCACTTTCGCGCTGAGCACGTTGCGGGCCAGGCCTTCACTGATGCTGCGTGCCACGTCCATGGCCGTGGCGCCTTGTTCGAATTCCCGGCGGCTTCCGTCCGGAAGGGTGATCTGGATCTTCATTCCGTGTGTGGTACCGCCCTACAAACGGCGGCAAAAGGGCCGCGAAAGTACTGGCTGGCAGGGAAAAAAACGAAAGCCCCGCAGGCTTGCGGGGCTTTCGGGCTGAGGTAGGACGGGGTTCAGAACTTCGCGGCCAAGCCCACTTGCAGCACGGCATAGCCGAAGCCGGCCTCCAGGAAGGCGCCGATGTTGTCGGTGAAGTAGTAGCGCGCGCCCAAGATGCCGGAGAAGCCCACGCCGCTGCCGGACCAGGAGTACTTCGCACCGGACCAGCCGTTGGGATACACGGTGTTGTCCTTGTAGTTGGCACTGCGGTAGGCGAGCATCAGGCCCCCGTAAGTGTCGAGTTTGTCCATGCCGTGCCATTCATTGTAGTGCCATGTGCCCCGCACACCGATGGTGAGATAGGTCCAGCTATAGTCGTAGGCATAGCCCCAGTACGGCACGTCGGCCTTGTAGGAAAGTGATTTGTAACCGATCGCACCGCCCAATCCCCAGGTGCCAGGGCCCAATTCACCCATGCCATGGTCCAAGTGCACACCAAGGGCCGGGGTTTGGGTAACCCCGGTGCCGGAGAAACCGATGCCATAGCCGCCACCGATGCCCACGCCTACACCGAGCACGTTGTCTCCTTCCTCGAATTGGGCTTGTGCCACCGTGGGCAGGCAGGCCGCCAAGGCCATCAGGCCCATGGCTTGTATCGTTGCTTTCAGCTTCATTTTCATTGTTGTTGGTGCGTGCAAAGATGAAGACAACAATTTACCGGAGAAATTGGACGGCTGACATTTCTTCACGTGGGTACGGCCTTCTATCGCTGTGGAAAGAACACGGCCGTGTTGGCCGGTCACCGTTTGCCGTGCTACGTTTGACGCGGTAATCCACTCGCACCCATGCTGCTCAATTCCGAAGAGGTCTCCGTTGACCTGGGTACCTTGTTGCTCCGCCTCACTGCCGGTGGAACCCTGTTCTGGAACCATGGACTGGTGAAGCTGATGAAATTCGGTG
Organism: Flavobacteriales bacterium; assembly: GCA_018057455.1. Taxonomy (GTDB): domain Bacteria; phylum Bacteroidota; class Bacteroidia; order Flavobacteriales_F; family PHOS-HE28; genus PHOS-HE28. The sequence continues at coordinate 15,335 of JAGPDT010000050.1, read as the reverse complement.
ACCTGTCCGCTTCCTTCTACGACCCGTTCGGGTTGGGGTCTGCGGTGAGCCTGGTGCTGATCCTGTTGGCCGAGGTGGTCTGCGCCATCCTCGTAGTGCTCGGGTTGTGGACGCGCCTCACCACCATCCCGCTCATCATCGGCATGGCCGTGGCCGCCTTCATGGCCAATGGCGACGGCCCCTTCGCCAAGCAGGAACTCTCGTTCGTGTACATGATGGCATTCACCGCCCTCTTCTTCCTCGGCAGTGGCCGCTACAGCCTCGATCGCCTGAGCTTCCGTTGAAGGTCACTGCCGGATCCGGTATTGGACCCACTCCAGCTTGGCGCGCTTGGCCAAGTTGCCCAGGCCCCCGAACAGGATGCGGAAGGTGAACGGATGCCCGCGGAAGTCCACCACGTGGTTGGCGGAGTGGTCCGTCCAGTGGTATTTCAATTGGAACCCCAGATAAGTGTAAGGCTTTAGGTAGAACCGGTATCCGGCGCCCATGCTCAGGTCCAGGGATCCCGCTGATGCGCTTTGGCCAGGGTCTTCACGCACCGATGGGAAGGCGTCGAATCCATCATACCCGAGACCACCCACTGCTTGTACTTCGTGTTGGGCGTGCTGCAACAGGTCATAGCCGAAGTCCAGGCTCACATGCCCTCCGAAAAAGTGGGAGGTGGGCTCCAACGTATCGGCCGCGTGGATCCTGCGGGCCAGGTACGTCCGGTTTGCCGAACCCGTGCGGAAGCCCAAGGTGAGGTCGTAGTTCATGCGCGCCTTCTTGAAGCCCAGTTGGAAGCCGAGCTCTGGGTGAGGGCCCAGCACCGCCAGGTTGCCCAGCGGCACCCATGCCCCGGCGAACACGGCGAAATTCACTTCGTACAGGGCAAGGATGGATCGCACTTCCTGGTCATAGTCGCGCTGCAAGCGGCTCCCGGCATAGCGGCCAGCTTGCAGGGCGGGCAGGAGCTTGTTGGGGTCCGGGCCGTAGAACTCGGCCAGTGCATGCTCCACCATGCCCGGGGAAAAGCCCGGCATGACCTGTGTGGACCATGCCGAGGAGAAGGCCAGGTTCTGCGCCAGCTCCGGGGCTTCGGCGGCCACGGCTTCCTTGGGCAGGTTGGCCAGGTACCGGTAGGTGGCCAAGTAGGTGAGGAAGTTCTCCGGCAAGGCCGTGTCCACCAAGGCGGGGCGGGCCAGCAACAGCAGGATGCGCGACCGTTGCCAAGGCTCGGAACCGGGGCACAGCCCGCTCCAACGGTCGAGCACGAGCGCAGCGGAATCCAGGTCGCCACGGCCCACATACCCCGCGAACAAGGCCCGCGCATTCACGCCTACTTCATCACAGCGCACCACGGGGCGCACCAGCAAGGAATCCATGGCATGCTGACCGTGGACCGGGCCGGTGGCCACCAGAGCGGACAAAGCCGCGATCACCGCGGCCTTGTGCACAATGCGGGCGGGCATTTGCCTTACACGTTGGCGATGCTTTCGGCCTTGTATTCGCCGGCCTCCAGTTTCTTCTTCACCTCCTTGAAGCTGGCAATGGTGCGCAGCACATCTTCGAGCGAATGGGTTGCCGTGGGGATCAGGCGCAGCAGGATCTCGCCTTTGGGGATCACCGGGTACACCACGATGCTGCAGAAGATGCCGTGGTTCTCGCGCAGGTCGATCACCACGTTGGTGGCTTCCACTACGCCGCCTTTCATGTACACCGGCGTCACGCAGCTGTTGGTCTTGCCGATGTCCAGGCCGGCTTCCTTGAGTCCGTTTTGCAGGGCATGGGTGATCTGCCAAAGCTTGGTGCTGAGCGCGGGCATGGTGCGCATCATCTCCAGGCGTTTGATGGCGCCGATGACAATGGGCATGGGCAGGCTCTTGGCGAAGGTTTGGCTGCGCATGTTGTAGCGCAGGTAGATCATCACGTCCTCGGGCCCGCTGATGAAGGCGCCGATGCTGGCCATGCTCTTGGCGAAGGTGCCGAAGTAAATGTCCACTTGGTCCTGTACGCCTTGGTGGTCGGCCGTGCCGCGCCCCTGTTCGCCCAATTGCCCGAAGCCGTGGGCATCATCCACGAAGAGGCGGAAATTGTACTTGGCCTTGCGCTCGGCGATCTCCTTCAACTTGCCTTGGTCGCCGGCCATGCCGAAGACGCCTTCGGTCATCACCAGGATCCCACCGCCCGTTTGCTCCACCACCTTGCGGGCATGCTCCAGCTGTTTGTCCAGGCTGGCCATGTCATTGTGCTGGAACATGAACCGCTTGCCGGCGTGCAGGCGGGCACCGTCCATCATGCAGGCATGGCTTTCGCTGTCGAACACCAATACATCATGCCGGCCCAGCAGGGCGTCGATGGTGCTCATGCACCCCTGGTAGCCGAAGTTCAACAGGAAGGTGTCTTCCTTCTGCATGAACTCGCTGAGCTGGTCTTCCAGTTGCTCGTGGTACTTGGTTTGGCCGCTCATCATGCGGGCACCCATGGGGTAGGCCATGCCCCAGTCCTTGGCGGCCTGGGCATCCACTTCGCGGATCTCCGGATGGTTGGCCAGACCCAGGTAGTTGTTCAGGCTCCAAACCAGGACCTCCTTGCCCCGGAAGGTCATGTGTGCGCCCAGTTCACCCTCGAGTTTGGGAAATGCGAAATAGCCGTGGGCTTGCTTGGCGTGGCGGCCCAAGGGGCCCGCGTCCTTTCGGATCTTGTCGAATATGTCGTTCATGATCAGGTTTGCTATCCGGGCCGCGAAGGTAAGAGGGCCGGGCGAAGCAGAACGGAAACCTCGGGATGCGGTCTGACAGGAGGGCCTCGCGCATAGGGGCGTGTGGAGGCCTTGGCGGCAACACGCTATTGGAACGCCCCTGCCGTTGGTCCATGCAGGGCGTACTACATTTGCGCCCCTCCATGCGCAAGGTGTTCCCGTTCATTCTGGCCGCAGCGGCCCTGCTGGCCTCCTGCAGCGAGTACAGCAAGGTGGTGAAGAGCACGGACGTGCCGTACAAGTCCCGCATGGCGGTAGCGTACTTTGAGAAGCCCGACTACGACCGGGCGATGCCGTTGCTGGAGGAGCTGTTGAGCCTGACGCGGGGCGACACGCTCTATGAACAGGTGAGCTACTACCACGCCAAGGGCTACTTCGGCATGAAGGACTACCTGATGGCGAGCTACTACCTGGGCAACTTCGCCAAGACCTTCCGCAACAGCCCCCGCGCCGAGGAATGCAGCTTCCTGGCGGCCTATTGCCACTACAAGGAATCACCCGAACACGAACTGGACCAGCTGGACACCCGCACGGCCATCGACAAACTGGAGCTCTTCATGGTGCGCTACCCCGGGAGCGGGCTGAAGGATTCCTGCCTGACGCTGATCGATGAGCTGCGGTTCAAATTGGAACAGAAGGACTACGCCGCCGCCCAGCAATACCTGCGCTTGCGCCACTACCGTTCGGCGAGCTTGGCATTGGCCGAATTCCTGCGGGCCTGGCCCAACTCCCGCTACCGGGAAGAAGCGTTGTTCAGCATACTGAAGGCCGACCATGACCTGGCGGTGAACAGCGTGGAATCCAAAAAGGCCGAGCGCATGGAGGCCGGTATCCGTTCATTCAATACCTTCGCGGACGCTTTTCCGGACAGTACCCTGATGCCGCAGGCCAAGGCCATGCGCAAGGACCTGAACCCCGGACCGAATCCATCGACCAGCCAAACGACGCCATGAACGCCCATTTCCTGCAAGCCGCAAAGACCACGATCACCCGCGACGTGAACCGCCTGGACGAAGAGACCGGGAACATCTACGAGAGCGTAGCCATCATGGGCAAGCGGGCCAACCAGATCGCCGTGGAGGTCAAAGAAGAGATCAATGGCCGCTTGGAGGAGTTCGCCGTGAGCGGGGAGAACATCGAGGAAGTGTACGAGAACCGCGAGCAGATCGAACTGAGCAAACAGTACGAGCGCATGCCCAAGCCCGCCGCCATCGCCGTACAGGAACTCCAGGAAGGGCGCATTGTGTTCCGCCGTCCGGAACAGGCCGCAAAAGCCGCCCTCTAACCAACCAACCTCGTGGTGATGGCCGCACCGGGCGTACTTCCACGCAGGGTGTTGCTGGGCGTAACCGGGGGCATAGCCGCGTACAAAGCTCCCTTGCTGGTGCGGGCCTTGGTGAAGGCCGGTGCCCAGGTGCAGGTGGTGATGACCCCGGCCGCGCACGACTTCGTATCGCCCCTGGTGCTGTCTACCCTGAGCAACAGGGCCGTGCTCACGGACCTGGTGCAGCACGGCCCGGGCACGGCCACCTGGAACGACCATGTGCACCTGGCCCGCTGGGCCGATCTTTTGTTGATCGCCCCGGCCACCGCGCACACCATGGCCAAAATGGCCCAGGGCCTGTGCGACAACCTGTTGATGGCCTGCTGGCTCAGCGCCGAATGCCCGGTGTTCGTGGCTCCCGCCATGGACCTGGAGATGTACCGCGACGCGGCCGTACAAGCCAACTTGGCCCAGCTGGTCCAACGGGGCGTCCACATGATCGGTCCGGATGCAGGTGAACTGGCCAGCGGCCTGCACGGGCTTGGCCGCATGACCGAACCGGACGCCATCGTGGACCGGCTGATCGCGGAAGTCATGGGCCGATCGCCCCTTGCGGGCAAGCGCGTGCTGATCACCGCGGGCCCCACGCAGGAGGCCATCGACCCGGTGCGGTACATCGGCAACAGGAGTTCGGGCAAGATGGGCTTCGCCTTGGCGGAAGAAGCCGCGGCGCGCGGAGCGCAGGTGGACCTGATCACCGGGCCGGTATCCCTGCTCACACGGCATGCCTCCATCACGCGTACCAATGTGGTCTCCGCCGCCGACATGGCACAAGCGGCCAAGGCCCGGTTTGCGCAGTGCGATGTGGCCATCCTCAGCGCGGCGGTGGCCGATTGGCGCCCCGCCCGTGCGGCGGACAGTAAACTGAAGAAGGGCCGGCAGTTGCCTGCATTGGAGCTGGAACCCACCGAGGACATTCTGGCGTGGATGGGCGGAGAGAAACGCCCCGGCCAGGTGTTGGTGGGCTTCGCGTTGGAGACCGACAACGGGCGGGCCAACGCGGAAGGCAAATTGGACCGCAAGAACCTGGACCTCATCGTGCTCAATTCCTTGCAGGATGCCGGTGCCGGTTTCGGCCACGACACCAATTTGGTGGCCCTGATCGATGCGGGCAAGAAATTCCAGCAACTGCCGTTGATGGCCAAGACGGAGGTGGCCCGCGCCATCTTGGACCGGATCGGGATATTATTGCCCCATGCGAAGTAGGCTCGTGCTCCCCTTGTTGATGCTATGGCTCACCGTTCCGGCACGGGCCCAGGAGTTCAACTGCAAAGTGTCGGTGATCGCCCCCCAGATCCAAAGCACGCCCAAGCGCGTGTTCCAGAGCATGGAGACCAGCATCACCCAAATGATGAACACCCGCCGCTGGACCGCCTTGAACTTCAGCCCCGGCGAGCGCATCGACTGCAACATGCTGCTCACGATCAACGACCAGCCCGCGGCCGACCGGTTCCAAGGCACCTTGCAGGTGATCTACTCGCGGCCGGTCTACGGTACGGATTACTACAGCCCGGTCGTGGACATCCTGGACAACAACGTGCAGTTCACCTTCCTGGAGAACACCCAGATCGAATTCGCCCCTGAGCGTTTCACCAACAACCTCTCCTCGGTGATCGCGTTCTATGCCTATTTCATCCTGGGGGTGGACGCCGATACGTATTCCGCCATGGGCGGCGGTGATTTCTATGCCCAAGCGCAGAACGTGGTGAACAATGCGCAGAACACCAGTGAGCCGGGCTGGAAGGCCTTCGAGGACCAGAAGAACCGCTATTGGCTCATAGACAACCAACAGCAAGCCGTGTTCAAACCCTTGAGGCAGTTCCTCTACGACTACCACCGCAACGGTTTTGATGCCATGTGGGAGAACGTGGCCAACGGGCGAAAGGCGTGCACCACCGCCATAGAAACGCTCAAAGGCGTGCACCAGGCCAAGCCCAGCAGCTACAATCTGCAGGTGCTCTTCAACGCCAAGTACAACGAACTGGTGGAACTGTACAAAGGTGCCGATGCCCAGGAGCGGGCCAAGGTGTACAACACCCTGCAGATCATCGACCCGGGGCACATCAACCAGTATATGGAAATGATGAAGGGCAGCCGTTGAGCGCCGGCCTTTCCCAGGCCGCGTGCATTTCCGGCCTGCACCACCGATCTTCGTGCCGAGAATGCTACGGCGCCTGTATGTCCGCAACTACCTGTTGATCGAGGAGCTCGATCTCCAACTGGGCCCCGGCCTCACGGTGATCACCGGCGAAACAGGCAGCGGCAAGAGCATCCTGCTGGGGGCATTGGGCCTGGCCATGGGCGGCAGGGCCGATGGCAACCTGCTGCGCGATGAGGCCCAACGCTGCGTGATCGAACTGGAGGTGGCCACGGATGATGGGGGCGGCCATGCGCAACAATGGTGCGAACACCATGGCGTACCGGTTGAAGATCCGTTGATCTTGCGCCGGCAATTGGAACCGGGCGGGCGTTCGCGCGCTTTCGTCAACGATACGCCCGTGCGTTTGGACCAGCTCCGTGAGCTGGGCGAACGCTTGGTGCATGTCCACAGCCAACACCAGACGTTGCTGCTCAACACGCCCGCGTTCCAACTGGGCCTCTTGGACCATTCGAGCGGACAAAGTGCCGCCGTGAAGGCCTATGCCGGACACTACCGGCAATGGCGGCAGGTGCAGGAGCAACTGGCCCGCACAAGGCAAGAGCAAGCCGAGGCCCGGAATGAACGGGACTACCTCGATTTCCAGCAGGATGAGATCCTTGGTGCCCGCCTTGTGGCAGGCGAACAAGAAGAACTGGAACGGGCGCTTGCCCGTGCCGACCACGCGGAAGAACTGACCCGGGCCTTGCAGACCATGGAGGAGGGGATAAGCGGAGACCACGGCCTGTTGTTCCTGCTTTCCTCCATCCGCCAGGGGGCCGCCAAAGCGGCCCGGATCGAGCAAGGCGTTCACGCCTTGCTCGATCGCTTGCAAAGCGCCGCCATTGAACTCAAGGACATCGCCGGGGATGCGGCCCAACTGGCCGGCCATGTGCATGTGGAGCCCCAAGAAGCCGAACGCCTGCGGGAACGACACGACCTGCTGTTGCGCCTCCAGCAGAAACACCGCCAAACGGACGTGGCCGGATTGATCCAGCTGCGGGGTCAACTGGCCCAGCGGATTGCGGGCATCACCTCCTTGGAAGAGCAGGTGAAGGAACTCGAAAGCCAGGAACAGCACCTGCGGGAAGACGTGTACGCCAAAGCAACGGCCATCAGCAACAAGCGGGTCAAGGCCATGGGGCCGTTAGCGGGGCAGGTGGGCCGGGCCTTGCAGGAACTGGGCATGCCCCATGCCGATTTCCGGTTCAGCCGCGAAGCCATCGAGGCCGGCCCCACGGGAACGGACAGCATCCGGGCCCTGTTCAGCGCCAACCGCGACCGCATGCCCGAACGCCTGGACAAGGTGGCCAGCGGCGGTGAACTCAGCCGGGTGATGCTCGCCTTGATCAGCCTCGCCGCGGCCAGCAAGGAGCTGCCCACGGTGATCTTCGATGAGATCGACACCGGTGTAAGCGGTGATACCGCCCACCGCATCGGTGCCTTGCTGGCGGCCATGGGCGGCCAGCGGCAGGTCATCGCCATCAGCCACCTGCCGCAGATCGCCAGCCGCGCCGCCACCCACTTGTTGGTGAGCAAGGACCAGGAAGCCGAACCGGTGCACACCACCATCCGCCCGCTCGCCCTTGAACAACGGGTGGAGGTGCTCGCGCGCATGCTCAGCGGCAGCAGGACCACCAAGGCGGCGATCGAGAACGCCCGCGAGCTGCTGAAGAACCGTTGATGGGAGCGGCGGCACAGCCTCCTTCCGCCGCGCGATCCGGAGCCGGTGTGGGAAGCACCGGTCCATCCGTCTATATTCGGCCCGTAAACACGCACCACATGGCCTACGGACTGTTGAAAGGAAAACGCGGCGTGATCAGCGGCGCCCTGAATGAACAAAGCATCGCCTGGAAGGTGGCCACCATGGCCCATGCCGAAGGGGCGCGCATCGTGCTGACCAATGCCCCGGTGGCCATGCGCATGGGCGAGATTGACAAGCTCGCGCAGGACACGGGCTCGATCATCATTGGCGCCGATGCCACCAAGGACGAGGACTTGGAAAACCTCTTCACCGGCGCCAAGGAACACCTCGGTGGCCCGGTGGATTTCGTGCTGCACAGCATCGGCATGAGCCCCAACGTGCGCAAAGGGCGCACCTATGGCGACCTGAACTACGACTGGTACCGGCAAACGCTGGACATCAGCGCGATGAGCTTCCACCGCATGATCCAAGCGGCGGTGAAAACGGACAGCCTTGCTGAACGCGGTTCGATCGTTGCCCTGAGCTACATCGCCGCCCAACGCGTGTTCCCCGGCTATGGCGACATGGCCGACGCCAAGGCCCTGCTGGAAAGCATCGGTCGTTCCTGGGGCTACCACTTGGGCATCCAGAAGAAGATCCGCGTGAACACCGTGAGCCAAAGCCCCAGCGTTACCACGGCCGGTAGCGGCATCAAGGGCTTCCAAGGCCTGTTCGACATGGCCCAAGCCATGAGCCCCCTGGGCAATGCCCCCACGGAGGATTGCGCGGCGTACGTGATCTCGCTCTTCAGCGACCTCACCCGCTACGTCACCATGCAGAACCTCTACCATGATGGCGGTTTCAGCAGCACCGGTGGCACGCCCATGGTGGTGGAGAAATTCACCCCTGCGGAGGACTGATCGTTCTTCGGTCCGCACGGTATGAAGCCGTGCTGGACCGGCTCCAGCATCTGTTGCCGCTTCCATCACGCCGCAGGTCCATGGTCCGGAAGGACCATGGACCTGTGTATTCCAAGCCTGGCCCACGCACGCACCAGGCTGCCGGGAAAGGGGTGCTGGCCGCCCAAGGGAGGAAAAACAGCAACGCCCAACGCGCAAGCGCCGGGCGTTGTGAAGGACGTGTTCCCCGTGTTCAACGCGACACCACACGCTGGGTCAAAAGCTGTTCCAGGCCGTGTACCCGCAACAGGTAAACGCCCTTCTCAAAGCTTGAAAGATCAAGGGGCACCTTCACGCTCCCCACGGCCTTCGGGCGCTTTTCATGCCACACCACTTGGCCGGCGCTGTTCAACAGCTCCAATTGCAGGTCATGCGGCTGTGCCAGTTCGAAGCTGATCATCGTGGCTTTCTCAGCCGGGTTGGGCATCACGGTCATACCACCGGTCACCAACTCACCCGCCACTATGCCGGTGTTCAGGCCCCCGTAGATCCCGCCTGTTTCATCCACGCCTCCCAATGCCAGGTAATAGTCGGCATTGTGGCTTGCGGTCCATGTGTCATTGGTGAGGGCGAACGCGGCGGTGCCCGTTACAGCGATGGTGGCGATGGTATATTCCTGCCCGGCCACCCAATTGGTGGGGATTGACCGCATGGCGGACACACCGAAGCCCACGAAAGCCTGATAGCGGCCGCCGCCATGCTCCATAGCATCGCCGCTCTTGCTGAGGGGCAGGAAGGTGGCGGCCGGAGCCGATTGCTGCACGGCGCCCAGTTGGGCGTTGGAGGTGGCATCCCAACGTATGGTGAAGACCAGGCTGCTCACCACCCCATCGAAGTTGGCGGAGGGCCGCAGTTTCACCTCCAGCTGGCCGTTGGCATTGGTGATCAGGGTGATATCAACGGCCTCAGCATGTGCAGAGGGGGTGGAGGCCAACAGAGCGAGGACGGGCAAGCCGAAGCGGAAGAAACGCGTGGTCATGGGCGGAATCGGGGGCAAAATTAGGTTGATGCCCCAAGGCAACAACTGGAACGGTGCCGTTGTTCACGGCTCCCCGGGCCGCCATGGGGCCGATACGGGGAATCCCAAGACGGTGCGGAGTTCCGCAATCATCATCGCCGTGGCCCCCCAGACCACTTCACCGTTCACGTCCCAGTAGGCCGCCATGCGGTCCATCCGCCCGGGTCCCATGGGAATGGGCATCCGGTGCAGAATGTCATTCCGCAGCAGGTGGGCCAAGGGTACGTCCAGCAGGGCATCCACTTCGTGAGGGTCGGGTACGAGGTTGCCCAAGGCGGGTGCCCAGGCCACCACGGGCGTGACCAAGGTGCGGCTCGGTGGAATGTGGATGCGGGAGAGCTCACCGACGATCTCGAACGCCGACGTGGCGGCGCCGGTTTCTTCCCTGAATTCCCGCAAGGCCGTATCGATCAGGGATGCATCGGCCGCTTCCCGTTTGCCGCCGGGGAAAGCGATCTGGCCGCTGTGCACCCCTGCGTACACCGGCCGGCGCATCAGCAAGGTGTGGTCCTGGCCGGCCACCGGGTGCACCAAGATCAATACGGCGCTTTCCCGGGGCGGGGGGTGCATGGACAAGGATGCCTCGAGCGAGGGCCTGGGATAGCCGCTGAGTGCGGCAAATTCGGCGTGCCCGGGCAAGGGGCGGCTCAGCGCCAATCGGAGATCGGGGGCGGTGAGCGGCAAAACGTCAGGAGTTGGACAAGGCTTCGGCCAGCTCGGCGGCTTGGGTGCGGTAGGTGTGCGCCCGGCCGGCGATCCATTCAGCCTGTTCCCTGGCCTTGTCGGCATTTCCTTCACATAACCAGCACAGGGCATTGTACCAGTCCACCTGGTCGCTGTAATTGCGGTCCCTGTAATTCTCCATGAAATCAAGGTGCATTTCCGCCTTGTAGGGATCGCCTTCGGCCAAGATGGCATTCACCAAGTAGAAGCGTGCTGCCGTGTTCCGCGCGTCACGCTCCACCACTTGCTGCAAGGCGGGGATGGCTTCCGCATAGTCCTTGTCGGCGTACAAGGCCATCGCATCCAGGAAGTCGCCGTTCAACGGGTTGCGCTGCCGTTGGCTTACCAGGTCGGGGTACGGGCTGAAGAACCGGTTGCAGAGCTGTTCCGATTCCGAGCAGGAACAAATGGTGAGGAACAGGGCCAAGGCCAAGGATGCCGAACGCATGGGCCCAAGGTACGGAGTGCTACAAGCCGATGAACCACCGGCCATGGCCCAAGGGCCGCTCGAGGCCGTCGGCATTGAGCAGCACCAGACCGGCGCGCCCCACTACATGGTCCGCAGGTACAAAGCCCCAATAGCGCGAATCCGAACTGTTGTCGCGGCTGTCGCCCAGCACGAAATAGTAGTCCTGTCCGATCACATAGTGTTCCAGGGGCGTTCCGTTGATCAACAATTCGCGCCCGGCCACGGCCAGGTCATTGTGTTCATAGCGGCTGATGATGCGGTCGTACAGCGGCAGGGTGTAGGCGTTCACATCCACGGTATCACCTTCGGCCGGAACGGGCAAGGGCCCATAGTTGTCATTGTTCCAGCGGTAGTTTGGGCCGTGCGGGAAGAGGTAGCCTTTCATGCGTGTGGGACTTCTTGCGGGCAACAAGCCGGCTACGTGGGGATCGGCCTTCAATGCGGCCACCAGATGCTCATTCAAGGGGAGGTCGAAGACGGTTTGGCCCGGCAGGACATAGTCCGCGGGAAGGCCGATCCGGCGCAACATCGCCGGCACGTCCGCCTGTTCTTTCACCCGTACGGCCCACCGTGTTGTAAGGCCCGGTGGCGCCGGCAGCGGTTGCCCGTTGACATGGAGCCTGCCATCGCGCAGTGCCACTTCATCGCCGGGCACGCCGGCGATGCGCTTCACCAACAACTGCCGTTGGCGCATGGGGCGGTCGTCCTGTACAGGGTCATGGAACACCAGGATATCCCCCCTGTGGAGGCCGCTCCACACGGGCCAGCGTTGTACACCCAGCAGGTCGCCTGGCAGCAAGGTGCCATACATGCTGGTACTGCGCACGGCGACCCACTTGAACAGGAAGCAATGCACGAACAGCAAGAGCAGCAGGGCGATCAGGAACGCCTGGCCCCATGCGGGGATGCGTTTCCACAGCCCCTGGATGTTCATCGTACCCGCGTGAACAAGCGTTTCCAACGGATGCCCGTGGGGAAGCCGCCTCTCTCCGGGTCCACGGTGAGCCACACCAGCACGGCCTTTCCCACCACGTGGTCGTAGGGCACAAAGCCCCAGAACCGGGAGTCCTGGGACCGATGGCGATTGTCACCCATCATCCAGTAGTAGTCCTGTTTGAAGGTGTAGGTGTCCGTTTGCACGCCATTGATCCAGAAGGAACCGTCCTTCACCGCCAGTTGGTTGCCTTCATAGACGGTGATGGCGCGGCGGTAGAGGGGCAGGTTGTGGGGTGTGAGTTTGATGGTGGCGCCCACGGCCGGGATCCACAGCGGGCCGAAGTTGTCCTCGCTCCAATCGAAGGCGGGATCGTTGGGGAAGATCGGCCAATAGTCCTTGGCGCCGTAAGTGCCTTTGGGCTTGTCCTCCTTCTGCATGCTGGCCACGTTGCCGAATTTGGCGAGGGCCTCGGCGTTCTGTTGGGTCAGCGGCATGTTGGCCACGCCATTGTCCTCGGCCACGTCGGTGGTGGTGATGTCGTACTGGTCCTTGAGGACTTTCTTGTTGAAGCGGTCCTTGATGCTGAAGTCGTAGGCATATTGCCCCGTGTGGACCAACGGCTGGGGAACGCCGTTGATGTGCACCAGGCCGTGGACCACCTCCACGGTATCGCCGGGCGTGCCCACGCACCGCTTGATGTAGTTCTCCTGCTTGTCCGTGGGGCGCACCAGGATGCCGCCGGTGGGCCGGCTGGCTTTGCGCCCATCGGGCAGGGAGAACACCACGCGGCCGCGCTCCACCAGGTTCTTGCGTCCGCTCATCCGCGCCAACTGGTAGTAGCTCATGTTCTGGAAATTCGCCACCACGGTATCGCCCTCGGGGAAGTTGAAGACCACGGCATCGCCGCGCTCGGGCTTGCCCAAGCCAGGCAGGCGCATGTAGGGCAGCTCAAACCAGTTGGTGAAGCTGGGCGTATGCCCGGTAAGGGGCAGCGTGTGGTGCGTGAAGGGGAAGGTCACCGGCGTCATGGGCAGGCGCGGGCCGTAACTGAGCTTGCTCACGAAGAGGTAGTCGCCCACCAGCAAGGATTTCTCCATGGATTCAGTGGGGATGGTGAACGCCTCGAAGGTGAAGGTGCGGAACGTGGTGGCCACGATCACGGCAAAGAGGATGGCATCACCCCATTGGCCGAACAGGTTGCGGTGGCGCTGGCCCACGGGGATGGGGCCCACCCATTTGTGGGTGCCGAAGGCCAGTTTGGGCAGTTCCACCCACGGCATCAGCACCATCACCACATGTTCCTTCAGGGTGCGCTTTCCCAACGCGATACTGGTGTTCACGTTGTAGATGATCAGCATCAGGAGGTTCACCCCGGGTGCCAGCAGCAGGATCAACCAGTACCACGGTTTGCCCAGGACCTTGTTCCAGATATGGAGGTTGTACAAGGGCACCCATCCTTTCCATGCGGGCACACCGGCTTTGGCAAACACCCGCGGCAGACAAACGAACAGGACGGCGACATACAGGGCAAGAAGGATCCAGGCGATCATAGGTTGCGGTTCAGGGCTGGGCGAAAGGTGGGCAAAGCAGGTGGCGGAATGTGACCAAGGGATGCAAATGTACCGGCGTGCCAACTGGTTTAATGAAGCACATCGTCCATGGTGAAGAAGCCGGTCCGCCCTCTCAGCCATTCGGCGGCCACCACGGCACCAGTGGCAAAACCTTGGCGCCCGAACGCCTCATGGGTGATGGTGACGCGGTCTTCATCGCTCATCCATTGCACGACATGGGTGCCCGGCACTTCGCCACTGCGCTGGCTGATGATCGGGAGTTGGTCGGGCGCGGCCGCAGGGCCGTTGGGCTGTTGCAAGGTCCAACCGGTATAGCGGTTGTTGGCGGCGATCAAGTCCTTCGCCAAGGAGATGGCCGTACCACTGGGTGCATCCAATTTGTGGACATGGTGGATCTCCTCCACCTGCCCGGTGTACCCAAGCTGGCCGCGCATGAGTTCGGCCAGCTGGCGGTTCAGCTTGAAGAACAAGTTGACGCCAATGCTGAAGTTGCTGGCCCACAACAGGCTGCCCTGTCTGTCCTTCACCATGCCTTTCACCTCTTCCAGGCGGTCATACCAGCCCGTAGTGCCCACGACCACGGGCACCTGGTGGTCCATGCACAGGCGCATATTGGCCAAGGCTTGTTCCGGACGGCTGAATTCAATGGCCACATCGGCTCCAGAGGGCGGGGTCCCCGCGTTGTGCTGGTCTACCCGCAGCACCACCTGATGGTCCCTGGCCAGGGCTGCCTGTTCCACGGCCTTGCCCATTTTCCCATAGCCGTAGAGTGCGATCTTCATTTCGTGGGGCACAAAGGGAATCAGTGCAACTGGAGGTTGAGGGTGAGACCGGGGGCACCCCGCGCGGTGAGGTCCAAGGCGGGGCCGGCCCGCAAGGTGAGGTCCTGGCTTACATTGAACCGTACGAAGTAGCCGTCCACCGAGGCATCAATGATGTTGAGCGCATACACCAGCCCGCAAGCCACGTAGCTCAGGTCCCGCCAGCGCTGGTAGGTGTCGGCCACATTGCGGAGCTGGTCGGCGGCGTAGGCGCCGTTGAACTCGTCCGGGCGGTTGTTCAGCACATCCAAGTAGGCGGATTTGTATCGCTGGAATTCCTGGTTGTTGTCCTGGATGAACCAATAAGAGATGCCCAGACCGGCGAAGACGATGGGCACTTTCCAGTATCTACGGTTGTATACCTGGCCGGCACCGGGCAGGATGGCCGAATAGATGGCCGCCCGTGCAGGTTGGTGCCGGGCCCGCCAATCCAGGCTCCGGATGCTGTCCGTGGTCGTGGGGTTGCCTGCTTCAGCTGGCTGCGCCGCACCGGCCATGGCAAGGCCGAAGGCACAAAAAGCAAGGCTGGCACGATGGATCATGGAGCGTACGGCGCAAAGATGGTGCCCGCCGCCGGTTCATGGCGTTCCTGCGCAGGGTTATTGCGTCCGAAGGTTCCGACAAGCAAAGGATCTTGTGCGACACCCTCCGGAGTGGGAACGCCAGCGGTGGTGAGCAGGCTGCGCTTTGTGACCCCGTTGGTGTAAGATGGGCATGTGCTATTGGTGGGCACACCGCGTGGAACTACCGCACCCGGTGGGAAAACCACCCTGAAGGGCGTCGCACGGCAACTTTCCGTCAACAGCGTGATGACGTGCTGGCCCCGCGTTGCAGCGGAATGTTACCTTGTATGCGCTCCAGCCAATGGGCACGGCCAGACTTTCCACCAACCTGTTCAACCCGCATCCTTCATGTTGCACTCCGGCGGCTTCATCCGGTCCATGGTCCGTGC
>JAGPDT010000049.1 GCA_018057455.1 Flavobacteriales bacterium | reverse complement strand
CCGTGGGCCAGCCGTTTGATGCCAGCATGCTGTGGATCCCCAACGATGACCAAGCGCAGTTCATTTACAGCAACGGCAACGCCATGGCGATCCGCCTGAGCAGCGATGCCACCATCGGTGTACAGGAAACGGCCAACCTGGATGGTGTGACCCTCTACCCCAGCCCCACCGACGGACCGGTGGAGATCCGCTTGGAGACCCCCGGCAAGATGAGCGTGGAGGTATTCAACGTATTGGGCAAATTGGTGGAGACCGCGCGTTTCAACGGCACCTCCACCAAGCTTGACCTGGGCGGCAACGCGGCAGGCATCTACACGGTACGCATCAGCGACGGCGCCCGCTACAACGTGCAGCGCATCACGCTGAAATAGGCCGTTGGCAAGCGCTGTACAGGACAGCCCCCTCGTGCCGGGCACGAGGGGGCTTTTTGTTTCCCGGGCCATAAGCCGCTGGGTTGCCTCGGCCTTTGGGCGCTTGCACCTCCAGGGAAGCACCCGATTGCCCGATGCCATCCCCGCGGCCTCCATGCGGCTCCCACGGAGAAAGCCCTGATGTCTCCTTCCCCGTTCCATCGGACCCGCGAAGAGGACTCCCGATGCCTCGGCAGGCAGCCAAAAAAAAGCCCCTGCTTCGCGGTGAAGCAGGGGCTTTGTGCATCGGATGGCGTGCTACTGGCCGTTCCACTCCTTGATCTTGTCCTCGTTCTTGCGCACATAGGCGGAGTCGCCCGCCTGCTTGGCCGATTCAATGCTCCGTTGGGCCGTGGCGATGGCCTCCTTCTTCAAGCCGTTCGCCGCCTGCGCCAAGGCCAAGGTGTGGATGAAGTAGAACTTCGGGTCCATGGCCACCGCCTTTTGGGCCCACTCCAGCGCATCCTTGGTCATGATGCCGCGCTCAATGGCGAAGCGGGCGCTGCTGTGGTAGGCGCCGGCCTTGGCATCGGGCTTGGCCAGGGCTTCCTTGATGTTGGCGATGCCCTGTGCGGTGGCATCGGCATGCAGCCAAACGCTTACCCGGGTCTTCTCCCAACGGATGTCCATGCGGGCCTTGTCGTCCTTCACCTCATCGAAGCTGATGGTCAAGGTTTCGGTGAACTCCGCGGGTTCCACTTTGGCCTTGATGCGCAGTGCATCCTCCGCTTCCTTGTAGCCGCCTTCCCCCCACAGGTCGGTGTTCTTGTTGAAGATGATCACCCAGGCGTCCTTGCCGGGAATGGCGAACAGGGAGTACTTGCCCTTGGCCAGGGTGTTGCCCTCCACCGATACAGGCCCGCTGAATTCCACGGTGGTGTTGGCATTGGCCCCGAGGCGCCACAGCTTCTCGAAAGGCAACAGGTCGCCGAAGACCTGGCGGCCGCGCACGCTGGGCCGTGAGTAATCCACGTCCACCTCGGTGAGGCCCACCACCTGTTCCAGTTCACCGTGGGGGCTGGAGGCGGGGAGTTCCTGGGCAGAAGCGGAGACACTGAAGGCGACCGCGGCCACCGGAAGGAAAATTCGTTTCATGGGTTCCTGATTTTTAGCGGCACGAAGGTAGCCCCCGGCCATTGCCCGCTGCCCGCGGACCGTGTGCGGGGCGCCAAGAAAAATTGTGAACGGACCGGTGCGCCCGTGCCGCCGATCAGGCCACCTTGAGCTGGCTCATGCGTGAGCGCTCGAACTTCTCGCGGGCATAGCTGAGGGTGATCCGAAGCTCGCCGGGGTGGTCCTGGGTGCTGGGCACCTCGTACATCGCGTCGGTCATGATGGCCTCGCAGATGCTGCGCAGCCCGCGTGCGCCCAGCTTGTAATCCACGGCACGGTCCACGATGTAGTCCAGCACTTTTTTGTCGAAGCTGATCTTCACGCGGTCCATCTCGAAGAGCTTGATGTACTGCTTCACCAGGGCGTTCTTGGGCTCGGTGAGGATGCGCCGCAGGGTGTCGCGGTCCAAGGGGTCCAGGTAGGTGAGCACCGGGAAGCGGCCGATGAGCTCGGGGATGAGGCCGTAGGCGCGCAGGTCGGTGGGGCTCACATACTGGAGCAGGTTCTCGTCGCCGATGCGGGCGGCCTTGCTGGCGCTGTAGCCCACGGCGCTGCTGCGTACCCGCCGCGCAATGATCTTGTCGATGCCGTCGAAGGCCCCGCCGCAGACGAAAAGGATCTTGCGCGTGTCCACCTGGATCAATTTCTGCTCGGGGTGCTTGCGCCCACCCTGGGGCGGCACGTTCACCACGGAGCCTTCCAACAGCTTCAGCAACGCTTGCTGTACGCCCTCGCCGCTCACGTCCCGCGTGATGCTGGCGCTGTCGCTCTTGCGGCTGATCTTGTCGATCTCGTCGATGAACACGATGCCCCGCTCGGCTTTGGCCACATCATAATCCGCGGCCTGCAGCAGGCGGCTGAGGATGCTCTCCACGTCTTCGCCCACGTAGCCCGCCTCGGTGAGCACCGTGGCATCGGCGATGGCGAAGGGCACGTTGAGCATGCGCGCGATGGTCTTGGCCAGCAAGGTTTTCCCGGTGCCGGTCTCACCCACCAGGATGATGTTGCTCTTCTCGATCTCCACCTCCTCGGTGTGGTTGGGCACCTGCATCAACCGCTTGTAGTGGTTGTACACGGCCACGCTCAACACCTTCTTCGCATCGTCCTGCCCGATGATGTACTCATCCAGGAATGCCTTGATGTCCACCGGCTTCTGCAAAGCCAGGCTGCCTTCCAGCTCGGCGCTGTCGCGTTGGCCCAGTTCCTCGGCGATGATGGCCTGGGCCTGGGTGATGCAGTTGTCGCAAATGTGCCCGGTGATACCGGCGATGAGCACATTGGTGTCTTGTTTGTCCCGCCCGCAGAAGGAACATTTGACTTCTTTCTTTTCCATGGGGGAACGCAATGGCGTTGGTACGCCGCAGCGGACCGCGAAGATACGGAACCCGCTTGGGGGCCGCCCGGTTTTAGTTGTTGACAACCGGGCAAAAAAGAAGGCCGCTCTTGAACGGCCTTCCTTTGCTGTGCGGCAGTGCTGGCGCCGCAACCCGTTGGCTCACTTGGGGTTGCGCACCAGCAGCTCGTCGATCATGCCGTAGGCTTTGGCTTCCTCGGCGATCATCCAATAGTCGCGGTCGCCATCTTTCTCCACCCGCTCGAAGGGCTGCCCGCTGTGGGTGCTGATGATGTCGTAGAGCTCCTTCTTGAGCTTCTTGATTTCGCGCACGGTGATCTCCATGTCGCTGGCCTGCCCTTCGGCACCGCCCATGGGCTGGTGGATCATTACGCGGGCATGCTTGAGCGCGCTGCGCTTGCCCTTGGCGCCGGCACACAGCAGCACCGCGCCCATGGAGGCGGCCATGCCGGTGCAGATGGTGGCCACGTCCGGCATGATGTACTGCATGGTATCGTAGATGCCCAGGCCGGCATACACCCCGCCGCCGGGGCTGTTGAGGTAGATCTGGATGTCCTTCTTGGGGTCCACGCTTTCCAGGAACAGCAGCTGCGCCTGGATGATGTTGGCCACCTGGTCGTTGATGCCGGTGCCCAGGAAGATGATGCGGTCCATCATCAGGCGGCTGAACACGTCCATCTGGGCCACGTTCAGCTGGCGTTCCTCGATGATGTAGGGGGTGATGGAGGCCGTGATGTAACCGTCCAGCGTGAGGGAGTTGATGCGGCGGTGCTTCACCGCGTACTGGTGGAATTCGTCCTTTGGGAACATGTGGGAGGGGTTCGTTTCGGTGGTGTTCACGGCTTGCGGGTGAGCACTTCGTCGATGATGCCGTAGGCCTTGGCTTCGGAGGCGGTCATCCAGTGGTCGCGGTCGCTGTCCTGCTCGATGGTTTCAAACGGCTGTGAGGTGTGGTGGCTGATGATGTCGTAGAGTTCTTTCTTCAGCTTCCTCACCTCGTTGATCACGATCTCCATGTCGCTGGCCTGGCCTTGGGCGCCGCCCAACGGCTGGTGGATCATCACCCGGCTGTGGGTGAGGGCGCTGCGCTTGCCCTTGGCGCCGGCGCACAACAGCACGGCGCCGAAGCTGGCGGCCATGCCCGTGCAAATGGTGGCCACATCGCAGTTGATGTACTGCATGGTGTCGTAGATGCCCAGGCCCGCATACACCTCGCCACCGGGGCTGTTGAGGTAGATCTGGATGTCCTTCTTGGCGTCCACGCTCTCCAGGAACAGCAGCTGCGCCTGGATGATGTTGGCCACCTGGTCGTCCACGGCGGTGCCCATGAAGATGATGCGGTCCATCATCAGGCGGCTGAACACGTCCATCTGCGCCACGTTCAGCTGGCGCTCCTCGATGATGTACGGGGTCATCGACCGGGTGAGGTAGCTGCCCAGCGCAGTGCTGCTGATGCCGCGGTGCTTCACCGCATACTTGCGGAATTCGTCGGATGGGGTCATCGGCATGGTCCGGTGGTTGACAAGGACGTCCGTACGGCGGAATTACTTCAGGCCTTGCGGGCCAAGTTTACGAAGTCGTCCAGCGTAAGGCGCTCTTCCTTGGGGCTGAGCATGGCCTTGAAGTGGGCGATGAGCTTGCGTTCCACGATGGTGTCGCGGATCTTCCGCACCTGGTCCTGTTCGCCGAGCATCCGCCCGGCCATCTCCTGGAGCTTGGCTTCTTCGGGCGCGGGCATGCCGTACTGCGCGAACTGCTCGGCCATGTAGCGCTTGGCGAACTCGGTGATCTCCTCCACCTTGGCCTCCAGCCCGTATTTCTCCACGATGCGGTCCTGGGTGAGCTGTTTGCGCAGGCCCTCGGCATAGTCGGCGTAACCGCTTTCCACTTCTTCAGGGGTGATGGGCTTCTGGTTGGTCACGGCGATCCACCGCTTGAGGAAGGTGTCCGGCAGTTCGATGGAGGCCTGTTCCATCAGGGCGCGCACCACCAAGCGCTTGTAGATACGCTCGCTGTCCTGGAGGAACATCTCTTCCATGCCCTGCTTCACCTTGGCACGGAAGTCCGCCTCATCGGCCACGGCCCCCGGGCCGTAGACGCGCTCGAACAGCTCGGGGCCCGCCTCCAGGGCTTCCATGCGCTTGATCTCCGCGATGCGGAAGCGCATGTTCCCGGCCAAGTGGTGCACGGCCTCATGGCCGGTGGCCAGCATCTTGGCCAGGTCGTCATGGCCTTTGCTGATCGTGTGCGGGTCCACGTCCACCGCATCGCCGGCGGCTTTGCCCAGGAAGAGGCTGCGCACTTCCCCGGCCAGGTCTTCCAGGGTGATGGTGGTGCGGTTCATCAGGCCGCCCGGTTTGATCTCGCCGGTGGCATCCAGTTCGATGAGGTCGCCGATCAACATGTCCTTGTCCGCGGCGGTCGCCGCATCGGAGAGCTTGCCGAAACGGCGCTGCATGTCCGCCACTTCCTTGTCCACCAGTTCGTCGTTCACGTCCACCAGGGGCAGCTTCACGTCCAGCTTGCTGTCCATGGCCACCTCCACGGCCGGGGCCATGCCCACTTCATAGCGGAAGTGGAACTCGCCGGGCTCATCCCAGTTGTTCACGTCCGCGGCTTCCTGGTTGGGCAGCGGTTGGCCCAGCACGCGCAGTTTCTGTTGCTCGATGTAGGTGCGCAGGTTGCTGTCCACCAAGCGCTCCACTTCGTTCACCAGCACGCTTTTGCCGATGCGCTTGCGGATGATGCTCATGGGCACCTGCCCGGGCCGGAAGCCGGGCCATGCGGCCGTTTTACGCTGCTCCTTGAGCACTTTCTCCACCGCCGGGGCGTAGTCGCTGGTGTCCAGTTTAAGCATCAATGTGGCGGTCAGGGTGCCGGTTTCCTCTCGTTCGATGTTCATGGGATGATGATTGACGGCCGCACGTTCCGTGGCCGTGTCGATGGTTGCTTTTGCTGGGCGATGGGCCCTTCAGTTGTACCTTCCTTGTACGGACGGGGGGACTCGAACCCCCACACCTCACGGTACTGGCTCCTAAGACCAGCGCGTCTACCAATTCCGCCACGTCCGTCCGTCCGCCAAGCCGCACCAGGCGCCCCGGCAAGGCCGCAAAGATAACCCGGTTGCCGCTGCCGGATTACCTTCGCCCTCCTCTTCGGCCACCGTTCCATGAAGCTTGTCGACCCCGCCCTGGTCCCCGTTCCTGAACTGCACGGCTACCTCACGGGCGCCATCGGCCCACGGCCCATCGCATTGGCCAGCACCATCGACGCCGAAGGCCGGCCCAACCTCAGCCCCTTCAGCTTCTTCAACGCCTTCGGCGCAAACCCCGGTGTGCTCATCTTCAGCCCCGCCCGCCGCGGCCGCGACAACACCACCAAGCACAGTTACCATAACGTGAAGGCCGTGCCCGAAGTGGTGATCAATGTGGTCACCTACGCCATGGTGCAACAGGTGTCCGTGGCCAGCGGGGAATTCCCTGAAGGCATCAACGAGTTCGAAAAATCAGGCTTCACGCCCGTGCCCTCGCTGAAGGTGAAGCCCTTCCGGGTGAAGGAAAGCCCCGTGCAGTTCGAGTGCAAGGTGACCCAAGTGATCGAAACGGGCACCGGCGGGGGCGCCGCCAACCTGGTGGTGTGCGAGATCGTGCTGGTGCATGTGGACGAGGCCGTCCTGGATGCCCAAGGCAAGGTGGACCACCGCCGCATGGACCTGGTGGGCCGCTTGGGTGGTTCGTATTACTGCCGAGCCCATGGCGATGCCCTCTTCGAACTCACCCAGCCCAACCAGCAGTACGGCGTAGGCGTGGACGCCCTGCCCGAGGCGGTGCGCAACAGCCACATCCTTTCCGGCAACGACCTGGGCCAATTGGGCAGCCTGCGCGCCATGCCCGACGAAACCGCCGTGAATGAATACAAGCTCACCGAGCTCGCCGACTACTTCATCCGCCTGGAGGATGATCAAACGGCGCTGGAAACGGCCCTGCACCAGCGCGCCAAGGAACTGCTGGCCCGTGGCCAGTGCGAGCAGGCGTGGAAAACCCTGCTCGCCTTCAACGAACGCTAACTCATCAATACCGCCTCAACGGCTTTCAAGAAATGGCAACTGTAACGATCAATGGCACGGTGAAACTGGTGGGCCCTACCCTGAAAGTAAGCGAGAAATTCACCAAGCGTGAACTGGTGGTCACCGAACAAGGCGGGCAATTCCCGCAGCACATTCCAGTGGAATTCACCCAGGACCGTACCGACCTGCTGGACCCGATCGCCCCCGGTGACCAGGTTACGGTCACGGCCTTCGTGAACGGGCGCGAATGGACCGGCCGCGACGGGGTGACCAAGCACTTCCTGAGCTTGCGCGGCGACCGCGTGGAGAAAGCAGGCGCAACAGCCCCCGCTCCCATGCGGCCGTCCAGCGCGCCCCGAGCCGGGTCCGGCGTACCCGCCCCGTCCATTGCGGACATGCCCCCGGCCGGCGACGAGGACGACCTGCCGTTCTGATCCTTCCGCACGGGCGGGGATCAGATCCGCCGCCCCTTCCACCTGGGCTTCACCACCAAGGAGGCCAAGGCCACCATGGGCGCATAACACGTGAAGGCCAACAGCGACAGCACCGTTCCCCAGCTACCGCTCGGGGACCGGGGCCCGCGCGGGGCCGACGCGAGGAACCGCTTCACTTCCCGCACCAGGCCCAGCACCGGCAGCAGCCACAGCATCCAAGCCGAGGCCAGCAGCAGCAGGATGGCCAAAGGCCGCTGCGGCAACAAGGCCTCCACGGTGATGGAGCAGGTGGCGAAGAGCAGGAACCAGGGCACCAGCAGGCCCGCCAAGGCAGCCCAACGGCCCGCACCGCCCACGCCGCGCATTTTGCCCGCCCAGCGAAGGCGCTGTTGCCAGAAGCCCACCAGCGTGCTTTCCGCCTGCGCGCTGACCACCACCTCGGGCAGGGCCAGGTAGGCCACGGCACGGACGGCCTTGCGCATGCGGTGCAACAGGACGATGTCGTCGCCGCTTGCCCACCGGTCACCGGTGTAGCCGCCCACGGCCAGAAAGGCCTCCTTGCCGAAGGCCAGGTTGGCTCCATTGGCCAGCACGGCCATGCCCTGCAAGGCCGTACCGGCCGCCACGCCCTGCAAGGCCGCCTGCTCCTCGCATTGGACCCGCTGCAACAGTCCGCCCGCCCCCCTGGTCTCCACCGGCAGCAGCAACAGGTCCGGGCGTTGGCCTTGCAACACGCGCATGACTTCCGGCACCCGCTCCGGTCCGCAGCGCACATCGGCATCGGTGAGCAGCACCCAAGGCCAACGCGCCTCCGCAATGCCTTCCGTCAGGGCCGCCTTCTTCCCCGCGCCGTGGGCCGCCAGTACGCGCAGGCCCGGCCAGGTCCGCCCCATGCCCCGGACCAGGTCGGCCGTGCCATCGCTGCTTCCATCATCCACCACCAACACCTCCAACAGTTCCTTGGGCCACTGCTGGGCGTACAGGTCCTGCAACAAGGGAACGAGGGTGGCCGCTGCATCCCGCGCGGGAATGACCACGCTAAGACCTTCCACCGGCACCACGCCGACCCTGGAAGAGGTTGCTTGTCCCCGTGCTTTGGCCAAGGCATCCCGCCACCCGCCCACCACCAAGGCAAAGGCCATGGACACGCCGAAAGCAGCCAAGGCCAGCAACAACAGCGGGCTCATGTGCGGGTGCGGATCCGTGCACGCTGCAAGATCAACAGGCCCGCCAGCGCCGGAACAGCCAGGTTCACCGCCCACACGCCGAAGGACGCCAGCAACACCGGTCCCGGGGTTGCGTACTGGGGCGCCAGCAGGGCCACGGCCACCGAGCCGCGCACCCCCATTTCGGAGAGCGCCATGGTAGGCAGCAAGGTGACCACCAGGTAGATCACGGGTACGGCGACCAAGGCCCCCTGCCAGCCAATTCCGGCCAACACGGAAAGGCAGAGCACATACTGCAGCCAGAACACGGCATAGCGGGCCAAACTCATGCCCAGCACGGCCAACCGATCAGCGGTGGTGAACCGTTCCAGCACCTGCGCCGACGCAGCGGTGCGGCGCAGCAGCGGCACCGCCCGCACCAGCCGGCCCAGCAGCACCGGCCGCAGGAACAGGGCCAGCGCCGCCATGCCCACCAACGCCACCAACGCCAGCAGCGCCCCCTCCCCCCAAGGCATGCCACCGTGGCCCGGGCCGCTCCGCCACCACAGCAAGGCACACACACCGATCAGCACCGTGGCGAGCAACTGCGCCAGGCTGCCCAACAAAGTGGCGAAGCCGCCTGGCCAGCGATTGTCCGGCGCCAGGAATAGCACACGGCCCACATATTCACCCGTGCGGTTGGGCGTGAACAGGCCCATGGAGGTGCCGGCCAGGGTGGCCGCAAAGGCCTTGGTCAGCCGCATGGGCTCCAAGCCGGCCATCAACCACCGCCACTTGACGGCCTCCAATCCCCAATTCAACACGCTGAGCGCAACCATCAGGGGCCAAAACCAGCTGGATGTGCCGCGCATTGAAGACCGCAGGTCGCCCCATAGGCGGTGCGTACTTTCGGCCCCGGCGAGGTGCAGCCACAACCAGCCGGCGGCGGCCAACAGGATGCCCCAGCGGACCAGCGGCAGCGTTCGGCGTGTCATTCAATGATCGACCAGCAAGGGCAAGCGACCAAAAGTAGCCGGAACCACGCGCCCGGCGCACGCATCATCCTGGGGATCGACCCGGGCACCACCGTCATGGGCTTCGGCGTGTTGCGGGTGGAAGGCAGGAACCTGGCCGTGCTGGAAGTGGACGCCCTGCGGATCCCCGCTGAGGATGACCATACACGGAAGCTGCGCGCCATCTTCCGGCAGGTGATGCACCTCATTGAAAGACACCGGCCGGACGAATTGGCGATCGAGGCCCAGTTCTTCGGCAAGAACGTGCAGAGCATGCTCAAGCTCGGCCGTGCGCAGGGCGTGGCGATCGCGGCCGCCCTTCAGCGCGACATCCCGGTGGTGGAGTACGCGCCCAAGCGGGTGAAACAAAGCGTGACCGGCAACGGCAACGCCACCAAGGAGCAGGTGGCGGCCATGTTGCTGAGCATCCTCGGCCTCAAGGAGCTGCCGCCCAGCACGGATGCCACCGATGCGCTGGCCGTGGCCGTGTGCCATGCACTGGCCAACGGAACGGCCTCGGGGCCTTCCAAACGTGGCGCATCGCGCGGCACCAGTGATTGGGGCAGCTTCATACGCAACAATCCGGGGCGGGTGCGCGAGTAGGGCGGAGACCACCGGCCGCGTTCGTCAGGCCTTCCGGATACGCTCGGCCAAGGCCGCCAACTCCTCGTTGGACAGCTTCACTTTCGGCCGCGAGAAGTCCATGTCGTGGAGCGAGTCGATGGGGATCAGGTGCACATGGGCGTGGGGCACCTCCAGCCCGATCACGCTCACCCCGATGCGGTCGCAAGGGATCACCGCTGCCATGCGCTTGGCCACACCTTGTGCAAAGGGCATGATGCCCGCCAGCACCTCGGCGGGCAGGTCGAAGAACTTGTCCACCTCCACTTTGGGGATCACCAGGGTGTGGCCGCGCCGCACGGGGTTGATGTCCAGGAAGGCCAGGTAGTCCGCATCCTCGCCCACTTTATGGCACGGGACTTCGCCGCGGACGATCCGTGTGAAAAGGCTGCTCATTGGCGGCTGATCTCCAGCACTTCGAACCGCATGATACCGTTGGGTGCCTGCACCTCAGCCACCTCGCCCACCTGTTTGCCCAGCAGCCCCTGTCCGATGGGCGAGGTAACGCTGAGCTTGCCCGTCTTGATGTCCGCCTCGCTTTCGGCCACCAGGGTGAACGCCCGCTCGGCGCCGCTGCCCTGCTGTTTCACCTTCACCGTGCAATGGATGAACACCTTGCCATCCTCCACTTGCGCGGGGTCGATCACCCGTGCATTGGCCATGGTCTCCTCCATCTTGGCGATGCGGGCCTCCAACAGGCCCTGCTCCTCTTTGGCGGCGTGGTATTCGGCGTTCTCGCTCAGGTCCCCCTTGTCGCGGGCCTCGGCGATCTGCTGGCTGATGTGGGGACGGTCCACCGTTCTCATGCGGTGCAATTCCTCCTGCAACTTGCGCAGGCCTTCCTCGGTGTAATAGGCCGGGGTGCTCATCTGGGTCTCTGCCGTGCTACGGCTGATTCGGGAAGTGGAACGGAAAGGAAATACGGAAAAGGACCCCTGCGGGCCCTTCTCCAAAGGTAAGGATTGTTGCCCGGTCACAAGCTCAGCCGCACACCGATGCTGTGCACCCCGTTGAAGGGGTTGGTGGCGCGGTAGCCGTAATCGATGGCAATGGCGTTCTTCTTCTCTTCACCGAAGGGGAAATCCACGCTGATGCCCGCGCTGGGGCCGGTGAAGACCGTTTCACGCAGGTCCACGTCGGCAACGTCCTTTTCATAGAGGTAGCCGGCCCGTACGTGGATCATCTTCTTGAAGGCGTATTCGGCCCCCAGGGAGAATTGGTCCTTGGTGAAGGAGTTGGAGACGAAGGTGCCGGCCACGGTGAGGCGGTGCAGCTCGGTGAAGTTGAAGTCGTAGGCCGCCCCGATGTTCATCATCGAAGGCAATTCGAATTCAGCCGAGCGCTGCTCCAGGGTGAGCGTGTGATCGCCGCCCACCAACAGGCCTTGAACGGCAAGGCCATCGCCCGAGAATGCCATGGCGGGCCCCACGTTCTTCAGTGCAATGCCGAAGTGGATGTTGTCCGTGGGCCCGGTGACGTACTGGATGCCCGCATCAAAGCACACGCCCGAGGTGCGCGCGTTGGCCACGGATTCAGAGACCACCCGTACCAACAATCCACCGTAAATGCTGTTGGAAAATGCCTTGGAGTACGCCAAGCCGATGTTGGCCTGCGTAGGGCTGAAGGTGCCCAGTCCGCCTTCAGGCTGATCGATGGTGGTCACCGGCAGGTCGCCGAAGGAGAGTGTGGTGGCACTGATGCCGATCACCCCGCTCTCGCCCAGCTTCTGGCCGAAGCCCACGGCGTTCACCGTCACCCCGCTGCCTTCCAGCCAGCGTGTACTGGTGAACAGCAGTTCGGTCTTTCGCACATGGGCCAACCCGGCCACGTTGCCGAACATGCCCTCCACCCCGGTGAGGGAGGCGCTGTTGGCCAGCGACCATCCGTTGCTGCGGGCCCACGGGTTCATCAGCAACTGGGTGGCGCCCGCCGAACCGGCACGGTCCGGGTTGCCTGCCATGGCGCTGCCGGCGGCCAGTGCCAAGCCGATGCCCGCCATCATTCGCGCTCCTGCATTCATCATGCTCATGTTCTTCAACATTGTTCCAAAGGTGACGGCTTAGAAATTCTGGAGGTCCACAGGGCGCATGATACCGAACCACTTGATGATCCGCTCACCCAGGCCTGGCGCTTCGATGTGGCAGATGTATGTACCGCCTGAGATGGGCACGTTGTAGCTGTTCTTCAGGTCCCAGTCCAAGTAGGTGAGCTCATTGTCCTTCTTGTACTTGCGCACCAAGGTGCCGCTCACCGTGTAAATACTGATGGTGCAGGACTTGGGCAGGTTGATGAACTTCACGCGGTTGTCCAGGCGGGTGGTCTCATAGCCGCTGTAGCCATAGTAGGGGTTTGGCACTACGCCGATCAGGTCCAGGCCTTCCTTGCCCACTTCGGTCACCGCCGTTTCGGCCACGCTGGCACCCGTGTTGAAGGTGTACAGGGGCAGGCCCTGGTTCCGTGTGGTGTTGGTGATCGATGGCGTGTAACTGGCGTACGGCGGGGCGTAGATGTAGTACGGCTTGTTCACGTTCAGGCGGATCCCCAGTTCGGCTGGCACCAAGCCCTGCTGGGCGCTCAACATCTGCCTGCCCGGGGCCAAGAGGGCGGAGCCTACCCAGGCCACACCATCATACACCGCTGCGACCGAGGTGGAGGTATTGTCGCCCATCTTGCCCCGGATGTAGGCACCTTGATCATACTGCGGCATCCGGTTGGCGGCCAGCGTTTCGGTGGAAAAGCGGCGCCGGTTGGCCGCCACATAGATCCAGTGGCCACCGCCGAATACGGGTTCCCCGAAGTTGTTGTACAACTGGTCGCTCGGATTCCAGAGCATGTCGCGGCCAATGCCGCCTCCTGCAAAGCTGTTCTCGCCGAAGAAGATGTTCAGGCGTTCGCCGGTCTCCATGTCCACAGCGTAACCGGGGAACCAGCTCATGCCGGTGCTCGCCACCAAGGTAGCCTCACCCTCATTGCAACCGGGCGATCCCGTGGGGATGCCGTTCTTGTCCACGCTGGGCACGGGGCGCATGTAGAGCTTCTTCACGTTGGCCGGGGTTGTGAAGGCGGCCGTATCGCAGATTTCCACCACCACGCAGCGGCTCCATTTGCTCTTGTCCGGAGTGAACACCACCTGGATGCTGGGGCTGTCCTTGATGCTGGAGTTGGTCTGCGTGGTCTTGAAGGCCTCGGTGCTGGGCTGGAACTTGGCCCGGCCGATCACGGCCCATGGTGCCCACGTGCCGCCCATCACCTTCTCGTAGGCCTGCTCGGGGTCGGCTCCTTCATTGTCCGGGTATTCCAGGGTCTCATCCACGGCCGAGCCGGAACGGATCCAGTTCTGCACCTGTTCGCCTTCCTGGTCGGGGATGCCCGCGTACCAATCGGCCGGAACACCGGCCGGGGAGGACCCCAGGAACTTGGTATACTTTTCACCGATGCCGCCATAGAGCGTTTGCAGGATGGATACCGAGAGGCCCCATTGGGGGATCAACTGTTCATTCTGCAGCTGGATGGTTCGTGTGGAACGCACGGTATCCTCGCTGGTGGGGGCGTTGGAGAGCCTGACCAACATCCAGCTGGCGTCCTGCAGGCGGGTGTAGGTGGTGGGTGCGATGGGCGTGGGGATGCTGGTGGTATCGATCACCCACAGTTCGAAGTCGCCGGCAGGCACTTTCAATGGATCCACCACCTTGATATTCACGGGGCCCAAGCCCTTGGCGTATTTCACCTCATGCATGCGTCCTTCGGGCGAGGCCACAATGGCGTCCAAGCTGGCTTTGGAGATGGCGATGCGGTTGCCGCCGTTGCCCTGGCCTTCCAAGCGGGTGATCTCGAAGCCGTCGCCGTATTGTGCGTTCAGCACGGTGCCACCGTTCTCCACGCTGGGCTTGTGCGGGATGCCCGCATAGGAACGGATGGAACCCGTGGGCGATTTCCGTCCGGCCAAGTACGGGTAGGGCTGCCCGGTGAGCGTGTTCGGGTCGTACTCCTGATAGTTGTTGTACCCGTAGGCCAAGGCCATGAAGTGGTACGTTTTGAAGTTGGTGAGGCGGGGATCGCTGGTGGCGAAGGCATCTTCCAGTATCCGGAAGGAGTGCACCACACCGGTATCACGGCCGTTCACTTTCTCCACGGGCACCGGCATGTTGATGTCGGCGTTGGCCTCCCAGTTGATCAGCTGGCCGATGCCATCTTGGATGTCCACCTGGGCCACCAAGCGTGCTTTCTCCGGGTTGGACAGTTCATCCGGTGAAACCGTGGCATCCTTCACTTGGAAGATCTGGTAGCCTTGGAAACGGTACATACGGTCGTTGTTCACCTCGGCCGTGCCGGTGGGCACCTCGAATTCACCCACCACGTTGCCGGCGGTGTCGTAGAGTGTTTGCGTCTCGTAGGTCGTTACCAGGCTTACCGCCGGGATCGTGGCGTCCAATTCCGCGTACTGTTCGTTGAAGTTGTTGCTGCCTTGCGGGTTGGTCACGTACAGGATCAACTCGCGGTCCAGTTCCTGGATGGAGAGCTCAGGGGCGTCGGGACCGTTGAGGATGCGGAAGCAGTTGTCGAACAGGGATTGTGCCTTGTCGTCGGCTTGGCGCATCAGGTTCACACTGGCTTGCACGCCGCCACCACTGGCGCGGGCGTACACCACGCCCACGGTGATGTTGTTGTAGGCCCCGGGTTCCAATTTGAAGGGTCCGGCGCTCTGGATGAAACGGCGGTCATCGGGTGCGTTGCCGGCCGAGACCTCATCCCAAAGCGGCTGGGGCACACAGCCCGTTCCCCAGCCCAAGGGATCGGAGGTGCCCGGGAACATGTAATAGGAACGTACACCCCCGCCGGTCGGGTTGTACCCGTTGCCGCCGTAGGTCATGGGGGTGTTGTCGCCCCAAATGCCCTTGAGGTAACCGTAGTACTGGCCCGCATTGTTGGGGTCGCCAATGGCACCCGAGGCGTTGTTGTGATACACAAAGGCACGCATGCCGTAGCGTTCGTTGTCCACCACTTCGTCACCATAACCAATGCCGATGCCCCCGTACACGATGCCCAGGTTGTCCACGGCCTCCTGGCAATTGCTGGTGAGCGGATTGTCCAGGGAGTCATAGTCCTGGTACGGTCCTTCGAAGAAGTCCACACCGATGGCGGGGGGCGGAGGGTTGGGGCCGCCATAGCCCGGGTGGCCGTTGGCATCTTCGTCCACGGCGTCGCCGTTGTAGCCGTAGCCCAAGCCGCGTTCCACATCGCAGCCCACATAGTCGTCCCCGGCACCGCCCAGGTCCACGTCCACCCATTGGCCGAAGTAGGTCTCGGTAAGGGTTTGGGTGCCTTGGTTGATCAACACATAGTTGTAGAAGGTCATGTTGTTGATCTCGTCGTTGGTGCTGAAGGCGAAGGCCTGCGCCCGGATCTCCATGCCGATGGGCTGGCCACCGCTCTCGGTGTGGGTATTGCCCTTGTCGTTGAACACCCACCAGATGTTCTGGTCACCGAACAACGGAACGGCATCTTCGCGGCGCTTGGCCTTGCAGTCGATCACCCCTTGGAGGTCGAAGCCCGGGTAATCCCCGTTTTCCGGATCGTACACGCCTTGTTCGCCGTAGGGCGAATCATGGTAAGGCGCCAGGTTGTAGTCCTGTCCCTTGGACACATCGCCATGGGCGGGCCACTCGAAGAAATAACCGGGTACGCTGTATCCGGCGAACTCGATGGCGGGGTCGCACAAGGGGTCGGCGAGGCAACGGAAGTAGGCATCTTGGCGCTGGGCGTCCAGGCGCATGGATTTCCATGTACGGTCAAAGGCGGTGCACACCGGTCCGTCGATGGAGGCATCCCCCGTTTGGGTAACGGTGTCGAAAGCGGTCAGTGGTCCGGGCCAAAAATCGTTGCCCACCTGGCGGAAGCGCACGGCGGCGAGCTTCAGCACGTTGTCCGGTGACAGGCCACCCATCCACAAGGCCCCGGCGAAGAGGGCATTGGGTCCGGTGTTATCGGGAGTCTTGGGCACCTCATAAGCGGGGCCACCCGCGCCTTCACGATCCTGCCACATGTTGCCGCCCGTTTCGATGCGGGCCCGCACGTTGTTGAGGTTCAGCTCAGCCTTGGCCGTGGACGGCGCGCAGGCCGCAGCCCGGCCGCCATCGGCTTGTGCGCCGGTGCGTGGCCCGGCCCCGGGCACCTCACGTGCGGAGAGCACCGTGGCTGCCGTGATGGCCAGGAGGGAGGAGGTAAGGCGTAGGGTGTTCATGGTTGGGGCCATTCAAGGGGATCAGAAATCGAGGCGGGCACCCAGGCGGATGGTGCGTGGGGCGCCGTAGTTATAGGGTGAATCAACTTTCAGGGCGTACAGGTCGCGGTAGCTCTGGGGGTCGTTCTTGCCTGCGATGTAGGTCTGGTACTGGGCCGAGGCCAGGAAACCGTCATCGCTGGGCGAGCCCGTGGCGCGGTACACCCCGGTGATCATCTGCGTATTGAGCACGTTGTTCACCAGCAGGTAGATGTTCAGGTTGGCACGCTTGGCCTTGTCGCCCATGTCCTTGTTGAAGGTCAGGGGGATGTCGCGGTCCAGCATCAGGTCGGTGTTGAATTGCCAAGGCAGGTTGGCGCCGTTGAGGGTGCCCTCCAGTTGGTTGGAGCCGGTGCCTTCGCCCGTGTTGGTGATGCGAGAGGAGCGGCTGTAGGGGGTTCCGCTGCCCAGATCGGCCACGAAGTTCAGGCCGGTGCGTTCGAAGATCTTCGCGCCCAGGAGAATAGGTCCATTGTAGTCGGCACCTTCCCCGTAGCGGAAGTCCACGGTGGCTTGGAAGCGGTGGCGCTGGTCGAAGCTCAGCGGGAAGATGGTGCGCAGGTTGGGCTGGTTGGCGTTAATCAGCGCCAGGGTGGTGTTGGGGTCGGAACCGGTCCCCTTGGCGAACTGCAGGGTGTAGCTGCCGCGCAGCCAAACGTTCTTGGTGCGGCGCAGGTCGTAGGTGGTGGTGAAGCCGATGACGTTGCCGAAGTCGATGTTGTCATAGGTGCGGTAGGATACCGGCCAGGCCTGGGCCACGTTGCGCACCTGGATCTGGTCGCGCAGTTCGCGGTAGTAGGCGGAGAGCTTCAAGGAGGAAGCCTTGCTGAGCACCTGCTGGAAGCCCAGCTCGTAGTCGATCGTCTTGGTGGGCTTCAGGTTGGGGTTGTTGAGGATGTCCCCGGTGTTCTCGATGTAGGCGTAGCCCTGCAGGTCCAAGCGGCCGAAGCCCGTGGGGCGCTGGGTGAGGATGTCGTAGTGGGCGAAGAACACGGCCTCATCGCTGATGGGGAAGGAGAAGGCGATGCGGGGCATCACGTTCACTTCGGGCTTGTACACCTCAAAGGCCTCTTGGCGCAGCTTGGAGCCGACGAGGCTGCCGGACGGGTCGTTCAGGTAGTCCACGAGGTAGGGCTGGATGCCCTCGGACTGGCGCAGGACGCTGGGGTCCACCACCACCTCGCCCAAGGAGTTGTACCAGTTGTCTCCGTCGCGGTAGCCCACGATGGCGGTGGGATCACCGGCGTTGTTCACATACACCACATAGTCATCACCGATGTTGGCCGGGCGGGGGGTGTTGGCCGAGTAGAGGTTCTGCACCTGGGCATCGCCTGCGGTGTAGGCCGGGCGCCAGAGATAGGGGTCCTTCAGCACGTTCTGGTTGGCATCGTACCGGTCCACGCGCAGGCCCACGTTGAAGATGATGTCGTCGAAGGCGAACTTGTCCATGACGTAGCCGGCCACGTAGATCGGCTGGAACGGTGCCTGCAGGCGGGTGTAGGACGTGTCGTTGCCGATTAACTTGAAGTCATTGAAGAAGTCTGCGAAGCTGGGCCGGCTGGTCAGCTTTTCACCGGTGTAGTCATAGCCGTAGTAGCTGTTGATTAGGTCCCCCTGTCCGTTCTGGATCAGTTCATCCGGGGAGAACATGTCCAGGGAGAAGATGGAGGGGTCCAAGGCATCCACGTCGATGAAGTCGGTGCCACGCGGATCCAGGCCCAGTGCGGTGCGCAGGTTGTAGTCGAACACGGTCTGGTCATCACCCACCAGGCGGTCGTAGTTGGTGTAGATCACCCCGCCGGGGCCCTGCACCAAGGTGGAGTCGCTGCGGTCCAGTTCGCGCAGGTGGAAGTTGCTCAGGGCCCTGGCACGGCCCCAAAGGCCCACAGGGGCCACCAAGTAGGACCGCTGGGTAAGCTGCTCATATTCCACGCCCACGCTCAGGCTGTGCTTGCCGATCTCGGCGG
This sequence comes from Flavobacteriales bacterium, assembly GCA_018057455.1. GTDB lineage: Bacteria > Bacteroidota > Bacteroidia > Flavobacteriales_F > PHOS-HE28 > PHOS-HE28. Next base: position 5,099 of record JAGPDT010000049.1, on the reverse strand, counting down.
AGCCGGTGGCCGATACACGGGCTTGGTCGCTCCTGAATTCCGACCAGCGGTTGCTCAGGCCCCCCACGTTGTTCCACAGGCTGTACACACTGCCCGGAAGTTGGCCGTTGAGCAAGCCGCCGCTTTGGGTGATGTTGAGGTTGTTCTGATAGAAGGTGGAACCTTCGGGGAACAACGAGAAGTACTGCGTCGGGAACGCCGCGGCATCGGGGTTCATGTCCGAAGGCGTGAAGTGCACCTGGGTGTCCATGAAGCCGGTCTGTTTGCCGGTGAGGGGGTCATAGGTGGGGATCCGGTCGGTGGTGTACCGGCCCAGGTAGCCGTAGTTGAACAGGTCGTCGCCATGGTCCAGGTCGGCACTGCGCTGGGTATAGCGCGAGTAGTCCAGCTGCACGCTGTAGTAGGCATTCTTGATCCCGCCGGCCTTCGCCTCGCCGCTGGCTGCTTCCTCCTGGGAATTGAAGCGCTGGGTGAAGCGCAGGAACGTGCGCCAAGTGGAGTTCTTGAACTCGGTGTTGTTCTCGGCGTTCAGCAGGCTGTTGTTCCGGTTGAAGTCCTGCTGTTTGTTCAAATCCATGGAGCCGCCCACGGTGAGGTTGATGGTCTCGGTGGTGGCGATGTCGATCTTGCCGGAGGCCAGCACGCTGCGGCTGCGGGCGCTCTGGCGGGTGGCGATGCTTTCCACATCACCGTCCAGCAGGTAGTCCGTGTTGTAGCGCACCACGGGCTGGCCGGCCACTTCCACCAGGCGGTAAGGCGAGTGGAGCAACTGGTCGCGCACCTCGGGCTTCACGCGCAGGTCACCCCCCCACAGCGGGGAACCGTCCACCACGTCGGTGGCTTGGCCGCTGAAGAAGAAGCCCAACAAGGCCTTGTCCTTGTTGCCCAAGCTGTCCTTTTTGAAGAACAAGGGACCCGACAGGCTGGCCTCCAATTGGTTGAAACCATACTTGTCCAAGCCCACCATGTCGGTGATATCGGGCCCGACCTTGTAGCCGGAGGTGAGGTATTCCACGCCGCCGAAGAAGCTGCGGCTGGGTCCCCGGGTGGTGATGTTCACCAAGCCGCCGGTGACGTCACCGTAGCTGGCGGGCACACCGCCGGTGATCACCTGCACCTCTTCAATGGCGCTCTTGGGCAGGCCGATGCCTGCACCTGCGGGCACCTTCACCCCATCGATGTAGTAGTAGGTGTTCTCGGAACGACTGCCGCGGATGCTCACTCCCCCGCCCGTGCCGGCCGTGCTGGCACCTGCCACGGTGGTGGCAATGGCCGTGGCCGAGCGTGTGGGCATCTTGGCGATCTGGTCGCGTGTAACGGTTTGGCCCGAGGCCCCGCCGTCCTTGTCGATCAGGGGCACCTTGTAGCGGACCACCTCCACCTGCTCAAGTTCCACCCCGCTGGTGAGGTTGAAGTCCTGGAAGGTGATCTTGTTGCTGTTGATCACCAGCCCGGTGACCTTCAAGGGCTGGTAGCCCATCATGCTGGCGGTCACGTCGTAGGTGCCCGGCTCAATGGGGGTGATGCGGAAGTTACCGTCGAAATCCGATTGGCCTGCGGCCACGCGGGTACCACGGTTCTCCACCACGATGGACACGAAGGGAAGCGGCTCCGCCGAACCCTTGTCCTTGACCACGCCTTGAAGGGTACCCGCGCCCACCTGGGCGTGAAGGCCGAGCGCACTGCTCATGAAGATGACAGCGGCCGAGCATAGTTTTCTCAGCATCAACGAGGGGTTGTTACGTTCTTGAATGATAGGCAACGAGGGGGCGTAAAGATAGAAAAGTCCCGGATCGTGCAAACCGCCGCAAACCCTTGCCAGACGCGGGAAAGTCGTTTTTATGCCCAGGAGCCTCATTCTTTTCAGGGGGGTCATTGCGGTGCTGCGATCCGGCGTGGAGCAGGACCAAAGTAGCCCCTGGAACGGCCCATCACCAAGCCGCCTGCTGCCTGATCGCGGCCGTTGTATACACGTCCAACCCTTAGTGGCGGGAACCGAACAACCGCCGGAGGAAGGGATCGCGATGCCCGCTGTTGCCCTGCTTGCCGGCCCTGCGCTTGTTGCGCTTCATGCGCTTGCGCGTGGCCTTGTCCTGGTTCGAGAGATGCTTCTTCCGCAAACGTTTCTCCTCCTTCTTCACCTCCTTGGCATCGGTCTTCTGCTTCTTCTCCTGGATCCGCTCCTGGTCCCGCTGGCCGATGCCTGCCTGGCCCTGCGCCACGGTGGATGCCCCCGTGGTGAGCAAGAGCAGGAAAACGGTGCGGAGCAGCAGGCGGAGCATGTGCAATGAGGCCGCCAATATCGTGCCGCTCCGGTCGGCCTACCTTTGCCCCGTTGCACCCACCGCCCACGATCCCTTGTTGATGACGGCCCTACGCCACTGTGCGATCATCCTCGGCCTGGCCGCGGCCCTGCCCGCCTGCAAGAAGGACCAACAGGTGGCGGTGCCGTTGGTCACCGTGGACATCAGCATCAACCTGAACCTGCCCGAGTACAATGCACTGCAGGTGGTGGGCGGATGGGCTTATGTGATCGGAGGCTCTGAAGGGCTCATTGTGTTCCGCCGGAGCACGGAGGAGTTCAGCGCGCTGGACCGCCACTGTACCTACCAGAGCGCCGATCAATGCCGCGTTACCGTGGACGACAGCCAGGTGATGGCCCGCGATACCGCCTGCTGCCACAGCGCCTTCCTGCTGATGGACGGCAGCGTGGTGAACGGCCCGGCCGCACTGGGCCTGAAGCGCTACAACACCACCTTCAACGGGACGGTGCTGAGGATCTTCAATTAGGTGGTTGTATCCGGTTGCCGGTGGTCGGTTGCCGGAGGTCGGGATGGCGACGAAACCGTTGCCAATCAGGATGCACGCGCAGACCGCCTATAGGTTCCAGTGCACGTGAACTTTTGCACCACCCTACGGAGGCAAAAGAAAGTGCGGCCACAGCGCTGAAACGCCGGGCCGCACCCTGATAACCGACAACCGGCAACCGGGCACTCCTCAGTACCGGTACTCGTCGCTCTTGAACGGACCGTTCTTCGCCACACCGATGTACTGGGCCTGCTTGTCGTTGAGCACTTCCAGCTCCACGCCGATCTTCGCGAGGTGCAGCTTGGCCACCATCTCATCGAGGTGCTTGGGCAGCACGTACACCTTGTTCCCGTACTTGTCGCTGTTGTTCCACAATTCCAGCTGGGCCAACGTTTGGTTGGTGAAGCTGTTGCTCATCACAAAGCTGGGGTGGCCGGTGGCGCAGCCCAGGTTCACCAAGCGGCCTTCGGCGAGGATGAGGATGTCCTTGCCATTTATGGTGTACTTGTCCACCTGCGGCTTGATCTCCACCTTGGTGTTGCCGTGGTGCTTGTTCAGCCAGGCCATGTCGATCTCGTTGTCGAAGTGGCCAATGTTGCACACGATGCACTTGTCCTTCAGCACCTCGAAATGCTCACCGCGCACGATGTCGCAGTTGCCCGTGGTGGTGATGATGATGTCGGCACGTGGAGCGGCGTTGGCCATGGGCTTCACCTCGAAGCCGTCCATGGCGGCCTGCAGCGCGCAGATGGGGTCGATCTCGGTGACGATCACGCGGGCACCTGCACCTTTCAAGGAAGCGGCGGTGCCTTTGCCCACGTCTCCGTAGCCGGCCACCACGGCCACTTTGCCGGCCATCATTACGTCGGTGGCGCGGCGGATGGCGTCCACGGCGCTTTCCTTGCAGCCGTACTTGTTGTCGAACTTGCTCTTGGTCACGCTGTCGTTCACGTTGATGGCGGGCATCACCAAGGTGCCGTTCTTCTCACGGTCCTTCAGGCGGTGTACGCCGGTGGTGGTTTCCTCGCTGAGGCCCTTGATGTTCTTGGCCAGTTCGGGGAAGCGGTCGAAGACCATGTTGGTGAGGTCGCCGCCATCGTCCAGGATCATGTTCAGCGGCTCGCCGCCGGGGAAGGCGAAGAGCGTTTGCTCAATGCACCAGTCGAATTCCTGCTCATTCATGCCTTTCCAGGCGAACACGGGGATGCCGGCCTTGGCGATGGCGGCGGCGGCATGGTCCTGCGTGCTGAAGATGTTGCAGCTGCTCCAGCTCACCTCGGCGCCCAGCTCCTTCAGGGTCTCGATCAGTACGGCCGTTTGGATGGTCATGTGCAGGCAACCGGCGATGCGCGCGCCCTTCAGGGGCTTTTCCTTGCCATACTGTGCGCGCAGGGCCATCAGGCCGGGCATCTCGGCCTCGGCCAGTTCGATCTCCTTACGGCCCCATTCGGCGAGGGCGATGTCCTTCACTTTGTACTTGATCTGTTCCTGCGTCTGTGGCATGATCCTGGTGTTCTGAAAAGGGTGGCAAAGGTAGGGCATTAAGGGAGGTGAACCGTAGTTGGTGATCGGTGAACTACTCCGACAACCTACAAACTACGCCCTACGAACTGGTTGCGGGTTGACGGGTTGATGGGTTGCGGGTTTGGGCCTTTGGCGAATAGTTCCTTTGGCAAACTGGCAAATTGCCCCTTTGGCAAATTGTCCCTTTGGCAAAATGGCAAATTGTCCTTCCCCGCTGGGAAGTAAGTTCGCCCCCATGAGCGTGCTGGCATTGATCGAAGCGGCAAAAGCGGAGCGGCGCAAACTGCTGGCCGTGCTCATCGACCCGGATTTTGGGCAGGATGAAGCCTTGCTGGAACGCACCGTGCAGAACGCATGCATGGCCAAGGCCGACCTGGTCTTCGTGGGCGGCAGCCTGCTCACCTCCACATCCTTCAACCACTGCGTAAAGCGCGTGCAGGAACTCAGTGACCGGCCCGTGGTGCTCTTTCCCGGCAGCCCGGCACAGCTGAGCGGCCATGCCGATGCGTTGCTCTTTCTATCGCTGATCAGCGGGCGCAATCCGGAGTTGCTCATTGGCCACCACGTGGCGGCCGCGCCCACCATCAAGACGCTGGGGCTGGAGGCCATTCCCACCGGCTACCTGTTAGTGGACGGCGGCAAGCCCACCACGGTGAGCTACGTGAGCCAAACCGTTCCCATTCCGCACGACAAGTCCGGTATTGCCGCTGCTACGGCGCTGGCGGGCGAATTACTTGGCCTGCGCACCATTTACATGGATACCGGCA
>JAGPDT010000106.1 GCA_018057455.1 Flavobacteriales bacterium | reverse complement strand
CCAGGTTCATTCTCGCACGCCCAGGAGGCGTTGGCATCGCTGCTGGCATATCCGGCATGCACCGGGAATGGCATGAACCCCAGCCCATGGATAGCCTTGGGACCAAGCGAGAATACCGGTACCGGGGTTCCCAACCTGGGGATGGTCACCGCTGTAGCAATGCATCCATCAAATCTGAACATTGCGTTCGCCGGCTTGTCTGCCGGGAGCCTGTGGCGTACAACCAATGCCTTGGCCTTGGCCCAAACACCAACCTGGACATGCGTTTTGGACTACCTGCGCTTGCCGGGCTTGGGCATCAATGACATACGGATTGCCCCTAGTGCCCCAAACATCCTCTATGTTGCGACCGGTACCACATGGAGCGGCGGGTTCGGCATTGGCATATTGAAATCCGTGGATGGAGGAAACACCTGGGACCAGGTTGGCCCGGTTGACCCCTCCACGCAGACCATTTGCAGGAAGATCGTGGTGCATCCTACCCAACCTGATATTGTGTATGTTACCGCAAATGACCGGTTGTTCAAGACGGTGGACGGTGGTTTAACTTGGGCAATGGTCTATCAGTTGCCAAACTCCATCGGGGCAAATCCGTACGACCCGAACAGTCCGGCGAGAGTACTGCGAGATCTGGCGTTGGACCCGGGGAATCCCAATGTGGTATATGCATGCAGCGATGACCATGGAGCCGCCATCGCTGCGGGCAACACCGATGGTGCGATCTTCGTGAAGTCCATGGACGCAGGAGTCACTTGGTCCCAAAGTATTTTGGTAACCGGGGGTACCCAAAGCGACCGGATGACCATCGCTGTATCTCCAGCAGCCCCAGGAAATGTTTGGGCGATCTACAGGTCAGGTTCAACCGATAAGCTTTGGCGGTCGAGCGATCATGGTAGTTCTTGGACATTGGTCGCTGGAAATTATACCCTCAACGGTGGGGGTTATTGGCGGCAAGACCTAGCTATTTCGCCTACCGATGCATCCGTTATGTATGCAGCGGCATACTATGCCAATAAATCAACAAATGGGGGTGTATCATTCATCCAACAGACCGGGGGACAGCATATAGATACACGGTGCATGGAGGTTATTTCAGGTTCCGCACCCGGGAGCGGTGGGGTTGGGGATGTCGTCATCCACGGCAATGATGGTGGCATCACGCTCACAGTGAACGGCGGGACAACCTGGTCAAACATCAATGGACAAGGCTTTAACACGAGCATGTTTTACGGCATTGGCGCATCGGAGCTGGACTTCACCATAGGAGGTGGTAGACAGGACAATGATGTGGCAATAACCGATGGAAACGGCTGGCACCTGCCCCAGTTGTATCAGGATGGTGCAGAAGCTGCATGCCATCGGACCGATCCCAACATCCTTTATGCTCAACGTTGGTGTTGCTCTTACAGCAGTAAGCCGCTTTACGCCTATGTAAAGAATGGAACTAGTTGGACGAGGTACTCGCAAAATTATCAACCCAGCAACCACGCGAACAACGTACGGTCCATGGTAGCAGCCGAGGATGGTCTACTTTACATCGGGCACGAGGATATCTATCGTTCCGCCACGCCTACAACACCTCCTTACCTTTCCTGGACGAAGATCTCGGATTTCGCAGCGAATTTCTCCTCGGTGCCGTTGAATCGGCCGCTGCGGTCCATAACGAGCTGTTCGAGACAACCCGGAATCATGTATGCGGCCTATTCGGACGCATGTTGGGGCTGTGGTTCGGCACAAGGGTACCTGTTCAAGTCCACTACAGGTGGAGGTACAGGGCCGAACGATTGGGTGGACATCACGGGTGATCTTCCTTCCATTGTTCCGGACTGGCTTCCCATTAGCAATGTGCTTGTTGATCCCACCGATCCGGATCGTGTATGGGTCACCATGACCGGGTATAGCGAAAATACCGGAGCCTCCCCGCCGTACAATGGCCAGTACAGGGTCATCATGTCGGAGGATGGCGGCTCGAGTTGGGTCGATTACAGCACAGGGCTTACACCCTTCGTTGTTACGGACATCGTTTACCAAAAGGGAAGCAATCGTGGGCTCTATCTTTCCACCGACATTGGTGTATTCTACCGTGATGCCTCCATGGCGCAATGGGAATGCTTCAATGATGGGTTGCCGGTATGCATCATAAGCGATCTGGAGATCGATCATTGCGATGGTAAGCTGATCGCAGCCAGTATGGGGCGCGGTATCTGGATTACGGACTTGGTTTCGACCCAGCCGGAAGAAGAGGTCATATCGGGCACGGTTGCCATAAGCAGCGAAAGGGATATCGCATCCAATATCAGGATCACGGGTGGTGCGGTATGCACGGTAACGGCAGACCTGCGATTCATGCCGGGAACCAAATTGGTAGTTGAACCCGGTGGAAAGCTGATAGTGGACGGCGCCAAGCTCACCTCTCATTGTGGCGGATTTTGGCGGGGCATAGAAGCCTGGGGTACTACCAACCAGCACCAATTCCCCACCAACAACCCCACATACCAAGGCTTGGTTGTATTGAAAAACGGGGCTGTGATAGAGCACGCCTTGGTGGGCGTTTCATGCGGCGACCCGCTGGTGAAGTCTGCCCAAGGGGGCGTGGTGCAGGTACAGGGTACGTTGAATGATGTTGGGGCCACCTTCCGGAATTGCCGGGTTGGTGTTGAGTTCAAGAAGTACCGGAACTTCCTGCCAAGCAATTCGACCATTACCAAGGACAACAACAGCTACTTCCAGCATACGGAGTTCATCGTGGATGACAACTACCGCGGCAACGATGACTTTGACGCACATGCCAGGCTGAACAAGGTCCAAGGGATCAATTTCATCCAATGCGACTTCATCAATTCACAAGTATCGGGGCCAAACGGCATCAATTCAAGTGCCCTCCTTGGCCGGGGCATATTCAGCTTGGATGCGAGCTTCCGCGTAAGCGGCCAATGCGCTGAACTATTGCCTGCCTGTGAGCTGGGTTCCGGCCAACCGGTACCCGTATGCCCTGATGCTTCGTTGCGGCCATCGCGGTTCATCGGCTTGGACCATGGCATTCGGGTTGGCAGCAGCAGCACATCGAGCTTCGGGTATTCGGTCAAGGACTCTTACTTCGAGAACAACGTATGCGGGATCTATACGGATGCCGTGAACAACGGATCCATTCTGCGTAACCGGTTCGTGGTGGGCGGGCGCGAAGTGGACCTAACCGGGGATGATGCCTGGTTCAATGAAAGGCACCGGGGCATATACAGTTACAATACCAACGCCTTCAAGATCGAGGAGAACCGCTTTTCCGAGCCAAGCACTCCCTTCGCTGCTTCGGAAGGTGTTGTGATGAGCAACACCGGGGCGTACAACAATCAAGTGTACAAGAACACGGCCACGGGAATGGACTACGGCTACATTGCGGAGAACAACAACGTGGATTACGTGCATCCCACCGCCACGGGCTTGTCCTTCATTTGCAACCAAAACGTGCAGAACGGCGAGGAGGATCTTACGGTTCGGAGCACTTCCGGCAGCCCGGGGCCGGATCACTGCATCAAGATCTTCCAAGGATCCACCTTCAAGTCTGCGGGCAACACCTTCACCACACAGCAGAACGGTAGCTCTCAATATTACAATTACCACAATGCGGCAGAGGTGTTGCCGATCACCTATTTCTGGGAACTGCCACCGGGGGACCTGAACACCACGGCATACAACGCCCCTTATGTCCAGCGCAATATCAACCCCTCGCCGCACAACACTTGCCCCACGCGGATCTTGTGCGGGGGCGGCACAGGCCCGGTAAAGGAAGCGCTCACCCCGCAGATCGAACAGGAGCGGCTGGCCTACCTGAACCTGAAGTATGTCTATGAAAGCCTCTTGGACGGCGGGGATTTCGATGAGCTGAAAGAGACCATCATGCTCAGCTGGCCGCAGGATGCCTGGGCGCTGCGCAACGAACTGATGGCCAAGAGTCCTTACCTCAGCACCGACATCCTGAAAGAAGCGGGCCTGAAGAACACCCTCCCGCACGCCATGTACTTGGAGGTGTGCGTAGCCAACCCGGAGGCCACGCAACGGGACGGCTTCACCAAATGGGTGCAGTACGAAATGCCGAACCCGCTTCCGGAATACATGGTGGCACAGATCATGGCCTCCTGGGACCAGAAGACCTGGCGCACCAGCTTGGAGGCCGACATGGGATGGCACAATGGCGAGTACCAGCGGCTGAACGATGAGCTGATCACCACCATGCTGAGCGACACCGTGGCCCAACCGGCGGACAGCCTGTTGGCGCGGTGGCAATTGAACCCCAGCCTGCGGGCGCGTTTCGGGGAGGTGAACGTGCTGCTGGGGAACAACCGCTTCGATGAAGCTGTCGCCTTGCTGCAAGGCCTGGATGCCGAGTATTTGCTGGAAAAGCAGGGTATGCAGGACCGTAACGACATGCTGGACCTGATTGCGGTGATCCGCCCGGTGATCGAAGGCGATGGCCGGACCCTGATGCAACTGGAACCCGTGGAGTTGACGGCATTGGAAGGCATTGCCACGCGCCAACCTTCCTTGGCCTCATCGTATGCCCGCAATACGTTGTGCTACGGGTACAACGTCTGCATCCCGCCGGTCACCGGTGAGGCAAGTCATCCAAAGAAGATGCTTGTGTCGTTGCCTGGAACCGTTGCTGCACCAACACCGGTGCTGATCGTACACCCCAACCCGGCGAGCACCTGGGTGGCCTTCAGCCATACCTTGCCCGGCAAGGTGGACCAGGCCCGGATCCGCGTAGTGGACCCCTTGGGCCGGGTGGTGAATGAAAGAGCCATTGGCACCTCGCCCGGCCAGGAGGTCTGGGATACGCGCGGAACGGCTGCTGGCAGCTACACGGTGGAACTCTACAACGCGGGCAGGCTGGTGGATGCCGAACACGTGGTGGTAAAACCCTGAGCAACCATGCTGCGCGCATTCTTGCTTGTGGCAAGTGGTGCTTGTGCCTTGGCAGTGGCCAGGGCACAGGCGCCGCTTTGCGTGGATGAAAGCTTCCAGTTCGGCCACCCGCCGGCCGATGAAGTGTACAGCTTGGCCTTTATGGAGGACGGGCGGATCTTTGTTGGTGGGCGGTTAAAAATGCCAGGGCCAATGATTCAATATACTGGTCTTACACGCGTATTGCCGAACGGTGCCATTGACCCCAGCTTCGGCCCCAGCTATGTTAGCGCGGGCTGTGAGCTGGAAATTGAAGGGGACTACTTGTTCCTTCAGCAAGGGGGCGGTGGCTTCCTAAGGCTCTTTGTGGCGGACGGCACGAACGACTATTCCTACGGGCCACCTTACCCGCCCATGTTCATGGCCGGGCAGGTCAGTACGTACCACAACTTCCCGGACGGCAAACAATGGCGTTTGGGTGCATACACCAGGAAGTTCTACGACGAGGATGGCCAACTAATCGGGAGTGAACCGGGATATGGCTTGGTACAGGCACTCCCCAATGGGGATTACGATCCGGACTATGACCACAAGTACATGCCCGGGACTTACTTGAGGAACCTGAACGAACAGCCAAATGGCAGCTTTCTATTCGGAGCCCGCAATGCTTTTGTGTATGAAGGGCGGCCGTTGGGGGCTTTGTTCAAGCTTTGGCCGGACGGCAATTTGGACACCACCTTCCACACCTCCATCACTTGGTGTGGCGGCATGGGTACCCGGCAATACCACTACCCGGACGGGCGCATGCTGGTGTTCGGGCGGTTCATGTCCCCGGAGTATCCCAATGATACCCTGGCCGTGATGCGCCTGCTGCCCGATGGCAGCACGGATACCACCTGGCCATCCATCCCCTTCTTAGCCTATGGCTACTTCCGGGGCTTAGCCGCCGTATGGGACCATTTGGAGATAGAGCCCGGCAAGTTGATCGTGGTGGGTGATTTCAATGCAATCGGGCACCAACCACTGGGTGCAATCACCACTATTGATACCGCAGGCAACGTGCTCTGGGATTACCTCCCCGGCACCGGGGCGGGATTCACCGAGGCTATCGACACGAATTCACCAGCTTGCCGCCTGCACCAGATCAAGGAAGGTCCGGACGGTTATATATACATCTGCGGCGTTTTCCACGGCTACAACGATGGCTGCGGAGACCATCCGGAGCAGCGGCTGCTGCTGCGCCTGTATCCGCTGGATGTGGGGGTGCGGGAGCACAAGAAGGTTGGATCACTTTTAGTAGTGCCCAACCCCGGAAACGGGCTGTTGCAGATAAGCTGGCCCGGCTACCGGGAATTCGATTTGGAAGTCCGGGATGGGTTGGGCCGGATCGTACACAGGGAGCAAATTGTGGAAGGTAGTGGCAACGTGGAACTATCCCACGTGAAGGCAGGCGTGTACAACCTGCTGGTGACCGCCCCGGACGGGATGCGGGCATCAGCCAAATGGATGAAGCAGTGAGCAGTTGCCTCTTGAAGCCGAATATGCTGCCTTTGTCATTTTCGGCTTGATATGGGGTTTCTGTGAGTGCAATTTACCGAAGAGTAATGATTCAACCCCATCAATTGTCATCAATGAATTTTTGCCGCACGTCCGAATTTTCCCATTGGTTCTGGAGAAGGACTTTTGCCTTATCCGCAACCCTATGTGTCATCGCCTTCAACCTCCACGCCCAGACCATCACCTTTCTGGACCAAGCCACGCGCACGCCCATTGCCGATGTCTCCATCTCTTGTTTAGCCACGGGCAACACGGTGTTGACCAAGGCCGATGGCCGCACTGACATTGAACCCTTGAAGGGTTGCGACAGCATCCGCATCGACCACCTTTCCTATACGCCCGTCACCATGGCTTGGGCGGACTTGGCGGCTACCGCTGAAGTGGACTTGAGCTACCGCATGAACCTGCTGCGTGCAGTGGT
>JAGPDT010000048.1 GCA_018057455.1 Flavobacteriales bacterium | reverse complement strand
TAACCCCCGTTTGTGCTCGCGTGTCTCGTATACTAACCTCTCACTCCACCGTCCAATCCCGGAACAGCAGATCCTTCTCGTAGGGATAGCGCGCCACGTGGATCGCCTTCACGCGCTCGTACATCAGGGTGCGCAGCGCATCGATGTTGTCCTTTCGCGTGGCGGAGATGAAGATGCTCTCATCATCCCCAATGCGCGCCATCCAGGTGTGCTCAAGTTCCTCCAAGGTGAACTGGTCCTCGCGCTTGGGGGCGAGGTCGTGCGGGTCGTGCGGGGCGGGCCGGTAGGCGTCGATCTTGTTGAAGACCACGATCACGGGCTTTCCGCCGGCGCCGATCTCCTCCAACGTTTGGCGCACGGTGTGGTATTGGCTCTCGAACTGCGGGTGGCTGATGTCCACCACGTGCAGCAGCAGGTCGGCCTCGCGGGTTTCATCCAGCGTGCTCTTGAAGCTCTCGATGAGCTGGTGGGGCAGTTTGCGGATGAAGCCCACGGTATCGCTGAGCAGGAAAGGCAGATTGCCCAGGACCACTTTGCGCACGGTGGTATCGAGCGTGGCGAAGAGCTTGTTCTCGGCGAAGACGTCGCTCTTGCTCAAGAGGTTCATCAGGGTGCTCTTGCCCACGTTGGTGTAGCCCACCAGGGCCACGCGCACCAGCTTGCCGCGGTTGCCCCGCTGGGTCTGCTTCTGCCGGTCGATATCCTTCAATTGACCCTTGAGCAAACTGATGCGGTCGCGCACCAAGCGGCGGTCCGTCTCGATCTCCTTTTCGCCCGCGCCGCCGCGCGTGCCGGTGCCGCCGCGCTGCCGCTCCAAGTGGGTCCACAGCTTGGTAAGCCTGGGCAGCATGTACTCATACTGGGCCAGCTCCACCTGCGTTTTGGCGTGTGCCGTTTGCGCGCGGCCGGCGAAGATGTCCAGGATCAGGCGGGGGCGGTCCAGCACGGGGCGGGCCAGTTCCTTCTCGAGGTTGCGTTGCTGGGCGGGGGTGAGTTCGTCATCGAAGATCACGCATGCCTCCGGCGCGTGTTGCTCCATCCAGGCTTTCGCTTCAGCGAGCTTACCGGAGCCGATGTGGAGCTTGCCGTCGGGCTTGTGCATGCGCTGGGTGAAGCGCTTCACCGTACTGATGCCCGCGGTGCTGGCCAGGAATTCCAGCTCATCGAGGTATTCCGCCACTTGTTCCGGCGTTTGGCGGTCGGTGGCCAGGCCGATGAGCACGGCGGTCTCGGCGGTAACACGGTTGTCCTTGGGTTCGATCATTCCACGGGGAGAAATTGCATGCTCCGGGCCTTCGCCCGATCCGGCCATGGAAGTCGCGCGGGCTTCCGCCGCCGGGGTCCTGCGGTGTTCATATCCAACCGCGTCCTTCGCCCATGGCGGTGAACCACCACGGCGTTTTCACCAGGAGAAGCAACAGGGCCAAGAGGTAGAAGACGGCCACGCGCAGGTGTTTGCCCTGTTCGGTGCGGGCCCGTTTGCTGGCCAGGCGGCCGGTGGTGACCAGTGCGACCACCAGGAGCATCATGCCGGCATGCTCGTACCGCCAATAGCGGGCGGTGTCGGGCAACATGCGGTTGAAGGCGCCCGAGCCGAGGTTGAAGCCGTAGAGCACGACGCCGAGCACCAATTGGGCCTGGCCCAGCACCATGGCCCAAATGGCCGCGCCACGCTGCCAGTTGAACACGGGCCCATTGCGCAGACGCCCGACCAGCGCCGCGATGCCGGCCACGGCCACCATGGCGATCAGGACCCAGCGAAGTACACTGTGAAAGAAGAGGAAGAGATGGGTACTGTCGGCGGCAGCGGTCGCTTCCGGCATGGGCAGGGCGCTTGGAGCGCGTCAAAAGTAGCCTGTGGAGAAGATCTTCCCGGCCCGTGGGGCCGTGGCAGGCAGGCCCGCTACCTTGCGCCAAGCAATTCCGCGGCACGTGCACGCTCCACCCTTCCGCTTCCTGCTTATCGCGCTCGGCCTGGCCGCCACACCCGCCCCGGCCCAGCGGAACGCACCGGTGAACGGCCCGCACCACCGCGCCGAGGTGCCCGTGGCCTTCACGCATGCCACCGTGCATGTTTCACCGGAGAAGACCTTGGCGGACGCCACGGTGCTGATCCAGGGCGACCGCATCCTGGAGGTGGGCAAACGCGTGCGCATCCCCGCCGGAGCCGAAGTGCACGACCTCAGCGGGCTGCATGTGTGGCCCGGCCTGATCGACCCGTTCAGCGACCTGGGCCTGGCGCAGCGCAGCCCCGCCGAGCTGGAAAAAGCTCCGGGTGCCCGTTATTGGAACCGGGCCATCGCCGCGGCGGCCAACGCCGCCGAACTGTACGTGCCGGATGAACCGCGGGCAGCTGCATTGCGTGCCCAGGGCTTCACTTCGGTGGTGGCCCACCGCATGGACGGGATAGCGCGGGGCACCGGCTGCCTGGTGTCGTTGGCAGGCCGCACCCCGGCGGAAGACATCCTGCTGCCCCGTGCATCGGCCAACCTCTCCTTCAACAAAGGCCGCTCACCGGACGACTATCCCAGCTCGCTCATGGGCGCCATCGCCCTGTTGCGCCAGGCACTCCTCGATGCGCGGTGGTACGGCGCCGGCGGCAAGCAGGAGCAAAGCGATGCGGACCTGGAAGCCTTGTTGAAGCTGCACGAGCTGCCCTTGGTCTTCGATGCCGGCAGCGGGCAGAACGTGTTGCGCGCCGCAGCGATCGCCAAGGAGTTCGGCCTGGACCTCATCATCCGCAACGACGGCGATGCCTACCTGCGCCTGGCCGACATCCTGGCCACGGGCGCCCCGTTGATCGTGCCCTTGGCCCTGCCCGAAGCCTACGACGTGGAAGACCCCTTCGATGCCCTGGAAGTGTCCTTGCGGCAGTTGAAGGAATGGGAACTGGCCCCCACCAACCCCGCGCGCATCGCCGAGGCCGGCGGCACCTTCGCCTTCACCGGCCATGGGCTGAAGGAGCCCGCCCTCATGTGGGCCTCCTTGCGCCGCATGGTGCGCTGCGGGCTGGACAGCAGCACGGCCATCGCCGCGCTCACCACGGTGCCCGCCGCGCTGTTCCATGCGGAGACACGGGTGGGCACGGTGGAAGCCGGCAAGCGGGCAGACCTGGTGATCACCTCCAAGCACCTGCTCGACGCCGGCAACACGGTGCATGAAACGTGGGCCTCGGGCCGCCGCATGGTGATCACCCCCCGCATCGCGGAAGATCCGCGCGGCCTCTTCGACCTGAACCTGCGCTCGAAGATCCTGAAGCTGCGCGTGAAAGGCCCGCCGGAAAAACCGGAAGCCGAGGTCAGGACGGCCGGAGGAGATACCGCCTGGACCAATGCCCTGCTCACCCTTCAAGGCCCGGTGGTATCCCTGTGGTTCGATGGCTCCCGGCTGGGCTTTGCCGGTCCTGTGCGGCTCAATGGCGTGATCCACGACCGGGGCGGCATCTGGGATGGACAAGCCCAAGGGCCGGCGGGCGAATGGTTCGCCTGGAGCGCCATCCGGCAAAAGGGATCCAACGGTGCCGAACGCAAGGACCAACACGCCATGGCCGCACTGGACAGCATCTGGTCCCTGCCCACGGGCCCGGTGTGGTACCCCTTGAACGCCTTCGGCACCACCCAGTTCCCCGACACGGAGACCGTGGTGTTCCGCCATGCCACGGTATGGACCAACGGCCCCGGCGGGGTACTGCCCGATACCGATGTGTGCATCCACCAGGGCAAGGTGCTGGCCGTGGGACCGGAGCTGGACATGGGCGCCCTCTTCCCCAAAGGCAACGGGAAGGTGCCGGCGATCGATGCCACGGGCATGCACCTCACCAGCGGGATCATCGATGAGCATTCGCACATCGCCATTGCACGCGGCGTGAACGAAGGCACGCAGGCCGTGGCCAGCGAGGTGCGCATCGGCGATGTGATCAACCCCGACGACATCAACATCCACAACGCATTGGCCGGCGGGGTAACTGCCGTGCAGCAATTGCACGGCTCGGCCAACCCCATCGGCGGGCAAAGCGCATTGATCAAGTTGCGCTGGGGCCGCGGTGCGGAGGAACTCAAGATCGACGGCGCCCCGGGCTTCATCAAGTTCGCGCTGGGCGAGAACGTGAAGCAGAGCAATTGGGACCGGCACGACCGCTACCCGCAAAGCCGCATGGGCGTGGAGCAGACCTTCCTCGATGCCTTCCACCGGGCCAAGGACTACGCCGCCGAACAAGCCCGGTACGCCGCGCTCAAGCCCAAGGAACAGGCCGCCACCGCACCGCCCCGGCGCGACCTGGAACTGGAGGCGCTGGCGGAGATCCTTGCCGGCACGCGCCACATCACCTGCCACAGCTACGTGCAGAGCGAGGTCCTGATGTTGCTGCACGTGGCCCACAGCATGGGTTTCCGGGTGAACACCTTCACCCATATCCTGGAAGGCTACAAGGTGGCGCGGGAACTGGGGCAACACGGCTGCAACGCCAGCACCTTCAGCGACTGGTGGGCCTACAAGGCCGAAGTGATGGACGCCATACCCTACAACGCCGCCATCCTGTACGGTCAAGACGTGAACGTGTGCATCAACAGCGATGATGCCGAGATGGGCCGGCGGCTGAACCAGGAAGCCGCGAAGACGATCAAGTATGGCGGGGTACCGGCGGAAGAAGCCTGGAAAATGGTGACGTTGAACCCCGCCAAGGCGCTGCACCTGGACCACCGCATGGGCAGCGTGGAAGCCGGCAAGGACGCCGACCTGGTGCTTTGGAACAACAACCCGCTGGGCATTGGTGCCGCGGCCCAGATGACCTTTGTGGACGGCGTGCGCTACTATGACCGGCGCCGCGAAATGGACCGGGCCCCGCAGGTGGAAGCGGAACGATCGCGCCTCACGGCGACCATGCTGGCCGCCAAACGGGCCGGTGCCGCCGTCCGCAAGGCCCAACGGCAAGCGCCCGAACAGTGGCACTGCGAAACCCTGGGTGAACAGCCATGAGGACCACCGCGTTCATCCTCGGCATCGGCCTGGCCGCGAGCGTTGGTGCACAACGGCCTTCGCCTGCCCCGGTGCAAACGAAGTCCATCCTGGTGAAGGGCGGCACCGTGCACACGGGCCATGGCAAGACCTACGCCGACGGCGCGGTGGGCTTCCGCAACGGCATCATCGATTTCGTGGGGTATGAATATGCCGTGACGGCCGCATATGACACGGTGGTCCAAGCCGAGGGCATGCACGTGTACCCCGGCCTGATCCTGCCCGACGCCACCTTGGGCCTTGCGGAGATCGACGCGGTGCGCGCCACCGTGGACCTGGCGGAGACCGGCACCTACGAACCCGAAGCCCGGGCGGCAGCGGCCTACAACGCGGATTCGCGCATCATCCCCACGGTGCGCAACAACGGCGTGCTGCTGGCCCAGGTCACGCCCCGGGGCAACACCCTCAGCGGCACCAGCAGCATCGTGCAGCTCGATGCATGGAACAACGACGACGCCGTGGTGAAGGCCGATGAAGGCGTCCACCTCAACTGGCCAGCGGCCTTCCGGCACTCCGGCTGGTGGGCCGAGCCCGGCACCACGGAAAAAGCCCAGGACGAACAACGGGCCCGATCGCTGGCCGACCTCCGGGCGTTCTTCCAGCGGGCCAAGGCCTATGCCGGCAGCAGCCGACCGCCCGGCGTGGACGTGCGCATGGAGGCCCTGCGCGGATTGTTCAGCGGGCAACAGGCGCTCTACATCCACGCCGATGGCGCACGGGAGATCCAGGAGGCCGTGCTCTTCGCCCGGGAAATGGGCGTGCGGCGGATGGTGCTCGTGGGTGGCCACGATGCGTGGCGCGTGGCGCCCCTGCTGCGCGACAAACAAGTGGACGTGATCCTGCAACGGTTGCACAGCCTGCCCCAACGCGAGGATGAGGACCCGGACCTGCCCTATCGCCTGCCCGCATTGCTCAAGGAACGCGGCGTGCGCTTCTGCCTGGGCTACAGCGGCGACATGGAGCGCATGGGTGCCCGCAACCTGCCCTTCCTGGCCGGCACGGCCAGCGCCCATGGGCTTTCGGCCGAGGACGCCCTGCGCGCCATCACCCTCGACGCCGCCGCCATCCTCGGCATCGACAAACGCTACGGCAGTCTGGAACCCGGCAAGTCGGCCACCCTCTTCATCTCCGCCGGCGATGCCCTGGACATACGCACCAACCAGGTGGTGCATGCGTTCATCGATGGCCGCCACCTCGCCTTGGGCAGCCACCAGGAACTACTTTGGAAGCAATACGTAAGACGGCCCGGCCCTTAGCAGACCCACGGCCCGTCCGGCCCGACCGGACCCACCGCCCATCCACCACCCTGCCAGGCCCTCCGCACCCGCCGACCATCGCCCCCCGGACACGGAGCCTCCCGATTGCAACAATCCCCCGCCTACCTTCGCCACCATGAGCAAACTTGCCCGCCACTTGGACCATGCCCTGGCCGCCGCCTTCGCCGCCGGCCGCGAGATCATCGACGTGTATTCCCGCCCGATCAACGTAGAGATCAAGGACGACAAAAGCCCCCTGACCGAGGCCGACAAACGCGCCCACGCCGCCATTGCCGAGGAGTTGGCCAAGACGGGCCTGCCCGTGCTGAGCGAGGAAGGCAAGGCCTTGCCACCGGCCGAACGGCAGGCCTGGGACCTGTACTGGCTGGTGGACCCCTTGGACGGCACCAAGGAATTCATCAAGCGCAATGGCGAGTTCACGGTGAACATTGCACTGATGGCACGCGACCACGAGCCCTCCGGCGCCCTGGGTTCGCACCGTCCGGTGGGCGGTGTGCTCTATGTGCCGGTCAAGGACATCCTCTACCTGGCCTGGCAGGACGGCGGGGCGTACCGGGCGGAAATGGCCACCACCCTGGAAGGCAAGGGCGCCCAAGCCTTTGCCGATAGCGCCGTGCGCCTGCCCATGGCCCATGCGCGCAAGGCCTTCACCATTGTGGCCAGCCGCTCCCACTCCACCCCCGATACCGAAGCCTACATCGCCCGCATGGAGCAGGAACACGGCCGCGTGGAGACCGTGAGCATGGGTAGCGCCCTGAAGATCTGTTTGGTGGCCGAAGGCGCCGCCGATGCCTATCCGCGCTACGCCCCCACCATGGAATGGGACACCGCCGCCGGCCACGCCATTGCCGAGGCCGCGGGAAAAACGCTCATCGACGTAAGCACCGGCGCCCCCATGCGCTACAACAAGCACGACCTGCTGAACCAGTGGTTCATCGTTCAATGATCAAGAGCAAGAACGGATACATGGCACGAAAGAAGAACAGCGTGAAACAGCAGCCCCGGAAAGCGGCCCCCGCCAAAAAGGTCACCGCCCAAGCGGCACCCAAGAAGACCACCGCGCCCAAAGGCAAACGCAAAGTGGCCCTGATCACCGGCATCACCGGGCAGGACGGTGCCTACCTCAGCGAATTCCTGCTGAAGAAAGGCTACGAAGTACACGGCGTGAAGCGCCGCAGCTCCCTGCTCAACACCGACCGCATCGACCACCTGTACCACGACAGCCACGAAAAGGGCCTGCCCTTCCACCTGCACTACGGCGACCTCACCGACAGCGTGAACTGCCTGCGCCTGGTGCAGCAGGTACAACCGGACGAGATCTACAACCTGGCGGCCATGAGCCACGTGGCCGTGAGCTTTGAGATGCCCGAATACACCGCCAATGCCGACGGCATCGGCACGCTGCGCTTCCTGGAGGCCATCCGCATCCTGGGCATGGAAAAGAAGACCCGCTTCTACCAGGCCAGCACCAGCGAACTCTACGGCGGGGTACTGCCCCGGGCGCAGAACGAGGAAACGCCCTTCCACCCGCGCAGCCCATACGGCGTGGCCAAGCTCTATGGATTCTGGATCACCAAGAACTACCGCGAGAGCTACGGCATCTTCGCTTGCAACGGCATCCTCTTCAACCACGAAAGCCCGTTGCGCGGGGAAACGTTCGTTACCCGGAAGATCACCCGCGCCGCGGCCAAGATCAAGCTGGGCCTGCAGAAAACCCTCTACCTGGGCAACCTCGACGCCAAGCGCGACTGGGGCCACGCCAAGGACTATGTGGAAGGCATGTGGCTGATGCTGCAGGCCAAGAAGCCGGACGACTTCGTGCTGGCCACCGGCACCACCAACACCGTGCGCCACTTCGTGGACCTGGCCTTCGCCGAAGCCGGCATCACCCTGCATTGGAAAGGCAAGGGCGCCAAGGAAACCGCCATCGACAAGCAGACCGGCAAGACCGTGGTGGCCATCGACCCCCGCTACTACCGGCCCGCCGAAGTGGACCACCTCGAGGGCGACCCCGGCAAGGCACGCCGGGTGCTGGGCTGGAAGCACAAGTACGACCTGGCCGCCCTGGTGAAGGAAATGGTGCGTGAGGACATCAAGCTCTTCGAACGCGACGTGTACCTGAAGAAGGGCGGGCACAAGGTCCTGAATGAGGAGGAGTAGTTCGAAGTGGATGGTGCGCAGTTGTCCGTTGTTGGTTGTCCGTTGCCCGGAGGGTTGCACTGACAATGGGCAAGAAATTACCGGCAACCGCCAACGGAGACCATGAACAAGCAAGACAAGATCTACATCGCAGGCCACCGCGGCATGGTGGGCAGCGCCATCCAGCGGCGCCTGGAGCAGGAAGGCTACACCAATATCATCGGGCGCACCAGCAAGGAACTGGACCTGAAGGACCAGGCCGCCGTGCGCGACTTCTTCCGGCGGGAGAAACCCGACCACGTGGTGCTGGCCGCCGCCAAGGTGGGCGGCATCCAGGCCAACAACACCTACCGCGCGCAGTTCATCTATGAGAACCTGATGATCCAGAACAACGTGATCCATCAGGCTTATGAGAACGGCGTGAAGCGCCTGCTCTTCCTCGGCTCCTCCTGCATCTACCCCAAGCTGGCCCACCAGCCGCTCAAAGAGGAAAGCCTGCTCACCGGCCTGCTGGAAGAGACCAACGAGCCCTACGCCATCGCCAAGATCGCCGGCATCAAGATGGTGGAGAGCTACCGCCGCCAATACGGCTGCGACTACATCAGCGCCATGCCCACCAACCTCTACGGGCCCAACGACAATTACGACCTGAAGAACAGCCACGTGATGCCCGCGCTGATCCGCAAATTCCACTCCGCCAAGCAGGAAGGCGCGGCCACCGTGGAAGTCTGGGGCACCGGCACACCGCTCCGCGAATTCCTCCACGTGGACGACCTCGCCGACGCCTGCTTCTTCCTGCTGAAGAACTACCACGACGAACTCTTCGTGAACATCGGCACCGGCACCGACCTCACCATCAAGGCGCTGGCCGAGCTGATCCAGGAGATCGTGGGCTTCAAGGGCGAATTGAAATGGGACCGCGGCAAACCCGATGGCACCCCGCGCAAGCTCATGGACGTGAGCCGCCTGCACAACATGGGCTGGAAGCACCAGATCGCGCTGCGCGCGGGCATCACGCAGGTGTACGAAGCCTTCAGGAAGTACGAGGGGGCCAAGATGTGAGCGCCCCGGCCGGTGCACTTCCCCGGCTACCTTCGGCCCGCCGAAGGCCAATGGCATCCCGTTGTTCCCGCATATTCCATCTCTTGGCAGGCAGCCTGTGGGCGTGCGCCGTGCAAGCCCAGCAGAACGACATCCCGCTCAACCGGGACATCTACTACGACATCGACCGCAACGGAGCCAGGCGCACCAGCACCATGCACACCGGCCTTCGGCCGATCATTGAAAGCCGCGCAGACCTGCACAACGTGATGGGCCACCGGCCCGACAGCGCACGCCACTACTACTGGATCACCCAGAAACTGTTCAAGGAACACCTGGTGCAGGTGAACGAAGGCGGGTTCAAGCTCACCGCCGATCCAGCCTTCCGCTTTGAAGCGGGCCGGGACTTCCATGAAGAGGGCGAGCTTGAGGGCGAGGTTCTCCAACAGAACAGCCGGGGCTTCCGGATCGCTGCAGACCTGGGCCCCACGGTTTCGTTCCAGAGCATGTTCCTGGAGAACCAGGCCACCCCGCCCGGCTACTTGTACCTGTATGCCAATGCCACCGGGGTGATGCCGGGACAAGGGCGGATCAAGGCCTTCAACACACGGGGGCTGGACTTTGCCTGGGCCACGGGCAATGTAAGCTGGAGCCCCCGCCCATGGCTGAACGCGCAACTGGGCCAAGACCGCCACTTCGTGGGCAACGGCTACCGCTCGATGCTCCTCAGTGACAACAGCTCTCCGTATCCCTATGTGAAATTGAGCGCACTTACCACCAGCAAACGCTTCCAGTACAGCGCCATCTTCGCCAAGCTGGAACAGATCGGTGCGGCCAACCGCCTGCCCACGGGCGGCGCGGGCGAATCCCTCTTCTGGTGGAAACGCGCCACCTTCCTGCACCTCAGCGCCAACCTCGGCCCCTTGCAACTGGCCCTCTTCGAAGGCACCCTGTGGCGAACCATTGATACCAACGGGGTGTTGCCGTTCGATGCCCTGCAACTCAATCCTTTGATCGGCCTGAACACCGCCTTGAACGGCTTCAACGGGGCCCACACCCAATTGCTGGGGCTGGACGCCAAATACCGCTGCACGGACAACCTGTTCGCGTACGGGCAATTCGCCCTCACCGACCCCGCCGGGGGGCGCCATGCCTGGCAGGCCGGCCTCCAATGGTTCGACCTCTTGCGCCGCGACCTGCACCTGCTGGTGGAATACGACCAGGCCACCCCTTTTGCCTACACCAAGGCCGATGCCCGCATGAGCTGGACCCACAGCGGACAACCCCTGGCCTCGCCCGCCGGCACGGGCTACCGTGAGCTGGTGGTGCGCGCCGACTTCGGCGTCCGGCAGCGCTACTGGTTCCAAGGTGAATTGAGCGTGGTCGAACGGCATGCCACCCTGGGCAGCGGCATCTACGGCACGGGGGTGCCGGACGCAGCCCCGGCAAACGGCCAACGGCGGGTGCAGGCCGGTGGCAACGCCTCCTGGCGGATCAACCAGATGAGCAAGATGCAGCTCACCCTGGGCTACACCATGCGCGACCTCCAGCCCGGCATACAAGACCAGGACAGCGGCTACCTCTACCTGGCCTTCCACACGGGCCTTTTCAACCGCTACTACGATCTTTGAACCCCGCCCTCCACGGTGAGCGACCACGACTACATATTGCTGATGGGCTTCCTCACCGCGTTCCTGGTGGTGCTCTTCACCATGCCCGTGCTCATCAAGGTGGCACGCATGAAACACCTGGTGGACGAGCCCAGCGAGGAGCGCAAGCTGCACCACCGCAGCATCCCCACCATCGGCGGCATCATCATCTTCGCCGCCATCATCTTCAGCTACAGCCTATGGTTCCCCTCGGGCCGCTCCGCCTTCAGCATCCACGCAGCCGATTTCAGGCTGCTCTATGCCGAAATGGGCAGGGCTTACGCGGACTTCAAGGTGGTGATCGCCGCCATGGTGCTGCTGTTCTTCATCGGTGTGAAGGACGACATCATCGGCTTCTCGCCCGTGAAAAAGCTCGTGGGCCACATGGTGGTGGCCTACATCCTGGTGATCATCGGCGATGTGCGCATCCACGACATGCACGGCATGCTCGGGCTGTATGAACTGCCCCATGCCGTGAGCATCGCCTTCTCGTTCTTCACCTACATCGTGCTGGTGAACGGCTTCAACCTGATCGACGGCGTGGACGGCCTGGCCGGCGGCGTGGGCCTGATCAGCGCCATTGCCTATGGCTGCTGGCTCTATTGGGCCGGCGATGTGGCCTTGGCCCTGCTGGCCTTCACCTTGGCAGGCGCGCTGGTGGGCTTCCTCGTCTTCAACACCCATCCCGCACGGATCTTCATGGGCGACAGCGGTTCGCTGATGATCGGGGCCATCCTGGCCGTGCTGGCCATGCGCATCGTGGACCATGACACCACCCGCCTGCCCTACTGGCTGCGCACGGTGCCCACCCCGCTTTTCGCCATGGCCGCCATCGCCTACCCGTTGGTGGACACCTTCCGCGTGTTCGTGGTGCGCACCGCCCAGGGCCGCTCGCCGTTGCAAGCGGACCGCAACCACATCCACCACCGCCTGCTGGACCTGGGCTTGGGGCACCGCGGCACCGTGCTCGTCCTCTACGCCTATGCCGCGGCCATCATCCTGCTGAGCCTCACCACCCGCGGCATACGGCCCACCAAAGGCCTGCTGGTGCTGGGGGCCGTGGCCTTCGGCCTGGCCATGCTGCCGATGGCCTTCCGCAAAAAGCACAAGGCATGAGCCGGGGCCGGGGCCTGTGGCTGCTCCTGGCCGCTCCGCCCGCGCTGGCGCAACAAGGCCTGCTCCCCCTGTCGCGCACGGTGGACGCCCCCTTCACCGCGCGCATGCACCACTACAAGGCGGCTGCCCACCCGGCCATCCGCCCCTACTTCCGGGAAGACTTGGCCCCATTGCCCGGGGCCGATACCACCCTGGAGGCCGCATGGCCTTGGCTGCAAAAGATCACCGACCCCGCCCGCACCCTGCACGGCGGACCGCTGGTGGAAACCATGGCCGGGGCCTCCTTCGGGGAACACGAAGTGCTGAAGTACCGCGCCGGCATGGGCGGCTGGCTGGAATGGAACGCCTCATCCCGCTGGACCTTGCAGGCCGATGCACGCTATTGGCGGGAACGGTTGCCCGACTACCTGGACCGCTATGCGTACGTGCACCAAGCCGTGCCGGGCGAGGGCGTACTGCAGGGCCGTGGCCCCGATGCCATCCATTATGACCTGAACGGCTATGCCGACTACAAGGCCGGCGCGTACTTCCACCTCACCTTGGGCAAGGGGCGCCATTTTTTCGGCGAGGGCTACCGTTCGCTCCTGCTCAGCGATGAAACCACCGGCTACCCCTACTTCAAGATCACCACCACGGCGTGGCACCTCCGCTATGTGAACCTCCTCACCCTGATGCGCAACACGCCCACGGCCAGGGCCACGGACCTCACCGGAAAGAAGTTCGCCAGCATCCACTACCTGAGCTGGAACATCTCCAAGCGGGTGAACGCCGGCTTCTTCGAAGCAATCGTGTGGCAGGACAACGACCCGGCCTACCCGCGCGGTTTCGACCTCTCCTACTTGAACCCGGTGATTTTCCTGCGGCCCGTGGAATATGGCCTTGGCTCGCCGGACAATGCGCTCCTGGGCGCCGCCCTGAACGTGAAGGTAGGCCGCAGCACCCTGGCCTACGCACAGCTGGTGCTGGACGAATTTCTGCTCAGCCATGTGCGCGCCGGCGATGGGTGGTACGGCAACAAGCAAGGGGTGCAGGCCGGTGTGGTGGGGCACGGCGTCCTCGGCACCAAGGGGTTGTCACTGAGGGTGGAGGTGAACTATGCACGCCCTTTCATGTACATCCACAGCGACCCGCGCCAGAACTATGCGCACCTCGGCCAACCCCTGGCCCACCCCTACGGTGCAGGTTTCGTGGAGACCCTGGTGCAGGCCGAATGGCGATCGGGGCCCTGGTTGGTGGAGAACGTGTCCAGTTGGGGCCGTATGGGCCAGGACACCGCCTCCGGCCCCGGTGCCAATACGGGCAACAACATCTTCCTCTCCGACCTGGACCGGCCCAAGAACGGTGACCGCTACCAGGACCTGGGCTACTACACGGGCCGGCCGGTGGAAGCCACCGTGGTGCAGAACGAACTGCGCGTGGGGCGCCTGCTGGAGCCCCGCAGCGGCCTGATGCTGGAAGCGGCCTGGACAGCGCGGTGGGAAACCATGGCCAACAGTGGCACCCACCCCACGAACTACCTGCGGCTGGGGCTCAGCGCCAACCTGCACCAGCAGCACCCCTTCCAAACGGTACGCTGAGCCGACGGCCCCGTGCAAGGCCTGGCCGCCACCGTCTTGCACAACGGAACACCACGGTAGGACCCGTGCCGTACTTTCGCCGCCGAAATGGAAACGCGGGAAGCCTACGCCACACGCACCGGAGCGGTGGCCAAACTGAAGGACGTGGCCACGCTCTTCAAGCTGCGGCTGGCCTCGCTGGTGGTGGTGAGCGCCGTGCTGGGCTACGCCATGGCCGTACCGGCGGGGGGCTTCAGCACGGTGGAAGCCCTGCTGTTGGCCTTGGGCGGATTGCTGGTGACCGGTGCCTCGGACGCCCTCAACCAAGTGATCGAGGTGGAGCAGGACGGGCGCATGGCCCGCACCAACCAGCGCCCCTTGGTACGCGGCTCCATGGGCATGGCCGAAGCCATCACCATTGCCGTTGCCGCCGGCGCCGCAGGCACCATCATCCTCTGGAACACCTTCGGGCCGCTCACCGGCATCCTGGGCCTGCTGTCCTTGTTCATGTACGTGGCGCTGTACACCCCCCTGAAGCGCCTGAGTTCCTGGGCGGTGTTCGTAGGGGCCTTCCCCGGGGCCTTCCCGCCGATGCTGGGCTATGTGGCGGCCACGGGCACCTTCAGCCTGGGCGCCGGCCTGCTCTTCGCCATGCAGTTCATGTGGCAGTTCCCGCACTTCTGGAGCATCTCCTGGGTGCTGCACGACGATTACGCCAAGGCCGGGTACCACCTGCTGCCCTCCCGTGGCGGCCGCGACGGGTTCAGCGGCTTCCTCATCGGCCTCTACACCTTCTTCGCCCTGCTGGCGGGCCTGCTGCCATGGGTCTTCGGCCTGGCCGGGCCATGGTCCGCGCTGGTGGCCGTGGTGCTGGGCCTGTACATGCTGCTGCACGCCCTGCGCCTGATGCGCTCCTTGGACAAGGCCGACGCGCGGCGCCTGATGTTCGCCAGCTTCCTTTATCTGCCGGTGGTGCAACTGGCCTATGTAGTGGACAAACTATGACCGCAGCCGAACAGACGCCTGAGCAACAAGGGCGCATCAACAAGGCGAAGAAGAACATCGCCTACTTCTTCTACTTCGCCATCATCATGTTCTTCGCCGGGCTTTCCAGCGCCTACCTGGTGAGCATGGGCGGCGCCAACTACTGGGTGCGTTTCCGCCTGCCCGCGCCCTTCTGGTGGAGCACGGCCTTCATTGTGGTGAGCAGCGCCACCGTGCAAATGGCCCTGATACAGGCCCGCAAGAACAACAAGCGCGCGGTGGTGCCCTGGGTGCTGGCCACCCTGGTGCTGGGAGCCTGCTTCACCGCCAGCCAGTTCAAGGGCTGGAACGAACTGTTGCACGACGGCTATGCGTTGGTATCGCGGTTCAAGAGCCTGCAAGGCGAATACGGCACCGACTACACCATAGAGCGGCGCGGGATCCCCCTGGTGAAAAGCGGCGAACAGTACTTCCTGCCGGAGGATGCCGGCTTTGCGCACCCGCTGAACGCCGAGATGGAGGAATCCCTGAACACGGCCAGCTCCTACTTCCATGTGATCACCTACGCGCACTTCGCCCACGTGATCGGCGGCCTCATCGCCCTGGTGGTGATGTCCATCAAGGCCGGCCTGGGCCGGTATGGCGCGCAAGCCCACCAAGGCCTGTGGGCC
The DNA here is from genome assembly GCA_018057455.1 of Flavobacteriales bacterium. Classification (GTDB taxonomy): domain Bacteria; phylum Bacteroidota; class Bacteroidia; order Flavobacteriales_F; family PHOS-HE28; genus PHOS-HE28. The sequence continues at coordinate 8,599 of JAGPDT010000048.1, read as the reverse complement.
GGCACCTGGTACTGGCACTTTTTGGCCGGTCTTTGGGTATACCTGCTTTTGTTCTTGGTCTACGTTCATTAACATTGCCCACACGAAATCCGACCCATGTCCGGCGAAGCCTCCAAACCCCTTAGCGGTGCTGCCCTGTGGGGTGGCGTACGCTCCCCGTTCAGCATGAGCTACGGGAAGTTGATGATCTGGTTCTTCCTGGTCTCCGACGCCCTCACCTTCACCGGCCTGCTCTCGGCCTACGGCTATGCCCGCCACTCCCTGGGGCCCGGCATGGCGTGGCCCATCGGCGAGGAGGTGTTCAACTCCTTCCCCGGCCTCAGCGGCAGCTATCCGCTGATGTACGTGGCGCTGATGACCTTCATCCTCATCATCAGCTCGGTGACCATGGTGCTGGCCGTGGAAGCGGGCCACCGCATGGACAAGAAAGGCGTGGTGAAGTGGCTGTTCCTCACCGTGCTCGGGGGCCTTTTCTTCCTGGGCTCACAGGCCTTTGAATGGTCGCACTTCATCCATGGCAGCCATGCGCGCGCAACCTTGGCCGATGGGCGCACGGCCTATTTGGCCGAGAACCCGCACCACGGGGCGTCCATCGATCCGGCCACCTTCGCCATGACCATCGGCAGCCCCTCCTCGCAGGAGGTGGTGAACGGCCCCGAAGCGTACAAGCTGTACCAGAACGCCGTGCACGTGACCAGCGGCGCCAACATGACCGAGAACGAGTACGGCCCGCCCGCCTACGCCAACTTCTTCTTCTTCATCACCGGCTTCCACGGCTTCCACGTCACCACCGGGGTTATCCTCAACCTGGTGGTGCTGGTCCAGGCCGTCAAGGGCGTGTTCCACCGCCGCGGCCACTATGAGATGGTGGAGAAGGCCGGCCTGTACTGGCACTTCGTGGACCTGGTGTGGGTGTTCGTGTTCACCTTCTTCTACCTGGTCTGATCCACCCGACCGCGCATCAAGGACAATCAAATCGCCTCCGCCGGGCTACGGCGCATTGAAATGGAACGCGACGACATCATTGAGTACAGCTTGGGGGCCGGCCACAGCGAGGAGCAAGGCCGTGCCATCCGCAAGAAGATCTACTTCGTGACCATCCTGCTCTCGGTGGTGACCACCGTGGAAGTGTTGCTGGGCGTGTTCTGGATGAACCTCTTCCCCAATGCATGGCACTGGGTGAAGTGGGTGTTCATCATGCTCACCTTGGTGAAGGCCTCCTACATCGTGATGACCTTCATGCACCTGGGCGATGAACGGCGCAACATCCGCAGCGTCATCCTCCTGCCCTACGGGCTGTTCCTGATGTACCTGGTGTTCATCATCATCTGGGAAGCCAGCTACCTGCACAACGTCCTGAAGTTCTTCCTGTGAACCGGGAACCCGCCGTGGCCAGCAAGCGCAGGAAGATCGTCCTGCTGATCATCCTGCTGGTGCTGGTGCCCGGGGCCCTCTTCCTGGGCGTGGGCAGCAAGAACCACTACTTCACCCTGCCCCACCTGGGGCGGCATGAGGTGAATGCACCGGGCGATACGGCCTTCTTCACCGTTCCGCCCTTCCGCTTCACCGATGAAAACGGCCAGCCGTTCAGCGACAAGGACGCCGCCGGCAAGGTGCTGATCGTGGATTTCATCTTCACCCGCTGCACCAGCATCTGCCCGCGCATGAGCGTGCAGATGCAGCAGCTACAGCTGGAGCTGGACCAACCCCAGTACAAGGACCTGCTGTTCCTGAGCCACACCGTGGACCCCGAACATGACACCCCCGCCGTGCTCAAGGAATACGCCAAGCGCCTGCAGGCCGACTCCACCCGGTGGAAGTTCCTCACGGGCCACGCGGCCGACATCTACCGGCAGGGCAACCTGGGCTACCTGCTCAGCGCCGGCACGGATTCCGCCTCGGCCGAGCTCTTCGTGCACTCCCCCCAATTCGTGCTGGTGGACAAACAGCGCCACATCCGCGGCATGTACGACGGCACCAGCACCGATGCCATGCGCAACCTGGTGACCGACCTGAAGATGCTCTTCCACGAGGAGAACGCGCGGGTGCACAAATAGCCCCCCGCAAACCGAGCAACCATGGCCACCCTCTCCGGACGTCTCGCAGCACCGTTCGTGTGGACCCTCAGCACGGCCTTGGTGGGCGTGGTGGCCCTGACCTACCTGGGGCCGAAGTTCATCCTGGTGGCCGGTTTGGCGCCTGCCACCCTGCCCCGGGTGAATGCCACCTTGAACGGCATTGCCGTGGTCCTGCTGTTGGCGGCCTGGGCCGCCGTGCTCCGCAGGAACATCCCCCTGCACCGCCGTTTGATGCTCACCGCCGTTGCGATCAGCGTGCTCTTCCTGGTGAGCTACGTGGTGCAGCACAGCAGTTTCCCTTCGGTGAAGTACGGCGGCGGCCTGGCCTGGTTGTACTACCCGGTGCTCCTCTCCCACATCCTGCTGTCGGTGGTGCTGGTGCCCATGGCGTTGATCACGTTGGTGCGCGGCCTGGGCGCGCGCTACGACCAGCATCGGCGGATCGCCCGCTGGACCCTTCCCTTGTGGCTGTACGTAAGCATCACCGGGGTGATGGTGTACCTGTTCTGTGCACCGTACTACTAACGGCCGCCGGGCAGCCTGCTGATTTCCGTCAGCCCCCGCCCGGGCCCCATTCCCGCTCTTTGCAGCCGTGCCCGCACAGCCCCTCACCGATACGACCTGTTTCCACTGCGGTGACCCTTGCGCCGGTGAGCGGCGCTTGCACCAGGGCCGGGATTTCTGCTGCCAGGGCTGCACGGTGGTGTTCGACCTGCTGAACGAGGCGGGACTGTGCAACTACTACGAGCTGGAGCACCAGCCCGGCGTGAAACAGGCCAGCAGCGTGGACGAACAGCGCGCCGAACTCTTCGCCCTGGACGAAGTGCGCTCCAAGCTGGTGGAATTCAGCGAGGGAGGCATCACCCGGGCACGCTTCCATGTGCCGCAGATGCACTGCAGCTCGTGCATCTGGCTGCTGGAGAACCTCGGCCGCATCGACCCGTGCATCCTGCGCTCGCGCGTGTCCTTCAGCGACAAGGAGCTGTCGGTCACCTTCCGCGAGGAACAGCTCCCCTTGCCGAAGTTGGTGCGGTTGCTGCGCCGCATCGGATACGGGCCGCAGGTCACCGCCGCCGGCAAACGGCAGGGCGAAGTACCGCGCATGCTGCTGATCCGCTTGGGCGTGGCCGGTTTCATCTTCGGCAACACCATGCTCTTCGCCATCCCCGAATACCTCGGGGCCGATGGCGAAGCCGGCTTGAAGACGGGCTTCCAATGGCTCACCGTGCTGTTCTCCATCCCGGTGGTCTTCTTCCTGAGCACGGACTTCTTCCGCAGCGCCTGGGCGGGCATCCGCAGCCGGACCGCCAACATCGACCAGCCCATCGCCTTGGGCATCGTGGCGCTCTGGACCCGCAGCCTGCACGACGTGATCACCGGTACGGGCCCCGGCTATTTCGACTCGCTCGCGGGCCTGCTCTTCTTCCTGCTCATCGGCCGTTGGTACCAGGCCCACACCTACCGCGCGCTGCGTTTTGACCGGACCTTGGAGGACTTCCTGCCCTTGGTGGTGCTGCGCCGCAGGGGCCGGGAGGAGGAACCGGTGAAGGTGGCCGGATTGGAAGTGGGCGACCGCATCATCATCCGCGACCAGGAGCTGGTTCCCGTGGATGCGATCCTTTGTGGAGGCACGGCCCACATCGACAACAGCTTCATCACCGGGGAGCCGTTGCCGGTGCGCAAGAACGCGGGTGACACCATCAAGGCGGGCGGCCGCCAGCGCGGTGCGGCCATTGAGCTGGAAGTGCTGCGCACCTTCGGCGAAAGCCGGCTCAAACAGCTCTGGGCCGAACAGGAGACCGCGCACGACCGGCCCGCCATGCCGCGCATGATCGACGCCTTGGCGCGCCGCTTCACCATCGCCGTGCTGCTGATCGCCGTGGGCGCCGGCCTCTACTGGTGGGGCAAGGACCCCGCCCAAGTGTGGCCCGTGGTCACCGCCGTGCTCATTGTGGCCTGCCCTTGCGCCTTGGCGCTGAGCATGCCCTTCGCCTACGGCCACACCGTACGCCTGATGGGCCGCCAGGGTTTGTTCCTGCGCAGTGCCGAAGTGGTGGAACGCATGGCCCGGACCGGAACGGTGGTGTTCGACAAGACCGGTACCCTCACGGCCCGTGAGGCGCACCAGGTGGAGTGGACCGGTGCACCGCTGAGCCCGCAGGAACAGGCCTTGGTGCATGCGGTGGCCCGCAACAGCACCCACCCGTTGAGCGCCGTGCTGGTCCAGCACCTCAAAGCGGCCGCCGATGGCTTGTTCATTGTTTCCGGCGCACGGGAACAAGCCGGCCAAGGGATCATGGCCACGGTGAACGGGCAGCCCGTACGGGTCGGCTCGGCGGCCTTCTGCCGGGGCACGGAGCAACCCCGCGGCAAGGGCGAAGCCCATGTGCACCTGGCGATCAACGCAACGCCACGCGGCCATTTCAGCATACGCAAGCAGGCCCGCACCGGCATCGCCCAAGCGGTAAACCGGTTGCATGGCGGCTACCGCACCGCGCTGCTCACCGGCGATGCCCAGGTGGACCCCGAACTGGCCACTGTCTTCTCCCCCTCCAGCATCCGCACCGGTTGTACACCGGTTGAAAAGCAACGCGCCATCCGTGAACGGCAGGAACAGGGCCAGCGCGTGCTGATGGTGGGCGACGGCCTGAATGACGCGGGTGCACTGGCCCAGGCCGACGTGGGCATCACCGTCACCGAGACCAGCGCGGCCCTCACCCCTTCGAGCGATGCCATCATGGACGCCGACGCGCTCATCCGGCTCCCGGGCTTTCTGGCCCTCTCGCGCCGGGCCCACCGCATCGTCATGGCCAGCCTGGTCATTTCCCTTTGCTACAACATCACCGGTGTGGCCGTGGCCGTGGCCGGCCACATGACCCCGCTCATCGCCGCCATCCTCATGCCGTTGAGCAGCGTGAGCGTGGTGGGCTTCGTCACGCTCTCGGCCTGGCTGGCCGCACGGCGCACCATCGGCTGACCATTGCGCGCCCTGCAAGGGGCTCGGAACGCCAACTGACGAAAGTCACCCTTGCGGATAACGCCCATCACCCGCAGCTAACATTCATCAGGTCATCTTCGCCGCCTGCATTCCTTGTCACATGAGCGTCATTTTCCTCCTGCTCACGATCAGCACCTTGATGGCCGGGATCTTCCTGCTGGCCTTCATCCGTGCGGTGCGCAAAGGGCAGTACGACGATGACCGCTCGCCCGCCGTACGCATCCTGCTGGATGATGCGGTGGGGCGCAGCGTGCAGCCCGGCCCCGTACCCGGCCAGCCCACCACCGCCCGGCACTCCGCGCAACCGCGCACCACCCACCCGATCGCCAACGAACCCTCCTGATCCATGATCGAGCGTTTCCAGTACGACAACCGCATCGTAAAGAACTTCGTGTTCATCACCATCCTCTGGGGCGTGGTGGGCATGCTCGTGGGCCTGATCGCCGCCCTGCAACTGGTGGACCCCTCGCTCAACCTGGCCAAATGGTTCAGCTTCGGCCGCATCCGCCCCTTGCACACCAACGCGGTGATCTTCGCCTTCGTGGGCAACGCCATTTTCTCCGGGGCCTACTACAGCCTGCAGCGCCTGCTGAAGACACGGATGTTCAGCGATGTGCTGAGCAACATCCACTTCTGGGGCTGGCAACTGATCATCGTGGCGGCGGCGGTCACCCTTCCGCTGGGCATGACCCAGGGCAAGGAATACGCCGAGCTGGAGTGGCCCATCGACATCGCCATCGCCTTCGTGTGGATCGTGTTCGGCATCAACATGTTCGGCACCATCCTCAAGCGCCGCGAACGGCACTTGTACGTGGCCATCTGGTTCTACATCGGCACCTGGGTCACCGTGGCCATGCTGCACATCGTCAACAGCATCGCCATCCCGGTCACCTTGGGCAAGAGCTACAGCTGGTATGCCGGGGTGCAGGATGCCCTGGTGCAGTGGTGGTACGGGCACAACGCCGTGGCCTTCTTCCTCACCACGCCCTTCCTGGGCCTGATGTACTACTTCCTGCCCAAGGCCGCCAACCGCCCGGTGTACAGCTACAGGCTGTCCATCATCCACTTCTGGTCGCTGATCTTCCTCTACATCTGGGCCGGCCCGCACCACCTGCTCTACAGCGCCCTGCCCGAATGGGCGCAGTCACTGGGCGTGGTCTTCAGCATCATGCTCATCGCACCCAGCTGGGGCGGCATGCTCAACGGCCTGCTCACCCTGCGCGGCGCGTGGGACCGCGTGCGGGAGGATCCCGTGCTGAAGTTCTTCGTGGTGGCGGTGACCTGCTACGGCATGGCCACCCTGGAAGGACCGTTGCTGAGCGTGAAGAGCATCAACGCCATCGCCCACTACACCGATTGGATCGTGGCGCACGTGCACATCGGCGGCATCGGCTGGAACGGCTTCCTCACCTTCGGCATGATCTACTGGCTGGTGCCGCGCCTGTTCGGCACCAAACTGTACAGCACCAAGCTGGCCAACGTGCACTTCTGGCTGGGCACCCTGGGCATCATCTTCTACGCGGTGCCCCTGTACTTCGCCGGCTTCTTCCAGAGCCTGATGTGGCAGCAGTTCACCCCGGACGGGTTCCTGGTGTACAAGAACTTCCTGGACACCGTGCTGGAGATCAAGTATGCCTACTGGTTGCGCGCCGTGGGCGGCAGCATCTACCTCACCGGCGTGTTCTTCATGGTGTACAACGTGGTGAAGACCGTGAAGTCAGGCAAGCTCATCGCCAACGAGGATGCCGAGGCCCCGGCCTTGGAGAAGCTCACCAAGGAGCCCGGTGGGCACTGGCACACCTGGATCGAGCGCCGCCCCATGCAGATGCTGGTGTGGAGCCTGGTGGTGGTGGCCATCGGCGGCATCGTTGAAATGGTGCCCACCTTCCTGGTGAAGAGCAACGTGCCCACCATCACCAGCGTGAAGCCCTACACGCCCCTGGAACTGCACGGCCGCGACATCTACGTGCGCGAGGGCTGCTACACCTGCCACAGCCAGATGGTGCGCCCCTTCCGCGCCGAGACCGAGCGCTACGGCGAATACAGCAAGGCCGGTGAGTTCGTCTACGACCACCCCTTCCAGTGGGGCAGCAAACGCACCGGGCCCGACCTGCACCGCGTGGGCGGCAAATACCCGGACAGCTGGCACTACTACCACATGCTGGACCCCACCACCATGAGCCCCGGATCGCTCATGCCGGCCTACCCGGCCATGTTCACCGATGTGCTGGACACCACCACCACCCGCAGAAAGGTCGAGGCGATGATCACCATGGGCGTGCCTTATGAGAAGGACTTCCCCACCCAGGCCAACGCGCACTTGGCCGCGCAAAGCGCCAAGATCGCTGCCGAGCTGAAGAAGGGCGGCATTGAAGCCCTGGCCGACCGCGAGATCATCGCCATGATCGCCTACCTGCAGCGCGTGGGCACCGACATCAAGGCCGGTGGAAAGCCCGCCTCCACCAAGTGAACGCACCATGCTGAAGTTCATCAAGCACCATATGGACACCATCGCCGGCATCGGCCTGTACCCGGTGGTGTCCTTCGTGATCTTCTTCAGCGTGTTCCTCCTTGCCCTGCTCTATGTGCGCAAGGCCCGGCGCAGCCACATCGACCACATGGCCGCCCTGCCCTTGGAAGACCGCCCCTCCACTGAACAACCCGAACATGCCCGACCGTAGCATGAACCTCCGTTCCCTCGCCACCCTCGCCCTGGCAACCGTGGCCCTGGGGGCCACCGCACAGGAACCCGCCGCTGCACCGGCCCCTTCCCCGTTCGCCGTGGACAACACCCTGCTCTACGTGCTGGGTGCCTTGGCCGGCATACAGGCCCTCCTCGTGGCGGCGCTCTCGGGCATCCTGCGCACCTTGGGCGGCATGGGAGGCCCGGGCAACAAGCCCACCCGGCACGGGGGCCGTGCCGTGTTGGCCATACCCCTGCTGCTCTCGGCCGCGGGCGTGCAGGCACAAGCCTACACCCCGCCACCCGCCGGCATCACCGACCAGGCCTCCTTCTGGTGGCTGGTGGTGCTCAACCTGGCCTTGTTCCTCATCATCCTGCTCCAGCTGGGCTGGATCCGCAACCTCACCGCATGGGCCGTTGGCGGTGCGCCCCCGGCTCCTTCCGCAAAAGCCGTCAAACGGCCCTCCTTCCTCGCAGCGCTCTGGGCGAAGTCCACCCGCCAAGTGAAGATGGAGGAAGAGCAGGCGATTGAATTGGACCACGACTATGACGGCATCAAGGAATTGGACAACGTGCTGCCGCCGTGGTGGGTGTGGCTCTTCTACGGCACCATTGCCTGGGGCGTGCTCTATCTGGTGAACGTGCACGTGATCAAGGTATGGCCCGGCTCCACCGAGGAATACAAGCAGGAATTGGCCCAGGCCCAAGTGGACATCGCGGCGTTCCAAGCCACGCAGACCAACGCCGTGGACGAGAACAACGTGACCCTCACCGATGAGGCCGCCGTGATCGCCGAGGGCCGCACGCTCTTCACGGCAAACTGCACGGCCTGCCACGGTG
>JAGPDT010000047.1:20419-24146 GCA_018057455.1 Flavobacteriales bacterium | reverse complement strand
ATGAGCAAGGTAGCCCTCTGTATCCCGGAACTTGGTGTAACCAAGGTCCGTTTCCCCAAGGAACGCAAAAGCGAACTATATGTCATGGCCTTTACCTGTGACGGACGTTCGCCTGGGACCGACAGCACCGGCAAGCCCGCACCAAAGGGCAACAACAGCATTGCCGCTGCCAATGAGACATTGCCTAATCTGGAGCCCGAGGTGATGAACCTGAGCGCGCTGCGCTACACCTACGTAGCTGTTTCCAACCTGTTCCCAAGGGTGAAGGCCGAACAGTCTGTTCCCCTTATGGGATCAGGCATTCTACTGTACCCGAACATGGATCCCAAAGGCATGGTACACACCTACATTGCGGTGATCGACTCGGATAAAGGAACTCGCGACGTAGGGAAAACGCTCAACGGGCTTTTTACCGACAAGGAAGTAAAAGGAGTGGTGGATCAACTCGCCAAGGGCGGTACGGGTAATCTGCTCTATGCACAGTTGCTCAATGCGATCGTTACTAAGTTGCCATCATTCCTTTCCAAGGACAGGGATGACCTGCTTTTGGCCTCTCAATTCAGCGGCTTTGACTACGACAACTATGGCTGTGATGCGGGCACCACGAGGAAGGACTTCCAAAGAGGGAACGACCGGGCTTGGATGAAATTGAGGGTGATGGTGAATTGATAAGTAGCAGATGGCGGGCCTAGGCCGGTACACCCTCACCATCAACCCCAAGCTATTGCCCCCCGCCCCCCCGTGTCGGCGCTCGCTTGCGCAGGGGGGGAAACGCACCCCGCAACCCCACCAACCTACACCACCATGTTAGGCAAACGGATCGATGCACTTCGGATAGCATATGGCCTGCCCCACAAGCGCCTGGCCCGGGAGCTGGACGTTTCCCAGAGCACCATCAGCCGCATGATCAGCGGCAAGGCCAAAGTGCAATTTGACCAGGTGGTGAAGCTGAGCCGCTTGTTCAAGTTGCCGCTGGAAGCCTTTGTCACGGACGACCCCGCGTTGCCCTCGATCACCATCACCATTAACCGCAGCGGGGCCGTGGTGCCCCAGCCGCCGGCCGAGCCACCGGGCGAGTAGCGGCCGCTGCGCGCACCCGGGGGGCCCGCGCAGGGTGCAAGGCCCTGGGCACGGAGCTCTCCTGGGGGGAGCAGGTGGCCCTACTTGCTGGGCACAGTGCCCCTACAGGGTGGGCACTGTGCCCCTACAGGGTGGGCACTGTGCCCCTACTTGGTGGGCATTGTCACCCTACTTGGTGGGCACTGTGCCCCTACTTGGTGGGCACTGTGCCCCTACTTGGTGGGCACTGTGCCCCTACATGGTGGGCATTGTGCCCCTACAGGGTGGGCACAGTAGCCCTACATGGTGGGCATTGTCACCCTACATGGTGGGCACTGTAGCCCTACATGGTGGGCACTGTAGCCCTACAGGGTGGGCATTGTGCCCCTACATGGTGGGCACTGTAGCCCTACAGGGTGGGCATTGTGCCCCTACATGGTGGGCACTGTAGCCCTACTTGGTGGGTGTGCAATGCGGGCGGTGGGCACCCATTTGGAGGCGTGGCCGGGGCGATGCACCCGCCCCGGCGGTGGTTGAATGAACTATTCCATGCTGCATAACAGGCACCAAAAGCCTTGGCCATGGGGTTCAAACGGCTGCAAGGGAAATGCAGGATTGCATAGCGAACAGCGTTTGAAAACCTCCATGGAGCCAAGCCGTTGCAGCGTGCCGGGTCCACTTCCGGGCCCGCTAAAACAACAGAACGATGAAGGCAAGTGATTTGAAACTGGAGCTCTCCCGGCTCCGCGCCGCGCAGGTGTACCAGCTGATGCGGGTGGTGGTAACACACATGACGGGGAACCCGCTGTTTGCCACGCCGGTGGTGCCCTTGGCCAACATGACCACCCTGGCCGACAACCTGGGGCTGGCGATCCAGGCGGCGGTGAACGGCAGCCGGCAGGACCGGCTGGACCGCGATGCGCTGCTGGAGCAGGCCAAGGCCCTGCTGAACACGCAGGCGGACTATGTGCGCTCGCAATGCGCAGGCCACCCGGCCAAGCTGGCCAGCAGCGGCTACCAGCTGCGCCGCTCCCCGGAGCCCATAGGCATCCCCGGCCAGCCGGACAACCTGCAGGCACGCATCACCGGCATCACCGGGCAGCTGGAGCTGCGCTGGGAAAGTGTGCGCGGCGCCCATGGCTACCAGGTGTGGATGACCGACAAGGACCCTGAGCTGCACGCCAGCTGGCAGAGCACCGGCTACACCAGCCGCGTGACCCACCTGGTAACGGACCTGGAGAGCTACAAGGCCTACTGGTTCTGCGTAAGCGCCATTGGTGCCGCGGGCGAAAGTGCCCAGAGCGACCCCGCCATGAACCGCGCAGCCTAACGCCTCCACGCGCAGCGCGCACACCGCGCGGACTTCTTGCGATACGACCCCGGTCAGCTTTGGCCGGGGTCGTTCGCGTTCTGGCCCCCCGTCATCGCGAGGAGGCCCCGAGCGCAGCCGAGGGGGCTACGAAGCAATCCGTAATTCACCGGTGGCTGCGCCAAAGGAAAGATTGCTTCGGGCCGGTCAAATGCACCGGCCCTCGCAATGACGGTGGGGGGCCGGTCAAATGCACCGGCCCTCGCAAGGACGGTGGGGGGCCGGTCAAATGCACCGGCCCTCGCAATGACGAAGGGAGGGCCGGTCAAATGCACCGGCCCTCGCAATGACGGTGGGGGGCCGGTCAAATGCACCGGCCCGAAGCAAGGACGGTGGGAGGGCCGGTCAAATGCACCGGCGTGAAGCAAGGACGTAGATAAGCCGCCATCGCGAGGAGGCCCCGAGCGGAGCCGAGGGGGCGACGAAGCGATCCGTAATTCACCGGTGGCTGCGCCCAAGGAAAGATTGCTTCGGGCCGCTCAAATGCACCGGCCCTCGCAATGACGGTGGGGGGCCGGTCAAATGCACCGGCGTGAAGCAAGGACGTAGATAAGCCGCCATCGCGAGGAGGCCCCGAGCGCAGCCGAGGGGGCGACGAAGCGATCCGTAATTCACCGGTGGCTGCGCCCAAGGAAAGATTGCTTCGGGCCGCTCAAATGCACCGGCCCTCGCAATGACGAAGGGAGGGCCGGTCAAATGCACCGGCCCTCGCAATGACGGTGGGGGGGCCGGTCAAATGCACCGGCCCTCGCAATGACGGTGGGGGGGCCGGTCAAATGCACCGGCCCTCGCAAGGACGGTGGGGGGCCGGTCAAATGCACCGGCCCTCGCAATGACGGTGGGGGGCCGGTCAAATGCACCGGCCCTCGCAAGGACGGTGGGAGGGCCGGTCAAATGCACCGGCGTGAAGCAAGGACGTAGATAAGCCGCCATCGCGAGGAGGCCCCGAGCGGAGCCGAGGGGGCGACGAAGCGATCCGTAATTCACCGGTGGCTGCGCCCAAGGAAAGATTGCTTCGGGCCGGTCAAATGCACCGGCCCTCGCAATGACGAAGGGAGGGCCGGTCAAATGCACCGGCCTTCGCAAGGACGGTGGGGGGCCGGTCAAATGCACCGGCCCTCGCAATGACGGTGGGGGGCCGGTCAAATGCCCCGGCCCTCGCAAGGGGCGGAGGGAGGTGCGGTGCACGGCACCAATCCGCGCAACGCTGCCGATCTTCGCCCCATCGCCAGGGAACCAGACCACGGCGAGCCACCCATGGCCATCCTCCTCTCCGACGCCGGGCTGCACGGCCACTTG
>JAGPDT010000047.1:3652-20319 GCA_018057455.1 Flavobacteriales bacterium | reverse complement strand
GGGAGGTGCGGTGCACGGCACCAATCCGCGCAACGCTGCCGATCTTCGCCCCATCGCCAGGGAACCAGACCACGGCGAGCCACCCATGGCCATCCTCCTCTCCGACGCCGGGCTGCACGGCCACTTGCTCCCCCTCACCCACACCCGCCCGGTGGGGGCGCTGCGAGCGGGCATCCTGCCCTTTGCCCAAGCCTGGCAGCAGCTCACCGGCCTGCCCGTGGGCTTCCACACCGAACCGTACCTGCAAGGCAAATACCCCGCCGTGGAGGCCCACCACGTGCTGGAGGTGCATGGCGGGCTGCTGCCCAACCCGGCGCTGGCCGCGGCCGTGCTGGACCTGGAGCCGGGCCAGGTGCTGGTGCAAGCAGGCAAACCCCTGGCCTTTTGCCTGGAAGGCGGCGCCCGGGCCGATGCCCTGCACTGGACCCTGGCGCCCAGCTACCTCACCCCGGTGGAGTACCAGGCCGACGTACACGCCGTGGAACGCCCCTGGCACTTGTTCCAACACTGCGCCAAGGCCATAGCTTACGATATGGCCCTGCTGTGCGAAGGGCGCCAGTCCGCGGCCCTCAGCCCCACCAACACCGTGCTGGGCGACCCCCGGCTGCTCTTCCTGGAAGCCGGCGCCAAAGTGGAGGCCAGCATCCTCAACACCACCGGCGGCCCCATTTGGATCGGCCCGCAAGCCGAAGTGATGGAAGGCTGCCTGGTGCGCGGCCCCCTGGCACTGGGCCAAGGGGCCCAGCTTAAAATGGGCGCCAAGATCTACGGCCCCAGCAGCTTCGGGCCCTACTGCCGCGTGGGCGGGGAGGTGAACAACAGCGTGATCCTGGGCTACAGCAACAAAGGCCATGATGGCTTCCTGGGCCACAGCGTGCTGGGCGAATGGTGCAACCTGGGCGCCGATACCAACACCAGCAACCTGAAGAACACCTACGGACAAGTGCAGGCCTGGAGCCATGCGGCACATGCCCTGGTGCCCACCGGCCAGCAATTCCTGGGGCTGGTCATGGGCGACCATGCCAAGAGCGGCATCAACACCATGTTCAACACCGGCACCGTGGCGGGCGTGTGCGCCAACATCTTCGGCAGCGGGTTCCCCCCCAAGCACATCCCCGGTTTCTCCTGGGGCGGCAACGGCACCTATGCCCTGGAAAAAGCCCTGGAAACGGGCCAGCTGGTCATGCAGCGGCGGGGCGTGGCCCTGGGCCCCGAAGACCGCCAGATCCTCACCCACGTGTACCACCTGACGGAAAGGGACCGCACCTGACAACTTCGCAGCGCGCGCAGCGCGGCACAGTGCTTGCCTACCGCCGTGGGCAGGCGCTTTGCCCGGTTGGGGCAAGGCGCTGTAATTTTGGAACGACACATTGGCATCCTTCGCATGAGCGATTTCATGAAGAACAGCGGCACCCTTTTCTCCTCCGACGTGATTGACAACGAAACGGAGCTCATCCCCTTGATCACCGCCGAGGACGAGGAGTTGATGAACGCGGAAAAGACTCCTGCGGAACTGCCCATCCTGCCCCTGCGCAACACCGTGCTCTTCCCGGGCGTGGTGATCCCCATCACCGTGGGGCGCGACCGCAGCATCAAACTCATCCAGGACGTGTACCGCGGCAACCGCACCCTGGGGGTGGTGAGCCAGAAAGATTCGGAGATCGAAGAGCCCGGCGCCGAAGACCTCAACAAAGTGGGCACCATTGCCACCATCATACGCATGCTGCGCATGCCCGACGGCAGCACCACCGCGGTGATCCAAGGCAAAAAGCGCTTCGAGCTGCTGGAAATGGCGCGCACCGAACCCTACTTCACCGCCCGGGTAAAGGAGTTCGCCGAGCAGCGCCCCGAAAAAGGCGACAAGGAGTTCGAAGCCCTGGTGAGCTCGCTCAAGGACCTGGCCACCAACATCATCAAGGCCAGCCCGCACATCCCCACCGAGGCCGGCTTCGCCATCAAGAACATCGACAGCCCCAGCTTCCTGGTGAACTTCATCAGCAGCAACATGAACGCCGAGGTGGCCGAAAAACAGCGCATGCTGGAAGTGGCCGACCTGCGGGAGCGCGCCAACCTGCTGCTGGCCCACCTCACCAAGGAGCTGCAGATGCTGGAAATGAAGAACGAGATCCAGAGCAAGGTGCGCACCGAGGTGGACAAGCAGCAGCGCGAATACTTCCTGCACCAGCAGATCAAAACCATCCAGGACGAGCTCGGCGGCAACCCCATAGAGCAGGAACTCGAGGAAATGCGCGCCGCCGCCGCCAAGAAAAAGTGGACCGCCAAGGTGGGCGAGGCCTTCGAGAAAGAACTGGGCAAGCTCCAGCGCATGAACCCCGCCGGCGCCGAATTCAGCGTGCAATACAACTACGTGCAGCTCCTGCTGGAACTGCCCTGGGGCAACTACAGCAAGGACAAGTTCGACCTGCGCAACGCCCAAAAGATCCTGGACCGCGACCACTTCGGCCTGGAAAAAGTGAAGGAACGCATCATTGAACACCTGGCCGTGCTCAAACTCAAGGGCGACATGAAGGCGCCCATCATCTGCCTCTACGGCCCCCCGGGCGTGGGCAAGACCAGCCTGGGCAAAAGCATGGCCGAGGCCCTGGGGCGCAAATACGTGCGCATGAGCCTGGGCGGCCTCCACGATGAAGCCGAAGTGCGCGGCCACCGCAAAACATACATCGGAGCCATGCCCGGCCGCGTGATCCAAAGCCTCAAGAAAGCCGCCACCAGCAACCCCCTCTTCGTGCTGGACGAAATAGACAAGGTGGGCAAGGATTTCCATGGCGACCCCGCCAGCGCCCTGCTGGAAGTGCTGGACCCCGAGCAGAACCACGCCTTCTACGACAACTACGTGGAGCTGGACTACGACCTCAGCCGCGTGATGTTCGTGGCCACGGCCAATTCCCTCAGCACCATCCACCCCGCCCTGCGCGACCGCATGGAGATCATTGAGGTCAACGGCTACACCCTGGAGGAAAAGCTGGAGATCGCCAAGCGCCACCTGCTGCCCAAGCAGCTCAAGGAAACCGGCATCAAACCCAAGCAGTTCGCCCTGGGCACCGGCGTGCTCGAAGCCATTGTGGAACAGTACACCGATGAAAGCGGCGTGCGCACCCTGGAAAAACGCATCGCCAAGCTGGTGCGCTTCCGCGCCAAGCAGATCGCCCTGAAGGAAAAACACGCCATTACCCTCCAAGTACAAGACCTGGCCAAGATCTACGGCCCCAGCCATGCCCGCGACAAGTACCAGGGCAACAACGTGGCCGGCGTGGTCACCGGCCTGGCCTGGACCCCCACCGGCGGCGACATCCTCTTCCTGGAAACCTCCATCACCAAAGGCGAAGGCAAGCTCACCCTCACCGGTAACCTCGGCGACGTGATGAAGGAAAGCGCCATGATCGCCCTGGAATACCTCAAGGGCCACAGCGACATCATCGGCCTGGACCAGGACGTGTTCAAGCGCTGGAACACCCACATCCACGTGCCCGAAGGCGCCACCCCCAAAGACGGGCCCAGCGCCGGCATTGCCATGCTCACCAGCATCGCCAGCGCCTTCACCCAGCAGAAAGTGCGCAAGTTCGTGGCCATGACCGGCGAGATCACCCTGCGCGGCCGCGTGCTGCCCGTGGGCGGCATCAAGGAAAAGATCCTCGCCGCCAAGCGCGCCGGCATCAAGGAGATCATCCTCAGTGAAGACAACCGCAAGGACATTGAGGACATCGACGCCCGCTACCTCAAGGGCATGCGCTTCCACTACGTCTGCGAAATGATCGACGTGGTGCGCCACGCCCTGCTCAAGGAAAAGGTGGAGCACGCGCTGCACGTGGCCTAGCCCCGCAACCACCCCGGCAACGGCCATCGCCTCTTGTTCCCGCGATCCACGGGCAAGTGCGTGTGCGACCACCGCCGGGGTCGTTTACGTTGTTGGGTGGGATATTCAACGCTGTGCGGCACCCTTCGGGGTCGCACATTTGGTAATGGGCTAGACCCCGGAGGGGTCCTAGAGCGTAGCTATTCGTATCAACGATGATGCACGACCCCGAAGGGCGTCGCACCACATCACCCGATCGGCGGCACGTTCAGAGGCGATGGCCCTGACCACCCCGGCAACAGGCCGTATTGGATCGGGCCCGCCCTGCTATCTTTCCCGCCCAGTGCGGTGGCATGGGGCATGTGCTCCACGTGGCTGGCCTTGCATGCAGCGTTGCGATTACCACCGTACCGGGCACCATCAAGTTCCGTTCGTATGCGCCACCTGCTTTTCCTGGTATGCTCGGCAATGGCCATGCCCGTTGTGGCCCAGCAAACGGACAAGCACATCACCACCCAGGAACTGGCCTGGCTGGCCTACAAGGCTACCTGGCGCTTCGATCAACGGTGGTCGGCCAACATGGACGTGCAGGAGCGGGTCACCATCAACCCCGTTGCCCAGCACCTGGCCGGGGCCAGGGCCACGCTTACGCGCACCCTGGGTGCAGGCTGGGACCTGGGGGCGGGCCTGTGCCTGTTCCTGCAAAGCCCGAACGACCCCTATGCCCCTTCGGACCTGATCGTGCCCGAGCTGCGCCCCCATGTGGAGCTGGCTGCAAAACAGAAGATGCGCTACTTCCACATGGTGCAGCGCTACAAGGCCGAGGCGCGCTGGTTCCACAATGTGGAGAACGGTGCGTTGGCCCCGGGCTATGCCTTCGGCAACTTCCGCTTGCGCTACCGCATCGGGTTGGACGTGCCCCTGCTGAAGGCCACCTCCGGCGACCAGGAGTGGCTGGGGTGCTCCATCAGCAACGAGCTGATGGTGAACGCCGGGAAAAGGATCACCTACAACGTGTTCGACCAGAACAGGGCGTACCTGGGCTTCTACGCCAACGTTTGCCCCAACCTCACCGTGGAATTGGGCTACCTCAATTGCTACCAGCAGCGGCAAAGCGGCCCCTATTTCTACGATCGGCACATGGTGCGCCTGGGCGTGAACCAGAAGCTGGGCCACGGCAAGCGGGCCGGTACGCCCAAGGCCGGTTGAGGCGGCCTTGGGCCCTTTGATGTGCAGCTTCACAACAGCCCCCTCGCCTTCACCTCCAGGTATTTGTTCAGCACGCCGGTGCTCAATTGATCGGGGGCGGTGAGGATGGTGAGCACGCCGTGGCGCTCCAGCTCCTTGGCGATCAGTTCCTTCTCGTGGATGAACTTGGTGGTGATGGCCTTGATGTACACGTCCATCGTGTCGCGGTCCGGGCGCTGGAGCAATTGGTCCAGTTCGGTGTTGCGGAAAATGACCACGGCCACCAGGTGTGCGCGGGAGAGCAATTGCAGGAACGGTAGCTGCCGGCGCATGGCGCTGAGGCTTTCGTAGTTGGTGTACACCACCAGCAGGCTGCGTTGCGGCAGCACGCGCTTCACCCGGGCGTACAGGGCCTCCATGTCGGTCTCGGCGAAATCGGTGCGCTGGGCGTAGAGCAGTTCCAGCACGCGGTGCATCCAGCCCTTGTCCCGCGCGGGCGGCAACACGCTGTGCACGGTGTTGCTGTAGGTGATCACCCCCGCCTTGTCGTCTTTCTTCAGGGCGATGTTGCTGAGCACCAGCGCGGCGTTGATGGCGCGGTCCAGCAGGGTAAGGCCGCCGAAGGGCATCTTCATGGTGCGCCCGGTGTCGATCAGCGAAACGATCTGCTGGGCTTTTTCATCCTGGTACTGGTTCACCATCAGTTTGGCGCGGCGGGCGGTGGCCTTCCAGTTCACCGTGCGGCGGTCGTCGCCGGGGATGTAGTCGCGGATCTGCTCGAACTCGGAGCGTTGGGCACTGCGCCGCACCTTGCGCACCCCGGCTGCGCTGAAGGGGTCGGCCTCGGCCATCAGTTCGTATTTCCGCAGGTGGATGTAGCTCGGGTATACCGCGATCTCCCGGCCCTGTTCCTGCTTGTAGCGCCGCTGGGCCAGTCCCAGTTTTGTTTGCACCAGCACGTTGATGGCCCCGAAGCGGTACACGCCGCGCGTGCGCGGCCGCACCACGTAGCGCAGTTGCGTGTTGCCGCCCGCGACGATCTCCGCGTGCAGGTCCAGTCCGCGCTCTTGCAATTGCGGCGGCAGTTCATCCAGCACGCGGATCTTCACCGGGATGCGGTAACCGCTGCGCACCTCCACCAGCACGGGGTTTTCATCGCCGTTGCTCCACTTGGCCAAGGTGTGCCGGCTGGCGTGGATGCCTGCCTGCACGCCGTAGAGCCGCACCACGTCCAGCACGGTGGCAACCACCAGCAGGGCCACCGCCACATAGGCCACGGGCAGCAGCACCGGCAGGAAGTACGCGGTGGCGAACAGGGCCGCAAGGCCCCAGCCGATGCCGAAGAAGCGCCGGGTGAGGAACAGCGATCGCAGGAAGTGCTTCACCGGGGCACGGGGACTTTGGCGATGATCTGGGCCACGGCCTCATCGGGGCGGAGGCCTTCCATTTCGCGCTCGGGGGTGAGCAGGATGCGGTGGCGCAACACCGGGGGCAGCACCTGCTGGATGTCCTCCGGAATGGTGAAGTCGCGCCCTTGGGTGGCGGCCACAGCCTTGGCGGCGCGCTGCACGGCAAGGCTGGCGCGGGGCGAGGCGCCCAGCATCAGCATTCCGTCGTTGCGGGTGGCGTGGGCGATCTCGGCGATGTAGCGCACCAGCTTGGCATCGCATTTCACGCGGAAGACCAGCTCGCGCATGTGGGCCAGTTCCGCGGGGGTGATCACGGGCGTTACCTGCGCGGCATCCATGCGGTGCAAGCCTTCCTGCGCGCGCAGCAGCAGCTGTTCCTCTTCCTCCACGCTGGGGTGGCCCATGTCTATTTTGAAGAGGAAGCGGTCCAGCTGGGCCTCGGGCAGGCGGTAGGTGCCCTCGTGCTCAATGGGGTTCTGCGTGGCCACGATCATGAACGGGTCGCCCACGGGATGCGCCACGCCGTCCACCGTAACCTGGCGTTCCTCCATCACCTCGAAGAGGGCGCTTTGCGTTTTGGCGGGCGCGCGGTTGATCTCGTCCACCAGCACGATGTTGCTGAAGATGGGGCCGGGCTTGTAGGTGAACGTGCCGGAGGCGGGATCGAAGATGCTGGTGCCGATCACGTCGCTGGGCATCAGGTCCGGGGTGAACTGGAGCCGCGCGAAACCGGTGTGCACCGTGCGGGCCAGCAGTTTGGCGGCGAGGGTTTTGGCCACGCCGGGCATGCCTTCGATCAGTACGTGGCCATCGCTGAGCAGGGCAATGACCAGCTGGTCGATCACGGCATCCTGCCCGATGATCACGCGCTGGATGCCGCTGCGGATGCGCTCGGCGGCGTTGCGCAGTTCGGCCAAGGGCAGGGCAGGGGCGTAGCCGCTGGCGGAGAGGTTTTCTTGTTCCATGGGGAGGCGTGTCTGTGTTGCGGGCCTGCGCTGCGTTAGAGCCGTGTGCGCAGGCGGTCCAAGGTTTTGTTCAGGGTAAGGAGCTGTTCTTCGCCCACGTGTTCAGCGGTGTTGTAGTGGTCCATCAGGCGCACGGCGTGCTGCAGCTCTTCTTCGCTGATGCCCGTGCGCTTGGCGATTTCCCCGATGGTGCGCTCTTTCCATTCCGTGTTGTGCAGGCGGAGCTTGCGGCGCGCTTCCTCCTTGAACTGGGCACAGAGCTTGCGCGCAAGGTCGGCATGGTCGCCGCGGAAGTAGTAGAGCCGCCCGATGGTGTCGGCGAAATCACGGCTGGTGTTGCGCGGGGCCTCCACCACGGGGATGGCGCGCTGGCGGCGGCGCGCATACACCAGCACGGTGAGCAGCAGCAGGGCGATCGCCGTCCAGTAGGCCCAGCGCAAGGCAGGCTGCTCCAACATGTAGCGCAGCGGACTGGTGCTTCCCGCCCGGCCCACCTTGTAGTATTCGTCCCACAGCACGGGCCGGTCCGGCAGCAGGCTGAAGGCGTGCTCCATGAAGCCCCGCCCTTCATCCTTCAGCAGGTTGTAGTTGGCAAAAGCGAGCGGCGTGGTGCAGAGGTAGATGGAGCCTTTGCCCCATTGGATCCGCAGCAGCACCGGGTCGTTCCGGCCGTTTTCCGCAAGCACCTGTACACGGTCCTTGGGGAAGGTGCTGAAGTAGCTGTCCATGCCGCCGCGTGCAAAGCGGAAGTCCCCCGTGCCCCGCAGCGCTGGCGCGGTGAAGTGCAGCAATGAGGTGTCGCCGAGCAGGGCTTGCTGCATGCCTTGCACGCTCAGGCTGTCCAGGGGTTCATAGCGGTAGCCGGTGCCGAAGGAAAGGGTGTCGGTGAGCGGCCCGTTGAAATCCTCGGAGGCGATGAAGGCGTTGTCGCCGGTCTCCACCAGTTGCAACAGGTGCTGCAGGTCCAGCCTGTCCGGGCTGAACCAGCGCTCGATGAAGAGGTGGTTCACGCGCGGGGCCGTGCTGTCCAGCGCCAGGCGTTGCTGGGCCGTGGCATAGATCGGTTCGCGCACGGTGGCAACGCCCTGCGGAAAGAGGTCGCCCAACCGCTGGCGTACCAAGCCGCAGGCATACGGGTCCGTGCGGTATTCGGTGAAGGTGGGCTGCCAGTCCGGCTCCTTCGGGGTGATGGCGTTGAGCACCACGATCAGCACCACCACGGCGGCGGTGGCCCACAGGATGATTTTTTCCGCGCGGTTCATGCGGTGCCTGGCGTGTGGAACAGGGTGAAGGCCGGTGCCAGGCTGCGGTAGCGCGCTTCGTCCAGGGGCGCATCGCCGTACCACGCCCACTTGAACAGGAAGCTGAGCTCGGCGAAGGTGCTGCGCTGCGCGGGATCCTTCAGTTGGCGCAAGTAGTCGCCATCCGTGCTTTCCGGCTTGAGGCGGATGCGGCCTTCATCCATCAGGCGGCGCAGCACTTTCAGGTAGTGGTAACGCAGGGCCAAGCGCCAGTTGCCTTCGCGCTCGGCGGTAGCGAGCAGTTGGTCCAAGTCCACCACGGCAAGGTCCTCATGGATCTCCAGCACCTGCCTCGGCTTGTCCGCATCCACGGTGAATGCCCCATGGAACAAGCGTTTGCGCAGGTAGAAGAGGAGCAGCAGCATCGCCGCGGCCACAATGGCCCAGTGCCAATGGCTGGCTACCCACCGCCCTCCCTTGGTGCCGAAGAGGTCGTCCAGTTGTTGCCGGACCCACTTCAGCAGCCGGTCCCACCACAGGTTTTCCACGTGCAGGCTGCGGTCGTAGTCGTATTCCGGGTCGGCTTGCAGGCGTGTGATCTCGGCGGCATTGAACTGTGCATCACGCACGGATGCGCTGTCCATGGCAGTGGTAGCCGTGTCCGTACCGGCAACGGTTGCCACGGCGGCATCCACGGCTGTAACGGCACCGTGGGCCGGGCAATGAACCTGGCCCCACAGGACCAACAACAACGGCAAAAGGGCGCGGACCACGGTGAAAGCCACGGGCGATGCGGGGCTTAGGCGGCCGGTGGGGCGGTGGCTTCGTCCACGCGTTGGAGCAGGCCGCGGCCTTCCTTCTCCTCAAGCAGGGAAAGGGCTTGCAACCCGATGGGAACCTGGAGGAACGGTTGCAACAACACGTTCACCACGCCGGCCACCAGCATGAACACGGTCATCATCCAGCCCAGTTGTTCGCCGGCCTGCATGGGGTCTTCCAGGCCGCTCATGGCTCCAAAACCGGTGAGCAGCAGGAAGGGCAGGTAGATGAAGTAGCTGACGAAGCCGATCAGCATGGCCAGCACCAGCACCAGCCCGAAGGTTTCCCACCAATGCCCCTTGACGAGCTTGAAGGAACGCCCGATGCAATCGCCGATGCTCGCCCGCTCGAAGGCCCGCAGCGGCATGGCCATGGTGAATACGATGGCGAGCCACAGGGCACCGAAGAACAGCAGGAGGAGGCCGAACATGGCGATGATGCCGGCCAGCAGCCCGATCACGAAGTAGGGAATCAACTGCCGCGATGCCTCCTTCCAAAGCTCGCCCAGGGTGGGGGCCAGCCCGCGGTTCAGCATGTAGAAGCGCATGTACTCGAAGACCAGCGTGTACATCAACAGCATGGACAAGGCCATCAGCAGGTAGCCCGCGGACATGCCGCCCATGCTGCCCAACACCGCGGCGGGGTCGCCGGGGTTGGCGTAGATGGTGCGGAAGAAGCTGCCCATGAACAGCGAGGCCACGATGTACAGCGGCAGGCAGAGGAAGACCAGCGGGCGGTACAGGGTTTTCCAGTTTTGGCGGATGAACTGGAAGCCGGTGCTGATCACCGCGCTGAAGTCACGCCGTTGGCGCAGTTCGATGTATTCCAAGGGTGCGTTGGACATGGTGGGGGTACAGGATGAAGTAGCCGATGATGAAGGCCAGGCTGCACGCAATGATAGCGATGTTCACCGCCGGGTGCATGTCCGCGCTGCGGCGCGTGATGAACGACTCGATGAAGCCGGCCAGGATGAAGCAGGGCACCAGGCCCACCACGATCTTCATGCCCTGCACCGCGCCGCGCCGGAAGCTGGCCAGGCGCGTGTACGTGCCGGGGAAGAGCAGGCTGTTGCCCATCACCAGACCGGCGGAGCCCGCGATCACAATGCAGCTGATCTCCACCGTGCCATGCAGCCAGATCGCCAGCAGGCTCTCGCGCAGCACGCCTTCCTGGTACATGAAGTACTGGAACGCGCCGAGCATGATGCCGTTCTGCACCAGCACCAGCCAGGTGCCGTAGCTCAGCAGCACGCCCATCGCAAAGGCGTAGAACGAGACCATGATGTTGTTCAGCGTGATGCCGAAGAACATGTCCATCATGCCCGCGCTGCCGTACACCGCCATGGGCTTGCCTGCCTTGATGTTCTCCAAGGTCATGTCCACATAGCCGTCGCCCATGATCAGGCGGGTGAAGGTGGTGTCGTAGTGCGCGCTCAGCCCGCCGATGAGCACCGCCACCAGGAACACCCCGGCGGCGATGGCCAGTTGGGGTCGCGTGGCGGCCATCAGCAGCGGCAGCTCGGTCTTCCAGAAGGATAGGAAGCGGCCCAGCCCCGTGCGCTGGTTGCGGTAGATGTGCCGGTGCATGCCCGCCGCCAAGCTGTTCAGGTAGGCCGTTACCTGCGCGCCGGGGTAGAAGGTGCGCGCATAGCTCAGGTCGTCGTTCAGTTCAATGTACAGCGCGCTGGCCTCATCGGGCGTAATGGCCCCGCCCTTGCGCGCCACCAGCTGTTCCAAGCGCTGCCACTTGGTGCTGTTCCGTTTCACGAATGCCGCTTCACGCATGGTGGGGATGACACGAGCAAACATAAGGTGCCCATGGATCTCAATATTTGGGAGGAGGAGCGCGATCGCCACATATCGCGCTGCCGGTCGGGTGATGCAGTGCGACCTCCTTCGGGGTCGTGCAACATGGTTGATACGGATTGCTACGTTCTATGACCTCTCCGGGGTCAAGCCCAATACCAAATGCGCGGCTCCGACGGGGGCGCGTGGCGTTGAGTAACCCGCCCATCAACGTGAACGACCCGCCGTATGGCGGGAGGCGCCCATGGACTGGCCCGTGGATCGCGGCAATAGGAGGCGATGGCGCTGTTTGGGAGAGGAAGCGCATGATCCGGGCATGGCTGTTGATCCGTGGGCGATCCCTTCGCGCCTTCGCGGCTTCGCATGGACTCCTTGGCGCCATGGCAATGAACAACCTTCCGTATTCCCCCAACCCTTTCAACTACCTTGCCCTCCTTCACCTGCCATGGAATACGTCGTTCAGGAAATCATCGGGCCCCTTGTTTCGGAGCCCGACACCAGCCCGCTCCAGCTCCTTGAAAAACACTTCGGCTTCAAAAGCTTCCGCCCGCAACAGGAAGAGGTGATCAACCACGTGCTGGCCGGCCATGATGCCGTGGTATTGATGCCCACCGGCGGCGGCAAAAGCCTCTGCTACCAAGTGCCCGCCCTCGCCAAGGAAGGCCTCACCGTGGTGGTTTCGCCCTTGATCGCCTTGATGAAGGACCAGGTGCAGGCGCTTCAAGCCAATGGCATTCCCGCCGCATTCCTCAACAGCACGCTCACCTTCACGGAGGAGCAAGCCATCCACGCACAGCTGCGCGGCGGCGCCATGAAGCTGCTGTACGTCTCGCCGGAGCGGCTGCTCTCGGCCAACTTCCTGGACCGCGTGGCCGAATGGAACCCCGCGCTCTTCGCCATCGACGAAGCCCATTGCATCAGCAGCTGGGGCCATGCCTTCCGCCCGGAATACAAACGGCTCGATGTGCTGAAAAAGCGATTCCCGCAGGTGCCCATGATCGCCCTCACCGCCACGGCCGACAAAGCCGTGCGCAGCGACATTGCCGCCCACCTCGGCATGCGCAACGAGCGCCTCTTCACCTCCAGCTTCGACCGGCCCAACCTCTCGCTGGCCGTGCTGCCCGGGCAGAACCGATGGCAAACGCTGCAGCGCATCATGGCACGCCATGCGGGCGCATGCGGCATCATCTACTGCAACAGCCGCAAGGGCACCGAGAAGCTCGCGGCACAGCTCCAGGGCATCGGCGTGCGCGCCGATTGCTACCACGCCAAAATGGACGCCGCCGAGCGCGACAGCGTGCAGGATTCCTTCATCCAAGGCCACACCCACGTGGTCTGCGCCACCATCGCCTTCGGCATGGGCATCGACAAGGGCGATGTGCGCTTCGTGGTCCACTGGAACATGCCCGGAACGCTGGAGGGCTACTACCAGGAGATTGGCCGTGCGGGCCGTGATGGCACCCCCGCCGAGACCATCCTCTTCTACAGCTACGCCGACGTGCAAACGCACATCCACTTCATGGAGGAGGTGGAGGACCC
This sequence comes from Flavobacteriales bacterium, assembly GCA_018057455.1. GTDB lineage: Bacteria > Bacteroidota > Bacteroidia > Flavobacteriales_F > PHOS-HE28 > PHOS-HE28. The sequence goes on along the minus strand of JAGPDT010000047.1, from coordinate 7,539 downwards.
GCAGTACAAGGCCATCATGGGCGCCAAGCTGGACCGCATCAAGGAATACGCCGAAGCCCAGGTGTGCCGCCGCACGGTGCTGCTCAGCTACTTCAGCGAGGAAGTGGTACAGCCCTGCGGCAACTGCGACGTATGCAAGAACCCGCCGACGTATTTCGATGGCACCCTGCTGGCGCAGAAAGCCCTCTCCGCCGTGTACCGCTGCCACCAGCAACTGGGCATGAGCGTGCTGATCGACGTGCTGAAAGGCACCCACAGTACCGAAGTGCAGCAACAGGGCTACGGCCAGATCAAGACCTTCGGTGCCGGCGCGGACGTCAGCGCCTTTGCCTGGATGATGTTCCTCCAGCAGTTCATCCAGTACGGCCTGGTGGAGATCGATTACAAGGACCGCTACCACCTGAAGATCACCCCGCTGGGCCACCGCGTGCTGAAAGGTGAACACCCCGTGCGCCTGGTAACGCCCGAAACCTTGAAGGAACGACAGGAGCGCACGCGCAAGCCCAAGCCCAAGCAGTCCGCTGCCACTTCAGCAACTCCGGCCAGCGCGGACCTGCTGGGCCGCCTCAAAGCACTGCGCCTGTCCATCTCCAAGGAGATCGGCAAGCCCGCCTTCGTGGTCTTCAGCGATGCCACGCTGATCGACATGGCCGAAAAACAACCGCGCACCATCACCGAATTCCGCCAAGTGAACGGGGTGGGGGACCACAAGACGAAAATGTATGCGGAAAGATTCTTGGAGGTGGTGGGGGAAGCAGCGGGATGAACGCCGGGAGGCACCGGTACCGCCCGGGATCCGTACGGCCTATTTTGCACCCGCATGGAGACCGTCCGCATTGAAACCACCCAGAACGTGGCCCTGCATTACGAGGTGGCCACCATTGTGGACCGCGGCCTGGCCGTGGCCATTGATTGGCTGGTGCTGGCCGGCTGGTCCATCGTGCTGATGGTGGCGTCCGATGAACTGGACCTTTACTTCCCGGACTGGATCTATGCATTGCTGGTGATGGTGCCATGGACTTTCTACCACCTGGTGTGCGAGCTGCTGATGGACGGCCAGAGCCTGGGCAAACGGGCGCGCAACATCAAAGTGGCGCGGTTGGACGGCGGGCAACCCGGCCTGGGGCACTACTTGCTGCGTTGGATGCTCCGCTTGATCGATTCCCTTTTCTTCATCGGCGCCGTGGTGATCTTGTTCAACGGCAAGGGCCAACGCATCGGCGACATCGCCGCGGGCACCACGGTGATCTCCCTGAAGCGGCGTGGCTCGCTGGCGGGAACACTCGCCCTTCAGTTGCCGGACGATCACCAAGTGACCTTTCCGGATGCCGCCAGGCTCCCGGATGCGCATGCCCGGCTGATCAAGGAGGTGCTGGCCAACACCAGCGCGGCGCGCAACGCGGCCATCGAAAAGCTCGCCGAACGCTTCCATGCCGAGTTCAGCGCCAATGGTTTGCCGCCGGAGCAGTTCTTGCGCACGCTGCTCGCCGACCACATCCACCTCACCGCCCGCTGAGGAGCGGACCCAACGCCCGCACCGGTCAACGCACCGCGCTCAGCCACAATTCCCGGCCCGCCCTTGGGGCAATGGAGTTGTAGCAAGGTGCCAAGCTGTACCCATCGAATACGGCTCCAAAGAGCGCACGGTATTCCGCCACGCTTCCACCATACGGCGGGTGGTCGGCAAACAAGGGGTCATCGAAGAGCACGCCCGCCAGTTTGCCGCCCGGGGCCAGCAGCCGGTGCATCTGTTCCACGTACCGGGGCCGTAGCGCCGGGTCCAGGGCGCAGAAGAACGTCTGCTCAATGATGCGGTCATACCGGCCTGCATGGCCGAAGAAATCGGCCACGTGCAAGTGGCTCCGTGGGAAATCGGGGCAGCGTTCCACCAGGTCGGCGAAGGGTTCGCCGCTGAGGTCCACCACATGCACTTTCCGGAAGCCTTGGCGGTGCAGGTATTCGGCCTCATAACTCCGGCCACCGCCGGGGATCAGGATCTCCAGGCCCTTGTCCCCGAGTTGGTCGAAGTAGGTCTTCAACGGGGTGCTCACCTCCCCAAGGTCCCAACCGGTTTGGCCGGTGGTGTAGCGGTCCGTCCAGAATGCGGCATTCAGTTCCATCGGGGCAAAGTTCAGTGCAGCTCGCGCATGTTGGTACCGGTTGGTCCAGGTTCACCGTGGCCTTTCCAATGCCGGGTGTTCAGCGGGCAGGGGCCCATGCCTCAATGCGCGCACAGCACCGGTATGCCGGGTTCATTGGTGAGCAGCCGTTCCTTCTCCGCATCGGCGATGTAGCGGTACTCCTCCGAAGCTACGGCCATGATCGCAATGCAGCCCGCGCCGACTTTTTGCGCATACGCGATGGTGGGTTGGGAGAAGCCCACGGAGAACCCGTTGCTGGGTTCCTGCACCACCACGTGTGGAATGCCCGCTTCGCTGAGCCGTTGCACCATCAGTTGCCTGTTGCGTTCAAGCGCTTCGCTGGGTTGCTCCCCCGGCCGTAGCTGTTGGTAGATGTGCACGGTGCTGCCGAATTTCCCCGCCAACAGGCACACGGCGTCCAGCAGCGCCGTGATCCGTTCATGGCCGGCCACGGGCATCACAAGGGTGCCCAGGTCATTCCTTCGCGGGCTTTGCTTTTGCACCACCAGGCTGGGGATGCCCACCTTGCGCACCAGCTTGATGATATCGGGGCCGAACAAGGATTGCCGCAGCCCGCGGATGCCATGGGTGGCGCACACCATCAGCACATGGCCGTTGCGGCTTGCTTCTTCGATGATGTGCATGAATTCGCCTTCACGCACCTGGGCATCCACCCGTACCTGTGTCACGCTATGGCCTTGCGCCTCCAGCTCTTCACGCACCAGTTCGCCTCCGTCCGTCCGTTTCTCGTGCCTGTTCATGGCATGCAGCAACGTAATGGTCCCGCCCAGTCGCTTCGCTACCAGTTCTGCATAGGCTACTCCGGTCTCGGAAGTCGCCGAGAGGTCGGAGGGGCATAGGATGTTGTTCATGGACGCTGCGTTTGGGCCAGCTAAATGTAGCATGTCCCGGGGCATTCTTGGTCCGTGCCACGGCCCTGATGGAATTGGGTCGGGCGCCAGGAGGCAACAGGCCCCGCACGATCCCCGCATTGGGGGCCGTGCAGGGCCTTCCAGCGGATGCCTCTCTATCAATGCAGCACGATCCGCTGTGCTTGCTGGTTGTCGGAGCTGGTGTATCGAAGTATGTACTGGCCCGCGGCCAAACCACTCCCCAGGGGCATCTCCACGTTGCCGCCGTTGGAGCCGGCCACCCGTTGGGTCATGAGCACGCGCCCGGTCATGTCCAACAAGTCCAGCACACCGGCGGCGCCCAGGTTGCCAATGGTCAAGGTGGAGCGCCCCGTTGCCGGGTTCGGGTGCACCGTCCAAACCGTTGTTCCTTGGCCTGTCCCGATGCCGGTGGGCAGGCAGGCCACGGCCTCCACCTCAATGGAATAGGGCCCTCCGCCTTGGCCGAAGCCCACATTGGGCACCGGCAGGTAGTAGGTCCCCGCCTCCAAGTGGTCGAAGCTGAAGGTCCAGTTGCCGTTGGCACAGGTGGTGGTATCCAGGCTGGTTGCCATGATCAGCGTCTGCGCCGGGCAGTCCGTGGTGAGCAGCTTCCACACGTTGCTCCAGCCGCTGTCGGTGGCGCAGTAGCTCACGGTCACATCGCTGCACTCTGCAGTGGTGAAGGCATGCCAGGTATTGGGCGAGGGGTATTGGGCCAACAGGGTACCGGCCTCGGCATCCCCGGCGTAGGTGGCGTTGGTGTTGTCGCCGGTGAAGGTGAGGCTGGTGCCAACGGCGAGCGCTTCAGCCACCACTTCCGTGCACAGGTCATTGGCCGGTACGGCGTTGGCAC
>JAGPDT010000047.1:0-3552 GCA_018057455.1 Flavobacteriales bacterium | reverse complement strand
CTTCAGCCGTTACCTGCGTGCACAGGTCATTGGCCGGCGGCCCGCCGGCACAGGCCGCGGCGCTCACTTCCACGCTGTAAGGCCCTCCGCCTTGGCCAAAGCCCACATTGGGCACCGGCAGGTAGTAAGTGCCAGCGCCCAAGCCAACGAAGGTGAAGGTCCAGTTGCCGTTGGCGCAGGTGGTGGTCTCCACCGTGGTCGGGTTGATCAAGGTCTGTGCCGGGCAGTCCGTGGTGAGCAGTTTCCATACGTTGCTCCAGCCGCTGTCGGTGGCGCAGTAGCTCACCGTTACGTCGGCGCAGTCGGTGGTGATGAAGGCGTGCCAGGTATTGGGCGAGGGGTATTGGGCCAACAGCGTCCCGGCCTCGGCATCCCCGGCGAAGGTGGCGTTGGTGTTGTCGCCGGTGAAAGTGAGGCTGGAACCAACGGCGAGCGGCTCCGGCGTTACCGCTGAACAAAAGTCGTTGGCAGGTCCGCCTCCGCCCAGGACCGGCGGGCAGGCCACGGCCGCGAGAGGGCTGGCACATGCAAGTGAAAGGACTACCGCTGGAAGCGGCGCTAGAAAGGGGTTCATGCGGCAACGGGAATTTGAAGCAAATTAACCCAAGGAACTGCTTGCTTCCAGCGCTCCACCACGAAAAGCGGCCAACACGCTCCGGTGAAAGGGGCTCAACGGCCGGAGATTCAGCGACTTCACCAGATCGAAGGCCAGGCTGGTCGGAGATGGGCGCGGCATGCAGCCCGGCACGAGCACCAGCAGGGCCGGTTCGGGCCGGATGCTCATCTTCGCGCCGCATTCCCATGCGGTTCGCCTTCCTCTCCGCCTTTCCGCCCTACCGGGGTGGCATCGCACAGTTCAGCACGGCCCTGGTGCAAGAATTGCGGAAGGAACACGCCGTGGAGGCCTTCACCTTCACCCGGCAGTACCCCCACCTGCTCTTCCCCGGCACCTCGCAGTATGATCCGGCGGCCCAGGATGTGATCATGGCCTCGCGCATCCTGGACAGCATCAACCCGTTGAGTTGGAAACGCACCTCCCGGCGCATGCTGCAATCCAACCCCGAGGTGGCCGTGTTGCGCTACTGGATGCCCTTCTTCGCCCCGGCCATGGGCAGGGTGGCCACAGAGCTGCGACGGGCCGGCGTGAAGGTGATCACCATCGTGGACAACGCCCTTCCGCATGAGCCGCATTTCTACGACAAGCCGCTCACACGCTGGTTCCTCCGGAAGAATGACGGGCTGGTGGCCATGACCGGTGCGGTGGAAGAGGCCATACGGGACCTTTGCCCCAATGCCCGGGTGAAACGGATGCCGCACCCGCTCTATGATCATTTCGGGGCACCTGTTCCTCCGGGTGACGCACGCAGGCAGCTGGGCCTGCCCGCGGAGGCCCGGGTACTGCTCTTCTTCGGCTTGATCCGCAACTACAAAGGCCTTGACCTGCTGATCGATGCCTTCGGCCTGCTGGACCAACGCTACCATTTGGTGATCGCCGGTGAACCCTATGGTGATTTCAGCTCCTACCGCCAACAGATCGCGATCAGCCCCTTGCGGGAGAACATCCATGTGCATACGCGCTTCATCGCCGATGCGGAAGTGCCCCTCTACTTTGGAGCCGCCGATGCCGTGGTGCTGCCGTACCGAAGCGCCACCCAGAGCGGCATCACGGCCGTGGCCCACCACTTCGGCGTGCCCGTGGTGGCCACGGACGTGGGCGGCCTGCGCGAAGCGCTGGACGGGGGCCGGGCGGGTGTGCTGGTGCCCACGGTGTCCGCCCATGGCATTGAAGCCGGTATCCGCCGGTTGTTCGAGCAGGACCTGGCCAAGGTGCGCGGCAGCATAGCCCTGCTGCGCGAGGAACTATCCTGGGAACGATATGCCGCCGGCCTGGTGGAATTCGCCCGGTCGCTCTGATGCCATCAAGGCTGCTCCGTTTGCAGGCTCACCTGGCCTGCTTCAGCCCCGAAAAACCTGGCTTGGCATTGCATCATCCAATCCCGCAGCAGGTACGGCCCTTCGTAGCTGGGCAAGGTGCGGGGCGGCTTGGATTGCGGAATGAACCTGGCGTGCACCGATGGATCCTCTGCAGCAACGCGCATCTGCTCTTCCCGTTCGGTCATCACACGGTCGTAGGCGGCTGCACGACCGCCCCACAGGTCGGCATGCACGGCCAAGCCGTTCCCCGTGAAGTTCAAGGCCAGCAGGGCCAGGCCCATGGCCGATCCGCGCAACGCGGGCGTAGGCGTCCAGGTGGACAGCTTGCGCAACATGCCCCGTTCCAGCGCGATCGCCAGGTTCAGGAAAACCAAGGGGACAAGCAGGAAACAGGCCACGTTGATGGTGCGGTGCTGGCCCAACAGGCCCGTGTTCCAATACGCCGGGAAGGTCGTGGCCACCACCAGCAGGAAGGGCAGCAGTACGGCGAGCCATGCCGGGAGGCGCAACAAGGCCCGGAAGCCGGGTATCCGTTCGCGCAGCACCTGGTGCAGCGGGATGTACAGTGCACCGCACGCCAACAGGGCCGGTGAAAGCAGCCACTGGCCCACGAACCGGAAGGCTTGCAGGGCGCTCATGCCCGCGGAACGGCCCAGCTCATGGGTGTCGGCGAACATGGCCCCGCGCACGGCATTGCCCGGGGCGGAATACATCAGCACTGCGCCTGCCACAGCGGCCAGCAGCAGGACCAGGGCCCCAAACCCGTTCCTCCTTCTGCCGAACAGCCATGCTGTGCGTACCATGTGCAGGCACAGCATCAGCAGCATATGGATCTCGTCCATGCCCACCAAGGCCACGGCCAGCAGTACATTGAGCATAAGCAAAGCGCCCTGCCCGGCGCCGCGGGCAGGGCCCGGTACCAGCAGCGCCAGGTGGACGAATAGCAGCATGCTGCCCAGCTGGTACGTGGCTGCGCCCGTATACCAGTAGAATCCTTCACCCAGGTCGGGCATCAGGTTCAGGTAGAGCAGCAGGAAGACCAAGGTGGCCAGCAGCTCTTCCCTGTTGGACAGGGCATGGCGTGTGAGGCGCCGCAGCAGGAACCAGGCACTGAGGAAAGTGGACGCCAGGAACAACACAGGCACCAACCGGTAGCCGATCAGCATGTCGCCCCACCAGGTGAGCGGCCCGTGGATCATCAGCAGGTTGCTGGTGTAGCGGCCATTCCAGTGCAGCCATTCGGACCTGCTCCACGCCCAGTAGGTGGATCCCGCGGATTTGGCCGCGTAGCAGTAGTCATCGGCCACCGGATGGGCATATCCGGCCAGCCACAGGTACTTCACCAGGGAGAGCAACAGCAGGAGCACGAAGGCCATGGGCACCGTTCTGGCAACAGGGCCGCCAAGGCCCGGGAGCGCTGGCACCGGGCGGTCTTTGCATGTGGGCCGGTTCATGTGCCGGAAAACTACGCCAACCCCGTCCCGCGCCACGGTTGGCACAAGGAAAACCTGCCTCTGCCCATCAGTTCCCTTCCGGGCCGGAAATTCAAAGGCCCAACCGTTCGCTCACCCGGTAGTTGTTGCGCTCGGTGGAATTGCGCGCCACCAGCTCGGCCAC
>JAGPDT010000046.1 GCA_018057455.1 Flavobacteriales bacterium | reverse complement strand
TAGTACGGTTCACCAACCCGTCGGCGTGGGCGCAAACATCTCCGATCACCTTCACCGGCCTTGAACTGCATCCAGGCTTCCCAAGCGTCCCATCAAGGTCTCGCGCAGCGGACCTTTACGCAGGAGAATCCATCACTCCTTTACCACACGCGCCACGCTCCGCCGTCCATTCCCTTCCAGCACCAGCACCAACACCCCTTTCGCCGCAGCCGGCAGGTCCAATGTACCTTCCTTGCTGAACGGCCCTGCCCGATCGAGGACCATGCGGCCCAAAACATCCCGCACGGTGATGTGCTCCACGGAATGGCTGGCCTTATAGTGCACCACGCCCCCGGTGGGCGAGGAGGCCACCTGCACGGCATCCCCAAGTGGTGCATCCATCCCCGTGGTGGGGTCCATGACCACGAACTGCAGCATCATCATGTGGTCCTCGTGCATCAAGTTGTGGCAGTGGTACATGAAAGGGAAGTCCGCACCGGCCAGTTCCCCGAAATGCACGATCACCTTCACGTCTTCGCCGGCTTCCACCAGCACCACGTCCTTCGGGCCCCGTTCCCACGGCGATGGTGGCACACCGTTGCGCTCCAGCACGAAGAATGAAACGCCGTGCAGGTGCATGGGGTGCGCCAGGTTGGAGTTGTTCACGAAGTGCCAGACCTCGTTGCTGCCCAACAGCATGGTGTCATTCACCACGTCCATGTCGAACATCTCGCCGTTGATCAGGAACTGCCCCATGGCCACCATGCCCGTGCCGGTGATCGTTTTTATGCGCGTGCGGATGCTGGAGGATTCGTCCGGTGCGGGATCGGAAACGAGGGTGGAGGGGATTGCGGTCACCGGGTTCACCGTGGGTGCGCCAATGCGGATGCGGAGCACGGGGAAGGCGATGCCGTTGAGCAGGCTTCCTTCGAACATGAAGTTGCCCGAGCCGGGCATGGATTGCCCCAGCTCGTTGCCGTAGCTCATCAACAACAGGCTGTCGCCTTCCAGGCCGCTGAGGTCCAGGAGCACTTCCGCGCGCTCGCCGTTGCTTAGCATCAGTCGGTTTGTTGCCGCTGGCGCGGGAAGCAGGCCGCCGTCACCGGCGATCACCGCGAAGCTCCGGTCGTCCGCGAAACCCAGGCGGAAGATCCGTGCGATGGAACCATTGAGCAAGCGGATCCGCACCACTTGTGCGGGCACTTCCAGGTAGGCGTTGGGCGTTCCGTTCACCCAAAGTGAATCGCCAACGGGGTATTCCGCCATTTCACCGGTGCCGGTGAACTTCTTGTCCTGGATCACCAAGGGTATGTCGTCCACGCCATACGTGCGGGGCAGGTCCAATTGAGCCTCCTCGTCATCACGCACGATCAGGAATCCCGCAACGCCCCGGTTCGCCTGCTTGGCCGTGAGCAAATGCGGGTGCGGATGGTACCAGTAGGTGCCCGCCGGGTTCTTCACCGGGTACTCGGCCATCCAGCTCGCACCCGGCTCAATGATGCTGTGCGGTCCGCCGTCCATCTCGCCCGGTACGTGCATGCCGTGCCAGTGCATGGTGGTGATCTCGCTCAACTGGTTCTCCACCACGATCCGCGCCGTGTCGCCCCGGTGCAGCACCAGCGTAGGGCCCAGGTAGGGTCCGTTCACGCCATAGGTGGGCGTGTTGATCCCCGGATAGAACTGGTGCGTATGAGCCGCCACTGTCAGGTGCATGGTGTCCTGCTCCAGCAGGGGCGGTATTGCCAGCGGCTGCATCACCTGGCAGAAAAGCATGGAGGGAAGGAGCAACACCGGGAAGCAAGTGGGAAGGCGCATGGAGCGGATTTGTGGCCAAGTAAGCATGTTCGGGCCGATCAACGGGGTGACGCTGGTCAACTTTGCACAGGTTGCTCGGGCAGCCGGCTGACCTTCATCAGATGCTGGGCGGATCCCGCCCGATATCTTGCCACCATTCAACACAATCAGCAGCTACAGCGGTGATCCGCCGCTGTGCCAAGCTCAACAACATGTCCAACACCCTTCACCTCCCCGAGGCACTCGATGTCCGCGTATGGGTGCCCATCGAAAGGCACCGCACCCTGCTCAAACTGTTCAAGGAACTGCCCGTGGGTGGAAGCTTCACCTTCATCAACGACCACGATCCATTGCCGCTGTTCTACGAGTTCCGTTCCATCCACGGCGATGTGGTGGGCTGGGAATACCTGCAGCGCGGCGGCCGCGATTGGAAGGTGAAGGTGACCCGCACCGAAGCCTCCGTGGGCCGCGAGTTCACCGACATTTCCACCCTCATGGACCTGCGGAAGGTGGCCGATGAAGACTGGAAGCACGTGGTGTTCCACCGCTACGGCATGATGGAGGAAGGCCACGTGATGGAGCTGATCGCCGCACAGGAACCGGAGGAGATCCACGCCATTTTCCAAGCGCGCTTCGCAGGCCAGTACAGTTGGACCTACAAGAAGCAGGAACCCGGGGAATGGGTGGTGCACGTGAGGAAACAGGAGCAGCAAAGCGCCGTATTCGGAACAGTGGTGAACACTTTCGATGTGCGCCCCTTTCACCCGGCCAAGCGCCATGAAATGGTGTTCGATTCCTTCGACGCACTGAAGCCCGGCGAGGCCTTCATCTTCACCAACGACCATGACCCAAAGCCGCTTTACTACCAGATCGAGGCGGAAAGCAAGGAACCCTTTACGTGGAAGTATTTGCAGGCCGGACCGGAGGTGTGGGAAGTGCGGGTGACGAAAACGAAGGGGTGATCTTTGCAGTAGGCGAAGCCCAAAGGATTCGTGGACCATATATATCATGAACAGACCCCTCCACGCCTTCTTCACCAACGACCACCGCCGCTTGGAGGCCATCATGGACGCGGCTTTTGCCAACCCGGCCGCCATCGACCACGAGCAGTACGATGCGTTCCGCACGGGACTGCTGCGGCATATCGGCATGGAGGAGAAGATCTTCTTTCCCGCGGCCCAGGAAGCCAACAGCGGCGCACCGCTGCCCATCCAAGGCAAGCTGCGGCTGGACCACGGAGCGCTCACCTCGCTAATGGTGATCCCGCCCAGCCTCGCGCTGAGGAAGGTGATCGTGCATGTGCTGGACTTGCACGACCGGCTGGAAGAAGAGCCCGGCGGCATGTACGATGCCTGCGAAAGCCTGACGTCGCAACAGACCAATGTATTGCTGGACCGCCTCGCCCAAGTGCCGGCCACGCCTGTACACCCGCCCAACCCTTCGCCCAAGGCCATCGGGGCCGCGCGCCGCGCCATGGCCCGCGCGGGGTTTGATTACGATGCGCTGGGTGGGCCGCAGGAAGATTGAGCCCATCAGGGCCCCGTCAAGGCCTCCCCAGCCGCCCTTCAAGGCTTCCCAGAGGTGACCTTGTCGCAGTGCCTTGCTTGAGAGCCCCATCAGGGTCTCAAAGGGTCTTTGATGCGGTGTAAGATCCCCATAAGGTCCCGATCACGGTCATCCTTATCGATCTTCGCACCATGCGCATCTGGTCCATCCACCCGCAACACCTCGATGCCAAGGGCCTGGTGGCACTGTGGCGGGAATCGCTATTGGCCAAGCATGTGCTGGAAGGCCGCACCAAGGGCTACACGAAGCATCCCCAGCTACACCGCTTCAAACAGGCGGTGGACCCCATCGCCGCCATCAACGCCTACCTTGCCGTGGTGTATACCGAGGCGGTGGCGCGCGGTTATAAGTTCGATCCGTGGAAGTGCGACCATGCCGCCAAGCATGCGCCATTGACCGTTACCAAGGGACAGTTTGCCTATGAGAAGGCGCACCTTCTGAACAAGCTGAAGGTACGCGACCTGCAAGGCTACGGCAAGGAAGTGCTTCAGCCTATGCGGCTGCACCCGTTATTCTGCCTGGTGCCCGGTGAAGTGGAGGATTGGGAAGTGCTTTGAGCAAGGCGCACGAAGCCTCATCCGGCCCCTTTGCGAAGGACATGCGTTTTCTCCCGCCACGGTGCAACGAACGCTACGGATCTCCATGCGCTCCATCCTCCGCGCCCCTAGGTCCTCAAAGGGCAAGCCTCCGTCACCCGCTCATCTTCGCGCCTTCGCGTCTTCGCGTGAGTTCTTCACCGCCACCGTGCATTCTCCTGGCACTTCGAGGATCAAGCGGTCTTCGCGTCTTGGCGGTTAAGGATTTCTGCGCCTCCGCGCCTCAGCGGCTCTTCCCTCACCTGCCCACGATCAAATACCACCTCCGTTGCTCCGCGCTCACCTGCACACTGTCCACCCGCAACACCTTGTATTTCGGCTTGCCGCGGCGGTTGGTGGCCGTAACGGCCACCTGCTCCAAGGGTGGGTCGAAGCGCTCGCCCAGGCTATAGGTGCCCCCGCGCAGGGTATCGCCCTTCAGCAGCGTGGCGTCGATGTCCTTGGCACCGGGGCTGGTCTGCTTGGGGCGTAGCTGCACGCGGCAATTCTTCCGGGCCACCACGAAGTATTCGTTCGTGGACAGGCGCTGCTCGCGCACCGCCCCATACACGGTTCCCGGCTTGATCACCGGGCGTTGCGGCTTCACAATGCCCGGGTGGATCGGGCCCTCATTGTCCCAGCCTTCCTCGCTGAAGCCGGTCTGCTTTCCATCGGGATCGAACGAGGTGGTGCTTTTGTACCACTGAATGCCGCCGTCCGGCGCGTCGCTCACTTCGGCCCGGCTCACCGCACCGTTGGGATGGTATCTGAAGCTTACGCTGGCGTGGCCGGCGATCTTGCGCGTCTGCCGGTGAAAGATCACCTGCCCGCTGCGATCGTAGGCCCATGTGTGGCCCCAGCGGTCGTTGGCATCCATCCAGGCCTTGCTGCTCAGCTGGCCGGTGGTGAACCAATGAAGCACCACGGTGCCGGTGTCGGTTTTCATGGTGCTTTCCCGGCCCTGCGCGGCGAGCAGGAGGGAAGTGGTGCAGGCGAGAAAGGCGGTGGGGATGCGCATGGGAAGGCCGAAGCCAAAGATCGGGCCAATGAAGTGTGGTCGGCGGGTGATGCTTGGATCTCAGGCCGAGAGGAATCCACCGTCTACCGGCACCAACGCCCCATGGACATAGCTGGCCAGGTCGGAGGCAAGCACCAGCACCATGCGGGCCACTTCGTCCGCATTTCCGAAACGCCCGATCGGCAAGCGCTGGTAGAAGTTATAGGAGTCAGCCATCAGCCGGGTGTCCATGGTCATAATGGCCCTTTTGGCCGAGGCCTTGGTGCCTTCCGTCATGATGCCGCCCGGGATCACCGCGTTCACCCGGAATCCTTTGCTGCCGAAATCCCGGGCCAGGTCGCGCGTGAGGGCGATTACGCCCACCTTGCTCATCGAGTAGTGCACCACATCCTTCTTGAACGGCATGATTGCCTCCACCGAACCGATGTTCACGATCACCCCGCCTTTCTTGATCCGGTTCCGCAGAAAGCCCTGGCTCATCCACAACACGGAGAACAAGTTGGTGTCCATCACCTTGGCCAGGTACTCATCGTCAAGATCCAAGAACGGTTTGAAGGGATAGATGCCCGCATTGTTCACCAAAATGTCGATGTCCTGCTTATCGCGGTGCTTCCAGAATGCATCGATCGCCGCCTTCCGCGTGAGGTCCATCACGTGCAGTTCCGGCGCGTGATGGTGCCGGGCCAGCTGATCCCCCAGTTGCTGCAAGCTGGTCGGATCGTAGTCTATGAGTACCAGTTCAGCTCCGGCTTCCGCCAGGCGCATGGCGATCGCCTTGCCAATACCGTTGGCAGCGCCAGTCACAAGCGCCTTGCTTCCTTCCAGGGAGACCAGGTCTTTCAGCGGACTTTTTTCGTCGGGGGGCTTGGCCTTTGCCATGGGCAATACGGGAGGCTATCGTTTCTCCAACTGCCTGCGCAGCTTCTCCTCCACGGCTGCCAACAAGGCCATGAATTCGTCGCCGTATTCCGCAGCGAAGGGATCCTGCCCTGCAACACCCAAGCGGATGCTCACTTGCTTTTGCTTGGTGGATTTGGTGTCCTTGTCTTCCAAATACACGTCCGCATGGGTAATCCCTCTGTAATACCGGCCTAAACGCGAGAGCAATTTCCGGATCCGCTCCTGCACCGCCGCATCCACGTTGATGTCCACCGCTTGCACATCCAATTTGATGCCTTCGTAGTTCTCCGTGTACTTCATGATCGGTCTTTTCCCGTTTCTAGGGCCTGCTTTCTTGCACAGCTCCTGCTTTGGTGCAAGCTAAGGCCAGAATTTGCGCGGCCTCCTGACTTGGGTCAGGAGGTGGGTGCCTCGAGCCCGGCGTGCCAGGTGGGGCGATCCCTGCTGTTCGTCCGATGTCGTGTTCCCCGGTTCATGGCTTGGCTCCAGGGTGCCATCAAGCGGGCCCGGTGCCGACCGGTGCGCGGATCATCACTCCCGCACCGCCTTCCGATCCTCCATGAAGCCACGTATCTTCTCGCCGTTGCCCACCAACCACACCACGTCGTTGGGCGCAAGCACCCACGTGCCGCTCGGGTTGGTGATGCGCTGCTCCCCGCGTTCCAGGCCCGCCACCATGGCCTTGGCTTCATCGCGCAGGCCGCTGTCGTGGATGCGCATGCCCACCAAGGGCGATTGTGGGGTGATGCGGAAACGCTTCAGGCGGATGTCTTCCTTGGCCGTGCCGGGAAGCTCGGGACTGGTGCGGGGCACGTCCAGCTCGGTTTGCAGGCTTTTGAGCTGTTCGTCGGTGCCGATCACCAGCAGGTGGTCGCCGGGCAACAGGCGGGCATTGCGGCCCGGTGCGGTGAGGGTATGCCCGCTCACGCGTTCGATCAGGGCGATGTTCACCCCGTGTTTTTCGCGCAGGGCCAGTTCCTGCAGGCTGTGGCCGGTGGCGTTGGAATCCTCCTTCACCCGCAGCTCGGCCAAGTGCATGTCCCATGGGGCCAGGTCCGTGCGTTTGCGGCCCAGTTCCCGCTGGTTCAGGTTGCGCATGAAGCGTTGTTCCACGCGGAGGTAGAACTTGTAGAAGCGCTGCCGGAACAATGCCGCCACCATGGCCATCAGCAGCACCAGCACGATCAGGGCCCAACGGGTGCTGAAGAACACGTTTACAAGGATGGAGAGCACCATCACGGCAGCCCCAAGGCGGGCCAACTCCAGCACCACCAACGGGCCGCGCAGCTCCCGTTTGTTCACCCATAGTTGGCGGTAGGCGTTCCGGCCGATCCGGCGCAAGGACATGGCCCAGATGAAGGGGATCACCAGCACAAAGGTGGCCAGCCCGGCCATCACCTGGCCGTCCATGCCCATGAACCCCGCGCCGAACAGTTTGATGAAGGCCGGACCTGCGCCCAGCACCGCGGCCAGGCTCAGCACGCCGAACACCGCAAGATTCACCACATAGGAACGCAGCAGCGAATGCCAGGCACTGGTCTCCTTCACTTGGTCCGTTTGCTGGCTGTACCGCGCCAAAGCGGTTCGCAGTTGCACCGGCAGTGCCTTTTCCAGCCAGGCCGAGGCCGGTTCCGACGCCTTGATGAGGAACGGGGTGGTGAACGTGGTGACGGCCGATACGGCCACGGCAATGGGGTAGAGGAAACTGCTGGTGACACCCAGGGTGAGGCCCAAGGTGGCGATGATGAAGGAGAATTCCCCGATCTGCGAAAGGCACAGGGCGGTGCGCACAGAACGCTTCAAGGGCTCGCCGGCGATGGTGGCACCGATCATCGCGCTCAAAGGCTGGAACACCATCACCACAAGGGAGACCAGCAGCACCTGGCCCCAGTTCTCCACCAACACCCGTGGATCCAGCAACATGCCCACGGACACGAAGAAAACCGCCCCGAAGAGGTCCTTTACCGGTAACACCAGGTGCTCGATCCGTTCCGCCAACAAGGTCTCGGCCAGGAGCGCGCCCATGATGAAGGCGCCCAAGGCCGCGCTGAAGCCCGCGTTCACCGCCAGCACCACCATGGAAAGGCACAACGCCACGGACACCACCAGCAACGTCTCATCGTTCATCAGCTTGCGCATGCGTTCCAGCAGGCTGGGGATCAGGAACACCCCGGCCGCGAACCACAACACCAGGAAGAAGCCCAATTTGCCCAATTCCCACAACATGGTCACGCCGGAGAATTGCCGGCTCACCGCCAAACTGCTCAACAGCACCATCAACAGCACCGCCACCACGTCCTCAATCACCAGCACGCCCACCACCACCCCTGCGAAGGCCTGTGTCTTCAGGCCCAGTTCATCCAAAGCGCGAACGATGATGGTGGTGCTGGACATCGACAGGATGCCCCCCAGGAAGAGGCTGTCCATGCTGTTCCAGCCCATGGCCTGCCCGGTGAAGAAACCCACGCTGAGCATGATCCCCACGGCCACCAGCGCGGTGATGCCGGCGGAGCCGCCCACCTTCGCCACTTTCTTGAAGCTGAACTCCAAACCCAGGCTGAACAAGAGGAAGATCACCCCCAACTCGGACCATACCTTGATGCTGGCCTCATCCAGCACCGTGGGCAACACCGGTACATGCGGGCCTACCAACATGCCCGCAATGAGGTAGCCCAGCACCAGGGGCTGCTTGATCTTCTTGAAGACCAGCGTGGTGATGGCCGCCACCGAGAGGATCAGGCCGAGGTCCGCGATCAGGGCGGGCAGGTGGTTCATTCAGCGTATCCCCTGTGGGCGGTGCCAAGGTAATCCGGCCTGAAAGTGGCGTTGTGTTCGCGGCCGGGGCGTGCGTGGCATGCGTTGCCTGTAACAGGCGGTGCCCACGGGCCCCGGTTCCAAGCAATGCGCACGGGCCGCTACGAACTTTCCCCGCATCTTCGTGCCCTTGTTCCTCTCCAATGAAGCAGCGTAGCATTAAGAAGATACTGGTTGCCAACCGCGGCGAGATCGCCTTGCGCATCATGCGCTCCGCCAAGGAAATGGGCATTGCCACCGTGGCCGTGTATTCCGAGGCCGACCGCAGCGCCCCCTTCGTCCGCGCCGCGGACGAGGCCGTGTGCATCGGCCCGCCTCCCAGCAAGGAGAGCTATCTGGTGATCGAGAAAATCGTCAAGGTGTGCAAGGACCTCCATGTGGATGCCGTGCACCCGGGTTACGGATTCCTGAGCGAGAACGGGGCCTTCGCCGAGGCCCTTTCCAAGGCGGGGGTCATCTTCATCGGGCCTTCACCCGAAGCCATGCGGATCATGGGCGACAAGCTCGCCGCCAAAGAAGCGGTGAAGCACCACGGCGTGCCCTTGGTTCCTGGGACCGATGGTGCCGTGAGCAGTTTGGAGGAGGCCATGGCCGTGGCAAAGACGATCAGTTTCCCCATCCTCATCAAGGCGGCTGCCGGAGGTGGTGGTAAAGGCATGCGCATCGTGGAGCGGGAAAGTGAATTGAAGGAAGGGCTGGAACGCGCCATCAGTGAAGCGCAGAATGCTTTCGGCGACGGCAGCGTGTTCATTGAGAAATTCGTGGCCGGCCCGCGCCACATTGAGGTGCAGGTGCTGGCCGACATGCACGGCAACACCGTCCATGTCTTCGAGCGTGAATGCAGCATCCAGCGCCGGCACCAGAAGGTGATCGAGGAAGCGCCCAGCGCCGTGCTCACCCCGGAGCTTCGCCAACGCATGGGCGAGGCTGCGGTGAACGTGGCCAAAAGCGTGAACTACACAGGCGCCGGTACCGTGGAGTTCCTCTTGGACGCCAGCGGAGAGTTCTACTTCATGGAAATGAACACCCGCCTGCAAGTGGAGCACCCGGTGACCGAATTGATCAGCGGCCTGGACTTGGTGAAGGAGCAGATCCATGTGGCGCAAGGGGAGGAGCTGGCCTTTGGCCAGGAGGACCTGCAGATCGACGGGCATGCCATTGAGGTGCGCGTGTATGCCGAGGATCCCTCCAACAACTTCCTGCCCGACATCGGCACCCTTTCCACCTACCGCCTGCCCCAAGGGCCCGGTGTGCGCGTGGACGACGGATTCGAGGAAGGCATGGCCATCCCCATCCACTACGACCCCATGATCGCCAAGCTGATCGTGCACGGGGCCACGCGCGAGGAGGCCATTGCCCGCATGGAACGCGCCATTGACGACTACGCCATCAGCGGGGTGGAGACCACCTTGCCGTTCTGCCGCTTCGTAATGGGCCACCCGGCCTTCCGCACAGGCCGGTACGATACACTCTTTGTACGCGACCATTTCAGGCCCGAAATGCTGGAAGGCAACGACCCCGTTGAAAGAGAAGCTGCGGCCTTGGTGGCGGCTGCTTTGCTGCAGGCCGATGAGCAGTCCATGAACCCGGCGGCCAAGGAGGCATCCGGTCTTTCGTCCTGGTGGTTGCGCCGTCGGTAGGTACCCGCAGGCGGTTCGTCGGGGCGGGCCAACCCCTTGCGCCGGGCACCGTTCCATGGGTACCTTCGTGATCACTGAGGGATGAACCGCCTGTCTTTTTCACTGCTGCTCGGCTGTGGTTTGTGCATGGCTCCGGCCTGTGCCCAAACGGACGCAGGACCCGTGCGTGTGGTGGTGGAGAGCGGAGATACCCTGTTGGCGTTCTCCTTGCCCGAGGTGGAGGTGGTGGCACGCATGTCCGCGCGGTTGCGCCGGCAGGCCAAACGCACGGACCGCATCACCCGTTATGTGCAGAAGGTGTATCCCTACGCGCAGATCACGGCCAAGCTGTTGGGTGAGTATGAGCACGACCTGTCCAACATCGGCAGCGAGCGTGACAGGGAGATGTACCTGAAGTTGGCCGAGGCGGAACTGAAGGCCGAGTTCGAGGGAGACCTGAAGGAAATGACGGTGACCCAAGGCCACATCCTGGTGAAGCTGATCGATCGTGAAACCGGCCATACCGGCTATGAACTGGTGCAGCAGCTGCGCGGTTCATTCCAGGCGTGGATGTGGCAGGGCATTGCAAAGCTGTTCGGCCAGGACCTCAAAGGGGAGTACGACCCTGAAGGCGATGACCGGTTGGTGGAATCCGTGGTGCGCCGCATCCAGAACGGGGAGTTGGCCACCATTCCACGCGCAGCGCGGACGGACAAGGCACTGGCCCGCCTGGAGAAGCGCAAAGCCCGCCTCCAGCGCCGGTATGGCGTGGCCACACCGGTGGTGTACACCAATTAATGCCCGGCTCCCTGGCTTGAACGGGCAACCCTGAGGCTCCTGCGCATGGCGTTCCTTCCCGGCTACGCCCTGCGCGGGCGCGCGTGGACCCCCCGGGAAAGCGTTCACCCCGGCCCGCACTAAGACCTTACGAAGCGTGCCTTGCGTACGCGGCCTTCGCTTTAAAGGACCAGTACATAGCTGCCCGCCTTAAGGTGCCCAATGGACAACATGCCGTTCACCACGGGTCCTCGCCACACCGCGCGACCCAGTTCATCCAGGATCACGGCTTGTTCCACGGCATCACCCACACCCCGCACGTACAGGTGGTCCATGGCCGGATTGGGCATCACGGAGAGGCTGACCGCATCGTTTGTCCCAATGGCCGTGGTGAGATCGGGGGTGTGCGTGGTGAAGTACAACGATGCGGAGGACCACGGGCTCCACACTGTACCGTCGTTGAAGCGGTAGTCGTAGGTATACAGGGTTTCTGGCTCCAGGTTGGTGAGCCGCCGCATGCCCGTGGTGTCGCTCGCGAATTGCCATGGCTGGCCCGGTGTCGCGTAGGGCCGGTAGCGCAGCTGCATGGCCACCACCTGCGGGGTGCGTGTCCAGTAGATCCGCATCGTGGTGGCATTCTCCCCACGGTCGGCCACAATGCTGCCCTCCTGGTAGAGGCCTGTGGGGACTTGCGCCGGATCATAGCTGAACAACGGACTCCATTCGGACCACGCTCCATCGCAATCCACCTTCACGCTGAATTCCAACGGCTGGCCGGCATCCACATCCAGCTCCGCGAAGCCCGTGTTGGTGGTGGTGGTTTCCCACAGCAGCGACCCCGGCGGCCGGTAGCGCACTAGTTTCTCTCCATAATCCGCCCACCGTGCGATCACCACATGCAAGCCCGCCCCGGCCACGGGTATGCCAAGGGCGGAGTATGGAGGAGGACAGTACATGCCTGCCGGATCATGGCTGAACATGGGTACATGCAGGTTGTAGGCCGATCGGGCTTGGGTGAAGAGGACCTTGCCGTAGGTGCTGCCCAGCAGGGAGGTGAACGGTTGTTCCGCCGTGGCGAGCCAATTGTCGGTGAAGTGGGTCTCCTGCGTGCGGTGCGCATCGCCCGGCTGGCCATCGGCACGCCAGAGCTCACACCCATACGCCGTGTCCTTCCCTGCGTAGAACAGGGACTGCTCCAAGAACACGTACTTGCCGGCCCAGTTGAAGTAGTAGGCCGATGGATAGTTGGTCTGCAAGGTGGTGTCCGTGGCCGGGTCATATGCCCACCAACGGTCCGTGATGTAGTTGTTCATCAGCACTTGGCCCGCGTTGATCGGGAACCTGCACGAGGCATCCACTCCGTCCGGGAGGTTGGATACGCGTACGGTAGAGGCCTCCGTTCCGTTGGTACGCCAGAGCTGATGGCCGTGAAGGCCGTCGTTGGCGCGGAAATAGAGGGTGTCGCCGAGGTTGGCTTTGGCCACGTTGGCATAGCTGTTCAAGGTACCATTGGCCCCGCCGGGGTTGATGTCCTTTACCAGCACGGTGCCCTCCTGGGTGCCGTCCGTTCGCCACAGTTCCCAGCCCGTGCCGGTCACCGCATCGAAGTACAACAGGTCGCCCGCCGAGTGGAAGTTCACCGGCAGTGAGGCACCGATCGCACCGTTGAGGTCGCGTACGCGTTCGGTGGTGTTGAAGGTGCCGTTGCTCTTCCACAGTTCCTGGCCCGTGTTGTCGGCATCGCCTGCGAAATAGAGTGTGCCTTGGTGCCCGAACAGCCAAGTGGCCACACTGAAGGTGCGCACCAGCTGGGTGCCGCTGGCGGTGCCGTTGCTCCGCCACAGTTGGCTTCCACTGAAGGCGGTGAAGAAGAGCATGCCGTCCACCTCGGCAAAGCTCCCGGGGTTGCTTCCGTAGAAGCCGCCTTGGAGGTCTTTCACCAACGTGGTGCCGGCCTCGGTGCCATCACTGCGCCAGAGTTCATTGCCGCTCACCCCATCGTCGGCCCTGAAGTAGAGTTCGTCGTCCACGGCAAGGGCGAGCAGGTCGAAGATGTCGGTGAGCCCGCTGCCAATGCCCGGTTTGATGTCCTTCACCAGGTACGTGCCTTCGCTGCTTCCGTCCGTTACCCACAACTCCCGGCCGTGTGCTTCATCGTAGGCCGTGAAGTAGAGCTTGCCGCCCATGGCCACGGCCGCGGAGGGACCTCCCGCGGCGTCCGTGGCGAATTCCGCGATGGGCGTGCTTTGGCCACTGCTGAGGCCCACGTTGAGGGCCAGCAGCGGTACGAGGGCGGTGCGTAGGAAGCGATGGGTCATGCAGGATGGGTTCAGGATGCACCAAGGTAGGTGCCGGTCCCCACCTACGGCCTGGCGTGGGGAAATTTCCTTTCAGATGGGTGGAACATGCCCGGCCCGGGGCGAATGGAAGGTCTTCAGCGGCACGCTGTAGCGCGCATCAACGGCCCGAAGGCCAGTTTGCCTTTGTCCCGGAACAGGAGGATGCCCTCGGTGAGCAGTTGCTCACCGTGGCCCAAGCGCAGGCCGTCGTTCTCTACACGCAGGACCAGTTCGGTGCGGATGGTATCGCCAGCGGTGATCTCCGTGTGGAGCGCCGTGATCTGCCCGTCTTCCAGGGTGCCGGTGAAGCTGCCGGTGACCGGGGCTGCACGGCCCGGGAATCGGGAATAAATGCCGGTGACCAGGTCGCCCAACTGGTCCAGTTGGATATAGGCCGAATCAGGCGGTACGGGTCCTATTCCCGGCGCAACCGGGCCGCTTCCCGACACAGGACCGGTGAAACAGCGGGTTTGCAGCTGCTGGTCCGGCCCTGAGGCGCGTGGGTCCGTTGCCGTGCCATTTCCGGTTCCGTTGCACGCGGCCAGCCCGACCAGCACTCCTGCCGCCAGCCCATTCCGCCACATCGCTCAGCGGGCGAATGCAGGTGCCACTGTCAGTTCCTTGCTGCCTGCGGTGTAGCGATAGAAACCCTCGCCGCTTTTTACACCCATCTTGCCCGCAGTGACCATCTGCACCAGCAAGGGGCAGGGTGCATACTTGGGTTGGCCGAAGCCTTCGTGCAACACGCGCAGGATGGCCAGGCAGGTGTCCAGCCCGATGAAGTCGGCCAACTGGAGGGGTCCCATGGGGTGGGCCATGCCCAGCTTCATCACCGTGTCGATCTCCTCCACCCCGCCCACGCCTTGGAACAGCGTTTCAATGGCCTCATTGATCAT
The DNA here is from genome assembly GCA_018057455.1 of Flavobacteriales bacterium. GTDB lineage: Bacteria > Bacteroidota > Bacteroidia > Flavobacteriales_F > PHOS-HE28 > PHOS-HE28. Next base: position 10,281 of record JAGPDT010000046.1, on the reverse strand, counting down.
GGGCATCAGGATCCGGTTGGCCACGAATCCCGGCATGTCGTGCACTTCCACGGGCACCTTGCCGATGGCGCGACCCAGGTCCATCACCGTGGCGGTCACGGCATCGGTGGTGTCGTAGCCGCGGATCACCTCCACGAGTTTCATCACGGGCACGGGGTTCATGAAGTGCATGCCGATCACCTGGGCTGGCCGCTGGGTGGCCGCCGCAATGCGGGTGATGCTGATGCTGCTGGTGTTGGTGGCCAGGATGCAGCCTTCGGGGGCATGCGTGTCAAGGTCCCTGAAGATCTTCAGTTTCAGCTCCACGTTCTCCGTGGCTGCCTCCACCACCAGCTCGGCTCCCTGCACACCGTTGGCGGTGTTGGTGCTGGTGCTGATCCGTTGCAGCGCGGCAGCCTTGGCCGCCTCGTCCATGCCGCCTTTGGCCACTTGGCGGTCCATGTTCTTGCCGATGGTGGCCAAGGCTTTGTCCAAGCTGGCCTGGGCGATGTCGACGAGCGTAACGTGGTGGCCCCCTTGGGCAAAGACGTGCGCAATGCCGTTGCCCATTTGGCCGGCGCCGATGACGGAGATCTTCATGCGGCGAAAATAGGGTTCGGCACGGAAGACGGGCAGCGCTTCAAGTCTCTTCGTCCGAGGGCGGGTCTTGGAACGGTTCACCGGCCGTCGCCCCGGAAGATGATGAGCACGGTGTAGGCGAGGATCTTCAGGTCCACGCCCAGGCTCATGTTCTCAATGTACAGGATGTCGTACTTCAAGCGGCGCACCATCTGGTCCACGCTTTCGGCATAGCCGAATTTCACTTGCCCCCAACTGGTGATGCCCGGGCGCACCTTGTGCAGGTGGCGGTAGTGCGGGGCCACCTGCAGGATGGCGTCTATGAAGTATTGGCGCTCGGGCCGTGGGCCCACCAGGCTCATGTCGCCCACCAGCACGTTCCAGAATTGGGGCAGTTCATCCATGCGGGTGCGCCGCAGCCATCGGCCGATGGGGGTGATGCGCGGATCGGTGCGGCTGCTGAGCTGGGGTCCGTTCTGCTCCGCATCGGTGTACATCGTACGGAATTTCTTGATCTGGAACGGCTTGCCGAATTTGCCGATGCGCTGTTGGCGGAAGATCACCGGGCCGGGACTGGAGAATTTCACCAGCAGGGCGAAGAGGATGAAGACCGGGGAGAGCAGCGCCAAGGCGAATGCGCTGAAGAGGATGTCGAACGCGCGCTTCGCGGAGAACTGCCATGCGGGCATGATCTGGGCGTTCACCTCGATCAGCGGTGCACCGAAGATGCTGGTCATCTTCACGCTGCCCGCCAGGATGTCGTACATGTCGGGGATGATCTTCACCCGCACGGCGGTGGCGTCGAGCTCGTTGAGGATCCTGCTGATGTGGTCGTGTTCGCTGCTCTCCACCGCAATGATGGCTTCTTCTACCTGGTAGCGGGGGATCAGCGAGCGAAGTTCGCTCCATTTGCCCAACAAGGGCAGCCCGGTTTCCACCAATTGCCGGTCGCAGCCGTTCACGCTCACAAAGCCCACAAAACGGTTGCCCGGTGATTTTGGCAGGCTTTCGATCTCCTGGTGGATGGAGATGGCCCGTTCGCTTCCGCCCACCAGCACCGTGTTGAACCCGATCCGCCGGTCGTGTACCCGCTTCACCGTGCGGCTGGTGAGCAGGAACCGGAGCCCGAAGAGCAGGAAGAAGTTCAGGCTGAACAGCACCCCGAATGAGTAGTAGTAATACGCGGGCGTGGCGATGACATCATCGAGCAACAGGGCGAAGAAGATGATGATGGACCCGATGAAGCTCACCAGCAGGGTCTGTTCCAGTTCCTTGGTGCGGAAGCGCCGGAGGAGTTCGGTGTAGCCGCCCATGGCCGTGAACAGCAGCACCCAGAACAGGGGGATCACCAGCAGCCCCAGCCAGAACCGCGCATCCAAAGCCACTTCCACCGGGTGGTTGAATTTCAACGGTTCCATATAGAGCTTGCGGAACAGGAAGAACAGGGTCCATGCCGCGCCCGTTGCCACCAGGTCGGAGGCTACGTACAGCAGGATCAAGGTTCTCCGCGTCATGGTCAGGGGCGCACCAGCTTGATGTTGTCCACTTCCACGATCCCCGTGGTGGCCCCGTTCTCCAATTCAGCCTTGATGAAGAAGCGCTTGTCCAGGGCGCCAGGCACGTTCCAGGGCTCGGCAAGGTCCACGTAAAGCTTGTTCCAGGGCATGCTGCCGTCCGGTTGTTTGGTGGGCAAGGCGTACACATAGGCCACCTCGTATTGTGAGCCCGATGCGGTGTAGCGGACGCCCACGAGCAGGCGGGTGTCACTGCGGTAGTCGAGTTCCAGGAAGGCGGAGCTGCCGGTGTTGGTGAAGGCATCACCGCTGCTGACGCCCCTGTAGATGGAATGCCCGCTGTCCAGCACGATGCGGCCATGCTGGGTGCCTTGGCCGACCAATGTGCTGTCGGAGGGCACCAATTGCATGGTGGCCGAGCAGAGCAGGGTGTCAAAGCGCAAGCCGGTGTTGAAGTCCGCCAGCCAGTAGTTGAGGTTGCTGAAGTAATGCACCACGGGTGCCAGCACCACGGTCTGTTCCGGGACCAACTGCACTTGCTGTTGCCACGTGGCATAGAACGGGTACTGGATGCGGTCGTCGGTGATGCCGTTGCGGCGCACCCCGGCGATGAGCTTCACGGTGCTGTTGCCCTTGGCGATCAAAGGGATCCGGCGGCCGGGTTGCCATACCCCGGCGGGTTGGTCGTTCACGAATATCCACAGGTCGGTGATCTTCGAGCTGGTGCCTTGTCCATCATCGGCCACCACCTCGGGGGTGTCCACTTGGATGTACGCCGGCACTTCGCCATCCTTCTTGCAGGAGGCGAGCAGCAAGCAACAAAGGCCTACCAAGGGCAGGGCGCGGGTCATGGTGTTCCTGTGCGGGTAACGCATCGGTCTGAGCGATCAGTATGGAGTATCAGGCGGTGCGCATCTCCATGGCCGCCAGCACACGGTGGGCCAGTTCCAACGCGGCCAGCCCGTCTTGCGCGGGAACTTCGGGTTGGCGCCCCGTTTGAATGGCTTGGGCAAAGGAGCGCAGTTCCTCGCGGATCGCATTGGTGGCCGGGATCTCCGGCTTGTCGAAGGTGATCTCCCGGTGGCCTTTGCCCGGCCCCAGGTCCATGGTCACGGCGAAGGGGTCCGGCGTTTCCACCGTGCGCATGCGCATGATCTCGGTCTGCTTCTTCAGCATGTCCACGGCGATGTAGGCATCCTTCTGGAAGAACCGGCTTTTCCTCATCTTCTTCAGGCTGATCCGGCTGGCGGTGAGGTTGGCCACGCAGCCGTTGGTGAATGTGATGCGTGCGTTGGCGATGTCCGGTGTGTCGCTCACCACCGCCACGCCACTGGCATGCACCTGGTCCACCGGTGCGCCCACCACATGCAGGATGATGTCCAGGTCATGGATCATCAGGTCCAGCACCACGCTCACGTCGGTGCCCCGCGGATTGAATTCCGCCAGGCGGTGGGTTTCTATGAACATGGGCTGGCTCAGGGCGCTCTGCGCGGCCAAAAAGGCCGGGTTGAACCGCTCCACATGGCCCACTTGGACCTTGAGCCCCGTCCGCTGCGTGTGTGCCACCAGCTGCCGGGCTTCATCCAAGGTATTGGCGATCGGTTTTTCAATGAACACATGCCTCCCGGCATCCAGGGCCTCCATGACACAGGCATGGTGCGCAATGGTGGGTGTCACCACGTCCACCACATCGCACTGTGCGATCAGTTCGCTGATGCTGCCCGATCGGGGCACGTCGAACTCGGTGCTCACCTGCCCGGCTTTCTCCGGGTGCGGGTCGAAGAGCCCGGCCAATTCAAATTCAGGGATCTCGCGAAGCTGTTGTACATGGATCCGGCCGAGGTGGCCGGCGCCCAGTACGCCAATACGGAGGGGGGTATGCATTGAGGGCGGCAAAAGTAGCCGAAGCGGTGCTGATGCAACGGCCAACATGCCACAAGGCAGGCAGGGAGCGCGTGGCCTAGCTTTGCCGGCACGCATGAAACTTGACGATTTCCGCCACCAGGGCCAGCGCCGCAAATTGGTGGATGAGTTGAAACAGAAGGGCCTGTCCGATGCCCGTGTACTGGCCGCCATCGGCAAGGTGCCCAGGCACCAGTTCATCGACGACACGGCCTTCGAACGCTTTGCATACGTGGACCAAGCCTTTCCCATCGGTTGTGGCCAGACCATCTCCCAGCCCTATACGGTGGCGGTGCAGTCGGAACTGCTCCAGGTGAAGCCGGGGGAGAAGGTGCTGGAGATCGGAACGGGTTGCGGTTATCAAACGGCCGTGCTCTGCGAACTGGGGGCCAAGGTGTTCAGCATTGAGAGGCACAAGCCCTTGTACCTTGCCACCAAGGCACGATTGGCCCGAATGGGGTACCGGGCGCTGTTGGTGCATGGTGATGGCTATAAAGGACTGCCGGTGCACGCCCCGTTCGATAAGGTCATCGTTACCTGCGGGGCCCCCGAGGTGCCTTCAGTGTTGCTGGACCAACTCAGGTTGGCGGGCATCCTGGTGATCCCCGTGGGTGGTGATGCGGGGCAGGCCATGTACAGCTTGGTGCGCGGTGCCAATGGGGTACAGAGCACCCGGCACGGCAATTTCAGCTTTGTGCCCATGGTGGAAAACAAATCCAACGGGTGAATCGCGGTATTCGTCGATCACCTACATTCGCCCCGCATCCCAACCGGAGTGCTCGAGCGGAATGGCACTGAGGAACAACCGAAACGCAGCTATCAACAATATTTAGTTGAAATGTGTTCGGATCGTTTATAAGTTTGCGCCCTCGAAAGGATAGATTTGACCGACCAAACGGGATCAACTACAAACCAAAGCACACAAAACCAAAACGTCATGAAGAAGACTGTACTGTTCGCCGCAGCGCTCTTCGCCGTATCAGCGGCCAGCGCCCAAACGGGTGAGATCACCAGCAACCGTGGAGAAAACTGGCTGTCCCAAGATGGGGACTGGGGCCTGACCTTCGACGCTGCTCCCCTGCTGAACTACGCAGGCAACCTGTTCAACGGTCATCAGGGCAACGGTGGCGTGGCCCTCAATAACATCATCGCGAGCCGCGGTGCTGCAGGCATCAATGGCAACATGGTGGTGATCGGTGGCAAGAAGCTCATCGATGCCAACACCGCGTACCGCGGCCAAGTGCGCCTTGGTTTCGGCAGCCACAAGGAAACCGTGTTGGTGAATGATGTGACCAGCACCACCACGCCTCCCGCACAAGTGGAAGATGTGACCAAGAACGGCTTCATGGGCATCGACCTGGGCGTTGGTATTGAGAAGCGTGTAGGCAGCACCCGCGTGGTGGGTGTGTACGGCGCCATGTTCGATATCGGCTTCGGCAGCAACAAGACCACCTATGAGTACGGTAACGCGCTGACCGCCACCAACCCTGGCACCCGCACCACCGAGATGAAGGGTGGTTCCACTATGGGCCTGGGCCTGCGTGCCTTCGCCGGCGTGGAGTGGTTCTGCGCTCCTAAGGTTTCCCTCAGCGGTGAGTACACCTGGGGTGTCGCCATGAGCAGCACCGGCCACAACAGCACCACCACCGAGAGCTTCGTGAACAACAGCGTGACCACCACGACTGTTGATGGCGGCACCAAGGTGAACAACTTCAGCATCGACACCGGCGTGAGCGGTGCCTCCATCGGTGTGAATTTCTACTTCCAATAAGCGGATCACTCGCTTTGGTCCTGAAAGCCCCCGGAAACGGGGGCTTTCTCGTTTCCGGCCCCTTGGCCATCCCGGTGCGGTAGGGCCCTACGAAGCGGCCCCTGCCGCCCTACGTGGTCCAACCTCTTTCCCGGCGGCCTACCTTAGGAACGATGATCCCCATCCTAACTGCCGAGCAGCTGCGACAGGCCGAGGCCTATACCATCGCTCATGAGCCCATTGCCTCCATCAACCTGATGGAACGTGCCGCCGTCAGCTGCGCGAACAAGCTTATGGAGCACCTGGCCTATGATGTGCCCGTGGTGGTCTTGGCAGGCATGGGCAACAATGGCGGCGATGGCCTGGCTGTGGCACGCAACCTCCACAGTGCTGGCCAACAGGAGGTTTCCGTGGTGGTGCTGAGGTACAAGACCGGAGGCACGGCCTATCATACTGCCAATGTCCGTAGGGCCCGGGAGGCCGGGGTGCGCGTTGATTTCCTGGAAGAGGGATCGGAGTTGCCCACCTTCAGTGCGCAGGCTTTGGTGGTCGACGCCCTGTTCGGAACCGGTTTGCAACGGCCGATCACCGGCTGGTTGAAGACCATCGTCACGGCACTCAATGCCCGGCCAAACCAGGTGCTGGCCATTGACATGCCCTCTGGTCTGTTCGCTGACGACAATGGGCGCAATGACCGGGATGCAATCGTACAGGCCGACCGCACCTTTACCCTGGAGCTGCCCAAACGTGCACTGTTCATGGCGGATCATGCCATCTACACCGGCGATTGGGAGGTGGTGCCCATCGGACTGGACAGGGCGTTCATCGCCACGTTGCCGACCGAAGCGCACCTGCTGGAATCCACAGACGTGGCCACCCTGCTTCCACGGCGGAACCGCGTTGCGCACAAGGGGGTTTTCGGCCATGCCTGGCTGTTGGCGGGAGGGCCCGGCAAGGTGGGCGCGGCAATCCTATCCGCCAAGGCCTGCGCACGTTCGGGTTGTGGCCTGATCACCGTGCATGTACCGGCCGGCCAGGGACGAGTGATCCATTCATTCTTGCCCGAGGCCATGGTTTCCGTGGATGAAGGACCGTGTTTGTCCGTGCTGCCGAAGTTTGGCAATGCCGCAGCCATTGGTGTGGGCCCCGGCCTGGGCCAGGCGGATCAAACAGCGCGCTTGCTGAAGCGGCTTGTTCAAGATGCGCCGGCCCCTCTTGTATTGGACGCTGATGCGCTCAATATCCTGGCAGAGAACAAGACCTGGCTGGCGTTTCTCCCCACCGGCAGCATCCTCACTCCGCATCCCAAGGAATTTGAGCGCTTGGCCGGAAAGGCGGCGAGCGATGAAGCCAGGCTGCGGTTGGCCAAGGAACTGGCGGTGCGCTATGGGCTGGTGGTGGTTCTTAAGGGAGCTTTCACAGCGATCTGCTCACCGGATGGCCGGGCGTACTTCAATGCTACGGGCAACCCGGGCATGGCCAAGGGCGGGAGTGGGGATGTGCTCACGGGCATCATCACCGGGCTGCGCGCGCAAGGGTTGGACCCGCTATCAGCGGCGTTGTTGGGCGTGCATGCGCATGGCTTGGCTGGCGATATGGCCGCAGCGGAACTGGGCATGGACGGCCTGTTGCCCAGCGACTTGATAGGGCACCTGCCCGCCGCGTGGAAGACCTTGCGCGAGTGTCAACGGTGAGCGGCCGCTAGAACAGGCCCTCCACGGGGCCTCGGCCTTCACGCAGCACCGTGGGTCCGCCGGAGGTGAGATCGATCACCGTGGAACCCTCCAAACCGCCGATGCCTCCGTCGATCACCACGTCCACCTGGTGGCCCACCCGCTCATGGATCAGCGCCGGGTCCGTGGTGTATTCAAGCACTTCATCCTCATCGTGCACGCTGGTCACCACCAGTGCGTGGCCCAGTTCTGCCACTATAGCGAGGGGGATGGGGTGGTCCGGTACGCGGATGCCCACGGTGTGCTTGTTGTTCTTGAACAAGCGTGGGATCTCGCTGCTGGCCGGCACAATGAAGGTGTACGGGCCGGGCAGTGCTTTCTTCATCACCCGGAAGCTGGGGGTATCAATGGCACGAGCGTAAGAACTGAGCTGGCTGAGGTCTTTGCAGATCAGCGAGAGGTTGGTCTTGTGCGCCTTGGTGCCCTTCAGCCGTGCAATGGCCTCAATGGCACGGGCTTGTTGCGCACTACAGGCAAAGGCGTAGACCGTATCGGTGGGACAGACCACCACGGCCCCGGCATGGAGCCGTTTCACCACGTCCTGGATCTTGCGGGGTTCGGGATTTTTCGGATGGACCGCCAGCAGCATCCTACTTCGCGGCCACTTGCTGTTGGGCTGCTTTCTTATGGTCTGCCAGGAACTTCTCCAAACCGATGGTGGTGAGGGGATGGTCGAAGAGGGCCGTGATGGCGCTCAGCGGGCAGGTGGCCACATCGGCGCCAATCTCCGCGCACTGGATGATGTGCATGGGGTGGCGTACGCTCGCCGCCAGGATCTGCGTGTTGTACCCGTAGTTGTCATAGATCGTGCGGATCTGCTCGATGAGCTGCACACCGTCGGTGCTCACATCGTCCAAACGGCCGATGAACGGGGAGACATACGTGGCACCGGCTTTGGCGGCCAGCAAGGCCTGCCCCGCGCTGAACACCAAGGTGCAATTGGTCTTGATGCCCTTGTCGGCGAAGTATTTGATCGCCTTCACCCCGTTGCGGGTCATGGGCAGCTTCACCGTAATATTCGGGTGTAGGGCGGCCAGGTCTTCTCCTTCGCGCACCATGCCTTCATAGTCGGTGGCGATCACTTCGGCGCTCACGTCGCCGTCCACGATGTTGCAGATGTCCACATAGTGCTTCATCACACGGTCCATGCCGGTGATGCCTTCCTTGGCCATCAGTGAGGGGTTGGTGGTCACGCCGTCCAGGATGCCGAGGTCCTGGGCCTCTTTGATCTGGGCCAAGCTGGCCGTGTCAATGAAGAATTTCATGGTTGTGCTGGGGGCGGATGGATTGCGCCGGGGTGCTGCAAAGGTACGGCCCACCGGAAAGCTTCACGGACCTTTCCTTTCGGCCGGCGGGTTGAAAGGGCCGCCACAGGGCTCACAAACCTCTGGCTCCCAGGGCACATGGGCAAGCACCGGGCCGGTCCGTTTGGAGGCATCGTGGTCCTGGGTGCAGGCCTGGTGCAGCCATCATTCGTCCGTCCAGGTCCGGAGGACCCTGTGACCCGCTCGATAGCCGAGCGGTTGACGGTTGGGGACCTCGAAGTACCTCAAACCGGCATCCTCGACGCTTTGCGCCCGCCCGAAGGGCATGCGCACTGCATTCACTCATACTTCGGTGTTCCTCAGTCGGATACGTGGCCAAGTATCCTTCTTTCGTTCCGCCTCGTCTGGCCAATTCCAGGCCTGTGTGCATTCCGTCCGAGCTCTTTCGAAGTACCCCTTGTTGGATGATCTGGAATAAGGGAAAAAATACCGGAAACCAGGTATTGCGGGCCTGGCCTTGGATGCCATTGCTTTGATGTCCACCAGATCCATCAACTGTTCTTGGATCCTTCAGAACGTGCAGGAAACAATGCAATTCCAACCGGACCGGGCTGCATATTCTCCGCGACGTACCAATTGTACGGTACATTGACGTGCTTTTTGTAACCGGGCCGATGAAACTGCTTCAGATCGGGATCACCACCAAATTCCAAGTACATGAGAACCAGCTTGCTTGCCTTGGGGAGTTTCATGGCCGCGGCCTTGTCCGCGCAGGTCACTTTCGAGAACGTGTCCACCTCCAGTGGCCTCACTTACCAAGGGCGTAGCTGGGGCTCCTCATGGGGCGATATCAATGGGGATGGGTACATGGACCTGTACATGTCTTGCCACCAGCATCAATATGAGCGGTTCTTCGAAAATGACACTATCCAGCTCCTGCTCAACACGGGAGATGGTCATTTCAACGGAAGCATCTATTCATTGGACGATGGAGGGCAGTCGGATATCCATGGCGGGGTGTTCTATGACCAGGACAATGACGGTGACAAGGACATGTTCATTGTTGCCGGTGGGGTCAGGAACGAGCTCTTCCTCAGGAATGATGGTGGAACGCAGTTGCAGGATATCGCCGACGAGCTGAACCTGGTCTTCGTCAATGCGCGTGGACGGCAAACCACCTGCGTGGATGTGAACAATGACGGCCTTACGGACCTGCTGATCAACAACCAACGGGTCACGGATCCACCGGGACAGGGGAGCGTGTTGATGCTGGCCGACCCCACCTCGGGCTACACGCTGGACCATGGCCTGGGGTTCAATGATCCGGAGAGCCGGATCAGCATCATCTCCGACCTGGATGGCGATGGGCATACCGATATCTGCGTTGTGAACGGTGACAGCCTGAAGCTGTATAGCTTGATGCAGGGCGGGCAGTTCCAACAAGAAGCGCGGATCGATCTGTCCAACATCACGGATGTCAGCATCGCGGACTTCAATGGGGACCTTCTTCCCGACCTGTTCGTATCCCGCGGGCTCATGCATGAAACGGATATCCAGCT
>JAGPDT010000105.1 GCA_018057455.1 Flavobacteriales bacterium | reverse complement strand
TCCCCAGATTCAGTTGCACTCTGGATCAGTTCCCTCAATTTTGGCTCCATCGCAATGATGCGCGGGAAATCCTTCGTCTGCCAACTTTTGTCCGAATTGGGGAAGAACGCGACATTCAGCAATGCGCCATAGCAACCGAAGTACACCGCGAAGACATCATCCAAGTCCGCTTCCACCGGGGTATTGGCAAACTCTACGTAGGCATCTTCAATTTCTTGATCCGTGGGTTGGTAACCAGTGATGGAGAGTGTCAGTTTGATATACGTAAGGCGTCCGTTGCAAAAGGGAACGGGCAACTGCGCATCAGGTACCTCGTATGCCGAAATGGCGAGCGACGACCTCCAAGGGAAGGGGAACTTCTTGTTGCAGAAGTTCGGGTCCATCATGTCTTGGCTGGTACAGAGCAACTGCCAAGGAACGTCTTCAGGGATTACCAGATCTGCCATCGGAATCAGAATTTCAATTGTGGCCCATACACCTCATGCCATCCAAACCTCGATGACAGAGGTAGTGCATGGATCCATGAATTCCAAATCGACGCCCGTCGTTGAATGGCAAGTTTTATTAACAAGAGCTGCTGGGCGAGCTTCGAGTGAGGTGCCATACCGCGCGAAACGACGTGCCTTTCACCCTCGCGCAGGGTCTCCGCCTCGGGACCCTGCGACCCACCATAGCATCGGGTTGGCGGCATTCATCCTCAAGGATCCGCCACCGTGCAATACCGCCACGCTTTCGTGAGCGAGAACTGCACCTTCAATTGGTAATCGAAACAATAGGAAGTGCCCGGCACCACGTGGAAATACCGCCGGTAATCGGACGGCGGAGTGTCGCTGGAGTAGTCGAAGATCTCACCGGTGTTCACCAAGGTGACGTACAGGTCCCAATCGGTGCCCGGTTTCAACAGGTCGGAGCGCACTTGGATGACCTGCTCCACGATGGTGTCCACGGCAACCCCGTTCAAGGTGATCACACGCGTGGTGTCCGAGACCAGTTCCACCAGGGCCGGGCCGGTGTAATCCGGGTCCAGCGGGTTGTAGGTGAGCGTGGACAGGTCCAATTCGTCCTTCAAGCAACCTGCAAGGCCAAGGACCAAAGGCAGGATCAGGAGCAATTTCCTTTTCATCGGGTGAGGTTCCATGTGATGCCGCCTTGCCATGATCCGCCATCCGGCCCCGGCATCCAACTCAGGCCGTCAAAGCGCACTTTCTCGGCATCACGGAACACGGGCTGCGGCTTCTTGGCCGAATGCAGGTACAACCAGGCCGTGGTGCAGGCCAGGAGGGCCGTGGCACCGCTGCTGATGATGAACCCGCTGCGAGCCTTGCGGAAATCCTCTTTGTGTGTGGCCATGGTCTCGTCCTTCAGCACCGTGATGGCCTGGGGTGAAGCACCAATGTCATACAGACCGCGGTCCTTTTCCAATTGGGCATGGGCCTTTTGCATGGCGGAGTACGAGAAGACGGCGTACACCATGGCGCCTCCCGTGACCATGGCCGGCAGGGTGCGCATCAGGCCCATGTCCTTCTGGTAGGCCTTCAAGTCCCGTTGGTACACAAGGTACTCCGTGGAGTAGGGCAACCGCAGTTGGAAAGAGGTGACCTTGCCGGCGACCACGATGAGCGTGGTATCCACCAGCTTGCGCTGGGGTGCCCAAAAGCTGAAGTGGTGAGGGCCTGCAGTCAGCTCAAGTTCCGGCTTGTTCATGCGGAACTCATGGTCAAGCACATAGGCATGGCCCACATGCGGGTCCACCGCCATGCGCAAGGTGCCTGTGGACTGGGCCATCACCCATGGGGCGAGGAGCAGGCAGCTCGACAACCAGGCCGCTCGTGTCACGTTGCCGCCAGCCGGACGGGGGTATGTTTCCATGTGAGATCTTCTTGTGAGCATCACTTCGTTGCCAACGCCCATCTGCCTTCCGGGCCTTCGATTCCGCCGGCCGGGGAGCGCCACTGTTCCGTTCCCATGCCGATCATGCCTCCACCTCATTGCGTTCCAATTTCTCCGCGATGGCGCGAACGCTGGCGGCGGTGGCCTCTTCGGCGCTCTCCTCCACCAGGTCCTTCTCCACCTTCAGGTTGCCGATGATGAATTCCTGCCGGTGCGGCGTGTTCTTGCCCATGTAAAAACCGAGCAGGTCATTCACCTTGGCGTCCTTGGTGATCATCACCGGTTCCAAGCGGATGTCCGGGCCGATGAAGTGCTGGAACTCGTCCGGACTGATCTCGCCCAAGCCCTTGAAGCGGGTGATCTCGGCGCTCTTGCCCAGCTTGGCGATGGCGCGCTGCCGTTCTTCGTCGCTGTAGCAGTAGATGGTCTCTTTCTTGTTGCGCACGCGGAACAGCGGCGTTTGCAGGATGTAGAGGTGGTCGTTCTTCACCAGGTCCGGGAAGAACTGAAGGAAGAAGGTCATCAAAAGCAGACGGATGTGCATGCCGTCCACGTCGGCGTCGGTGGCGATGACGATCTTGTTGTAGCGCAGGCCCTCCATGCCATCTTCGATGTTGAGCGCAGCCTGGATCAGGTTGAATTCCTCGTTCTCGTACACGATCTTCTTGGTGAGGCCGTAGCTGTTCAGCGGCTTTCCCTTGAGGCTGAAGACGGCTTGCAGGTTCACATCGCGGCTCTTGGTGATGCTGCCGCTTGCGCTGTCGCCCTCGGTGATGAAGAGGGTGCTTTCCTCGCGGCGGTCTTCCTTCTTGGACGTATCGCTGAGGTGGATGCGGCAATCGCGGAGCTTCTTGTTGTGCAGGCTGGATTTCTTGGCGCGCTCGCGGGCCAGCTTGCGGATGCCGCTGAGTTCCTTGCGCTCGCGCTCGTTCTGCAGAATACGCGACTGCAGTACTTCCGCAACCGATGGGTTCTTGTGTAGGAAATTGTCGAGTTCGCGCCCCAGGAAGTCGCCCACGAAGCTGCGCATGCTCTGCCCGCCGGGCTCCACTTCCAGGCTGCCGAGCTTGGTCTTGGTCTGGCTCTCGAACACGGGTTCCACCACCTTCACGCTCACCGCCGCCACAATGCCCGTGCGGCAATCACCGGCCTCCCAGTCCTTCTTGAAGAATTCCTTGATCGTCTTGGCCACGGCCTCGCGGAAGGCGCCTTGGTGCGTGCCGCCCTGCGTGGTGTGCTGGCCGTTGACGAAGCTGTAGTATTCCTCGCCGTAGTGGTTGGCGTGGGTGATGGCCACTTCGATGTCGTCGCCGATGAGGCGGATGATGGGGTACAGCGGCTCGCCGTCCATCTTGGTCTCCAGCAGGTCCAGCAGGCCGTTCTTGCTCTGGAATTTCCGGCCGTTGTACACGATGGTGAGGCCGGTGTTCAGGTAGCAGTAGTTCCACAACAGGCGCTCGATGTGCTGTTCACGGTACTGGTAGTGCCGGAACATCTGCTCGTCCGGCTCGAAGACCACGCGGGTGCCGTTGGCTTCGTCGCTCTTCACCAGCTTCTCATCTTTGCGCAGCTCGCCGCGGTCGAACTCGGCGCGTTTCATCTGCCCGTCGCGGAAGCTCTCGATCTTGAACCAGGTGCTCAGCGCGTTCACCGCCTTGGTGCCCACGCCATTCAGGCCCACGCTCTTCTTGAAGGCCTTGCTGTCGTACTTGGCGCCGGTGTTGATCTTGCTCACCACATCGATCACCTTGCCCAAGGGCACGCCGCGCCCGTAGTCGCGCACTTCCACGCGAGGGCCTTCGATCGTGACCTCCACCTTCTTGCCGTGGCCCATCACGAATTCGTCGATGCAGTTGTCCAGCACCTCCTTGAGCAGGATGTAGATGCCGTCGTCGAAGCTGCTGCCGTCGCCCAGCTTGCCTATGTACATGCCCGGCCGCAGCCGGATGTGTTCTTTCCAGTCCAGTGACCGGATGTGCTCTTCACCGTAGTTCGTCTCGCTCATTCACTTTATCGGTTTTCACCACAGAGGCACAGAGGGCACGGGAAAATGCCCTGTGGCCCGGTCGGAAATGCTTTACCTTGATGGGCGCGTGCCGACCTGTGGCTAAAAACAGGTGCGCACGAAGGTAATCCGCGCCAGCCGGGGGTTCAAGGCTGAACGACCTCCGCATTATCAACGATCCGGGGCGGGTTTTCAACAGGTTCGATCATCAAGTACCTTCGCCATGAACGTCAATCATGCCAACACTAGTAAGGCAAGGTCGTTGGAATAATCATTCGGTAGAGCTGGGCAGCGGAAGTCTTTCGCCGGGCGTCTACCTGATCGAAGTACACACCGCCGAGGGGCGGCGAACGGTGAAATGGACAAAACGATGAGGAAGATCCCGCTGCTGCTGATGGCCATTCTCCCTTGGCTTTGCCCACGTGTGCATGCGCAGGTGTGGTGCCCTTCCGGGGCCAGATGGGTCTACGATACCGGTAGTCCTTGGGCTGAATCCTGGACGCAATTCACTTATGTGGGGGATACGCTCATGGACGGGATCCTTGCCCAGCATATTGAAAACACGGGTTTTATCAGTCAGCTTTTTGGCAATGATACGCTTATCCAAACGAGCGGCCCCGATGTGATCACCCGGACCGTGCCCGGATCGGTGCTCGAATGGTCGGCCGGCATGGCAGAATGGGATACGCTGTATTGGTTTGATGCTGTTCCGGGCGATTCATGGATCCCCGCATGGGCTTTCAGTGGCGAATGCCCGGAGGGCCATCGCTTGGTGGTGCTGGATACCGGCACCGTGGTCATTGATGGCGTGGAGCTTCGTTCCATGGATGTCCAGCGATCCACGGACGATCAACCGACCGGCCCCATCGAGACCGTGTTCGAACGTATCGGAAACACGCAGGGCTTCTTCCAGTGGGTCCCGGATTGCGGTGGGGCCTTGGAATGTTATTGCACATTCGGTTGCTACAGTGATCAGACATTGAGTTATCCGGCAGCGGGGTCCGCATGCGGTCTTCCCGTATCCATAAGTGTGAATACAGAAAAGGGAGCGGCGATCGATGTTTATCCGAATCCAGGTATGGACGTGCTGCACATTACAACGACCGGTAAAGGGTTGGCAGTAGTACGCGTGACCGATACCTCTGGGCGCGATATGGCACAACTTGCCCTTACAACACAAACCATCGCATTGAGTACGCTGCAATGGCCGCCAGGGGTGTATGTGGTAGAGGTCACCACGTCCGAAGCCCTCAGTACCGTAAAGTGGGTGAAGCAATGAGTCGATCCATTCCTGTCCCTTGAAACGGCAGGGTTTTCTATAGTATCCAGAAAAGGGTGGCAGACTTCTGTCCTACTTCAACCCCCGCTTCTCCAGCAGCGGCCCCACTTCGGCATCACGGCCACGGAAGTCACGGTAGAGTTGGTCAGCGTCCTTGCTGCCGCCCTTGGAGAGGATCGTCTCGCGGAAGTGCATGCCGTTGTCGCGCGTCATGCCGCCATGTTCCTTGAACCACTGGAAGGCATCGGCCTCCAGCACTTCGCTCCACATGTAGGCGTAGTAGCCCGCCCCGTAGCCGCCACCCCAGATGTGGCTGAAATAGCAGGTTCGGTAGCGCGGGTACACCATGGAGAGGCTGAGGCCATAGTTGGCCAAGGCAGCCTGTTCGAACTTCTCCGGTTCCTGCACGGGAGCCTCGGCGGGAAGCATGTGCCATTGGAGGTCCAGCAGGGCGGCCGCCAGGTACTCGGTGGTCATGAAGCCCTGGTTGAACTTGCTGGTGGCCTTGAGCTTGTCCACCAAGGCTTTCGGCATGGCCTCACCGGTTTGCCAGTGTTTGGCGTAGTTGGCGAACACGGTGGGGTCGGTGGCCCAATTCTCGTTGAACTGGCTGGGGAACTCCACCAGGTCGCGCGGCACGTTGGTGCCGGAGAAGTAGGGATACTTCTGCTTGCTGAGCAGGCCGTGCAGGGCGTGGCCGAACTCGTGGAACAGGGTGGTCACCTCATCGAAGCTCAGCAGCGCCGGTTGCCCGGCGGCGGGTTTCTGCACGTTGAGGTTCTGGGTCACCACGGGTTTTTCACCCAACAGGTAGCTCTGGTCCACGAAGCTGTCCATCCAGGCACCGCCCTGTTTGGTATCGCGGGCGAATGCATCGAAATACACCAGTCCCACGGTGGCGCTGTCCGGACCGAAGACCTCGAAGACACGTACATCGGGAAGGTACACCGGCAGGTCCTTGCGCTCCTTGAAGGAGAGGCCGTAGAGCTGGCCGGCGGCGAAGAACACGCCGTGGCGCAGTACCCGGTCCAGTTCGAAATAGGGCTTGATCAGGCGCTCGTCCAGGTCGTATTCGGCCTTTCGCACCTGCTCGGTGTAGTAGTCCCAATCCCACGGCTCCAGCGTGAAGTCGCCTTCTTCCATGTCGATCATGGCCTGCAGCTTGGCGGCTTCGGCCCGCACGTTCTTCACGGCGGCGGGGACCATGCCGGTGAGGAGTTTGACGGCGGCATCGGGCGCACCGGCCATCTGGTCGGCGAGCATGTATGCAGCGTAATTGGGCCAGCCCAGCAGCTTGGCCTTTTGGGCGCGCAGTTGGGCCATGCGGCTCACGGTGGCCTTCTGGTCGGTGGCGTTGCCCAGCATGCCGCGGCTGATGGAGGCCTTGAAGATGCGCTCGCGCAGGGAGCGGTCCTTGAGCGTGGCCAGCACGGGCTGGGTGGTGGTGTTCTGCAGGGTGATGAGCCACATGCCCACATGGCCCTTCTCCTTGGCCGCCACGGCCGCCGCTTCCCGGTCGGCGGTGGACAGGCCGGCCAGTTGCGTGGAATCTTCCACCAGCACCGCCGCGTTGTTCACTTCCTTGAGCAGGTTCTCGCTGAAGAGGGTGCTGAGCTTGGAGAGTTCCTCGTTGAGCCCGCGCAGTGTCTTCTGGTCGGCCGCGTTCAACAGCGCCCCGGCGCGCACGAAGCGCGTGTAGTAGCGTTCCACCAGGTAGTGGGAGGTGCTGTCCAGCCCGGAGGTGGCCAGGCTGTCATGGATGGCCTTGACGCGGGCGAAGAGCGCGGAGTCCATGGTGATGGCATCCTCGTGGGCGCTGAGCTTGGGGGCCATTTCGGTGTTGATGGCCTGCAGGCTGTCGCTGGTGTTGGAGGCCACCAGGTTGAAAAAGACCTTGCTGACGCGCGTGAGTTCGCGGCCGCTCTGCTCCAAGGCCTCAATGGTGTTGGCGAAGGTGGCCGGCTCCGGGTTGGTGGCAATGGCCTTCACCTCCTCGATGTGCTTCTTCATGCCGGCCTCCATGGCCGGGGCGAAGTCCGCCGTGCGGATGTTGGTGAAGTCCGGCGCGTGCAGGTACA
>JAGPDT010000045.1 GCA_018057455.1 Flavobacteriales bacterium | reverse complement strand
CCCGGAACGACGACGACCTGGGCCGGCACAAGCAGTTGCGGGAGAGCCGGTGAGGCGGGCGGCAGTGGGAAGTGGGAGGTTGGAAGTAGGCAGTGGGAGTGGGCAGTGGGCAGTGGGCAGTGGCAGTAGGCAGTGGCAGTGGGCAGTGGGCAGTGGGCAGTAGGAGTGGGCAGTAGCAGTGGGCAGTGGCAGTGGCAGTGGCAGTGGGAAGTGGGTAGTGGGTAGTGGGCAGTGGCAGTGGGCAGTGGCAGTGGGCAGTGGCAGTGGGAAGTGGGTAGTGGGCAGTGGGAAGTAGGCAGTGGGCAGTGGCAGTGGGCAGTGGGCAGTGGGAAGTGGGCAGTGGGAAGTGGGCAGTGGGAAGTAGGCAGTGGGAAGTAGGCAGTGGGCAGTGGGCAGGTCTGGATGACGTGGGGCTTACTTTTTCATGGAGCCGATCGGCGCTTTGCACCACCGTTCCCCGGGTGCGCTGTTGTTGAACCACGCCGCCTTCCAGAACATCACTTCTTCACCGATCTTCGTGCCATGAACCACACCCCATGGATGCAACGCTGCCTTCAACTGGCCTTGAACGGTGCCGGGCAGGTGGCGCCCAATCCCTTGGTGGGCGCGGTGTTGGTGCAGGATGGCCGCATCCTCGCCGAAGGATGGCACCGGGCACATGGCGGGCCCCACGCCGAAGCGGAATGCCTTCTTTCCTACGGAGAGGCAGCGGTCCCGGGCGATGCCGTGATGTACGTATCGCTGGAGCCCTGTTCGCATACCGGCCTCACCCCGCCTTGCGCCGAGTTGCTCATTGCGCGTGGCGTGCGCAATGTGGTGGTGGGTTGCCAAGACCCCGATCCGCGCGTGGCCGGGGGCGGCGTGCAGCGGCTGCGCGAGGCGGGGATCAACGTGGCCACCGATGTGCTGCGTGAAGCGTGCCGCTGGGTGAACCGCCGCTTCATCACCAGCGTGGAACGGCAACGCCCCTACATCATCCTCAAGTGGGCCCGCTCCTCCGACGGCTTCCTGGACCGCAAACCCCGTGAGGGCCGCGGCGTACAGCGCATTAGTTGCTTCACCACCGACGTGCTGGTGCACCGCTGGCGCAGCGAAGAACAGGCCATCATGGTGGGCGGCCGCACCGTGCTGAACGACGATCCGGTGCTTGATGTACGCCATGTGGCGGGCCGCTCACCCATGCGCGTGGTGCTGGACCGTGCAGGCATCACACCGGTTGGTTCGCGCCTCTTCAAGGACGGCGCCACCACCCTGCTCTTCACGGTGGACCGGCGTGACCTGCACCATGCGGAACAGGTGCTGCTGGCACCGGACCGGCAACCGTTGGATGCCGTACTGCAGGAGCTGCACCGCAGGAAAGTGCGCTCCCTGCTGGTGGAAGGCGGAGGCGCCTTGCTGGGCCGCTTCCTTGATGCAGGCCTCTGGGATGAGGCCCGGGAGATCGTGGGCGATGCGCTGTTCCTGCAAGGGACCGCTGCGCCGCGCATGGAACAGCAACCTGCGCGCACCGTTGCCTCGGGCAGCGATCGCATCCACTACTACGCACGTACGGCACGGCCGGGGGACACATGGGCCTGGTGATCCTCTCCGCCGTTTTCAACGCGGCGATCTATGTCCTGTTCAAGGTGTTCGGTCAGCGCCGCATCGCCTTGCTCCCTGCGATCGTGGTGAACTACATCACGGCGTTCCTGGTCGGCCTGGCCCATTCAAGGCCATGGAACACGGACCTTGAACTGCTTTGGCTGCCAGCGGTCATCGAAGGCTTCCTGTTCATCGCGCTCTTCCGGCTGATGGGACTATCCACGCAATGGAACGGCCTGGCACCTACCACCGTGGCCGGTAAGATGAGCCTGGCCCTCACCGTGGTGTCCACGGTGCTGCTCTTCGGTGAACGCCCCGGCGGGCCGGCCTGGGCCGGCATTGCCATGGCCCTGCTTGGCGTGGTGCTCAGCAGCTGGGGAGCTGGCGGCAGCCAAGGCCGGCGGCGTTGGGCTTTGCCGGTGATCTTCGTGGCCAGTGCGGTCACGGACGTGCTGCTGGCCTCCGTGGAGCGCACCCGCCTCACCCCGTGCACCGAGGCGGCCTTCCCCACCTTGATCTTCGGCTTCGCCGCATTGGCCGGCCTGTGTTGGCTGGCGTTCCATCCGGAACGAATGGCCCTGCGCATGCCGCCCACCTGGATCGCCGGTATCGGGCTGGGCCTGCTGAACTACGGCTCCATCCATTGCCTGGTGATCGGCCTTTCACGCAGCGGTCTTCCGGCAAGCATCGTGTTCCCATTGGCCAATGTGTGCGTGATCCTCTTCGGTGCCGCGGCATCCGTGCTCGTCTTCCGCGAACGTTTCAAGCCCGTGCATTGGGCCGGGCTCGCACTGTCCATCGTTTCCCTGGTGCTCCTCATGCTGGCCGTGCCATGACCACCGGCCGTTACCTCACACTGGACCGCGAAAGCACCGGAGAAGTGCGCGAGAAGGCCAGCCGCTTCTTCGCCTACGCCTTCCCCATAGCGGACGAGGACATGTTCAAGCAGCAACTTGCCCGCGTGGCCAAGGAACACCATGCGGCGCGGCACCTCTGCTACGGCTGGGTGCTGGGCACCACGGGCGGGCGGTTCCGCGCGTTCGACGCGGGCGAGCCCGCCGGCAGCGCCGGAAAGCCGATCCTGAGGCAATTGCAAGGTGCGGGGCTCACCCAATGCGCCATCGTGGTGGCGCGCTATTTCGGGGGCACCCTCTTGGGCAAGGCGGGCTTGGCGCGTGCCTTCGCCGATGCCGCCAAGGCCGCACTGGCCAACAACACCGTGGTGGAACGGCAGCCAACAACGCGCTTGGTGGTGCAATGCAGCTACGCGGAAGAGGATGCGGTGCGCAAGGAAGTGGAGCGGCCGGGTGGTGAAGTGCACGGCGCGGTGTACGGCGGCCAATGCACCCTGCATGTGGCGATCCCCGTGAGCCATGCTGAAACGCTGCGGCAACGGTGGTCGCTGCGCGGGATCATCACTGAATGCGAAACGGACCCGCCGCGATGACGCACCGGCCGTCCATCAATAGAAGGGTGTGAGCAGATCGACCACCTCCGTGGGCGCCCTCCGTGGGCGCATGGTCGCAGCATCCACGAACACCAGCGTGGTGGTGGCCTGCGCGATCAACTCACCGGCTTCGTTGCGCACCTCATAGGCGAAGCTGATCCGCACCGAGGGCAGGGCCAAGATGGTGGTATGCACCGTGAGCAGGTCATCATAGCGCGCCGGGCGGTGGTAGTTCACCGTGAGGTCATGCACGGGCAGCATCACGCCCTGCTCCTCCAAGCTACGGTAGGAAATGCCCAGGCTGCGCAAGGCTTCCACGCGGCCAACCTCGAAAAAGGCAGCATAGGCACCGTAGTACACATAGCCCATCTTATCGGTTTCCGCATAGCGGACGCGTACCCGTGTCGCATGGTTGAACATGGCGCGGAAGGTAGCACAACACCGGCCGCCGGGCGGCCTCGACAAGCTCCCCGGGAAGTACTACCTTCACCGCCATGCAACCCCGGGTCCGGTCGAACGGAAATTTTGCGGCTCCGTTCCCCGGAATGCGATCGGCGGAACTGTCCCGTCCACTGGAATTCGCGCTTGCGCGCAACCTTCGGGGCACCGGCGTGGAATTTGGCAGAACATCTGGAAACCCTTATCTGGCGCGGGGTTCAGCACAACCGCACACGGCCGCCCCCATCGAAATAATTTTGATCGGCGCAAGTGCGTGCACACTTTTTTTTTCACTTCGAGGTGCTCATATTTGCCTCCCTCTACAGCACGCCTATTTCCGCCCGGCACCCGAACGGGACCTCACCTAACTCACCATCCAAACCGCCGCTCCCAGTTATGAAGAAAGACCCTGAGACGATCTGGGGCCGGTGCCTTGAAGTGATCAAGGACAACGTAAGCCAGCAGAGCTTCAAGACCTGGTTCGAGCCGATCCGGCCCGTGAAGCTCGTCGGCAATGTCCTGACCATCCAAGTGCCGTCCCAGTTCTTTTACGAATGGCTCGAAGAGCACTACATCGACCTGCTGAAGAAGATCATCCGCAAGGAGATCGGGGCCGATGGGCGCTTGGAGTACTCCATCATCATGGAGAACAACTACAAGAACGCCAGCCCCTACACCGTACGCGTGCCCACCAGCAATATGCGCGAGGTGAAGAACCCCGCCGTCAGCCTGCCCATCGATGTGGCCAACAGCCCCATCAAGAACCCGTTCATCATTCCCGGCCTTCGCAAGATCAAGATCGAGAGCCACCTGAACGCGAACTATTCCTTCGATAATTTCATTGAAGGGGATTGCAACCGCTTGGCGCGCAGCGCCGGTTTTGCCGTGGCCCAGAAACCCGGAGGCACCGCCTTCAACCCGCTGCTGGTGTATGGTGGCGTGGGCTTGGGTAAAACCCACCTGGTCCATGCCATCGGCCTGGAGATCAAACGCAACCACCCCGAGAAGACCGTGCTGTACGTGCCCGCCGAGAAGTTCACCCAGCAGTTCATCGAAGCGGTGAAGAACAACACCATCGGGGATTTCCAGCAGTTCTATCAAATGATGGACGTGCTGATCATCGATGACGTGCAGTTCCTTTCGGGCAAGGAGAAAACGCAGGACGTCTTCTTCCACATCTTCAACCACCTGCACCAAAGCGGCAAGCAGCTGGTGATCTCCAGCGACAAGGCCCCCGTGGAGATGTCGGGCATGGAACAGCGCCTGTTGTCCCGCTTCAAATGGGGCCTCAGCGCGGACCTTCAGGCACCGGGCCTCGAAACGCGGATCGCCATCCTGCAGAAGAAGATGTACGCCGAGGGCATCGAACTGCCCAAGGACGTGGTGGAATACCTGGCCTACAGCATCACCACCAACATCCGCGAACTGGAAGGTGCCATGATCAGCCTGATCGCGCAAAGCTCCCTGAACAAGAAAGCGGTGACGCTGGAGCTGGCCAAGCAGATGATCGACAAGTTCGTGAAGAACACCGCGCGTGAGGTGTCCATCGACTACATCCAGAAAGTGGTGTGCGACTACTTCGACCTGCCGATCGAACTGCTCAAGAGCAAGACCCGCAAACGCGAGGTGGTGCAAGCCCGGCAGATCGCCATGTACTTCGCCAAGAAGATGACCAAGAGTTCCTTGGCCAACATCGGTGCGCACTGCGGCGGAAAGGACCACGCCACCGTGCTTCATGCCTGCCGCACGGTGAACAACCTGCAGGAGACCGACAAGCAGTTCCGCGGCTATCTGGAAGACTTGGAGAAGAAGCTCAGCATCCACTGACCCCCCCACCGCACCCCACCAAAAAGCCCCGCTCAACGCGGGGCTTTTTCATGCCGGGCAGCGAGCCGTTCAGAGCAGCACGTTGGTGGCCCACAGCACCCACATCAGCAACGCGCATCCGCTTCCGGCCAAGGCCAGGCGGAAGCCCAACAACGAATGCCTGCGACTGGCCGCGGTGAAGGATGCCGACCGTTGCAGGCGGCGCCCCGCCAGGAAGAAGGCGATGGCGAGCAGGGCCATGACCAGGGCGGGCACGCATAGCTGGCGCGCAAAGGCCAAGGGGACGCTGAGCACGCCGAACACCAACGTGACCATGCTGAGCGGGAGTTTGCGTTCGTTCATCAAGAAGCGGCGAGTTGCAACAACCGGAGGTGCGCGGCCAACACTTGGGGGATCACCTGCACGCGCCCGTCGTTCACGATGAATCCGTCCGCTGCGGCGGCACGCTGTTCATCCGTGGCCTGGTGGTGCATGCGCGAGCGCACGCTTTCCGCGGCCGTCCCGTCGCGCAACACCACCCTGCTGATCCGTTGCTCCTCCGGTGCGGTCACCACCAGCAACTGGTCCAATTGCCGGTAGGCACCGGTCTCCACCAGCAGGGCCGCCTCATTGATCACGTACGGGGCGCGCTGCCCGGCGGCCCATGCGGTAAAGGCTTTGCGCACCGCGGGGTGCACGATGGCATTGAGCCTGGCCAAGGCATCCGCGTCACTGAAGACCCGGTCCGCCAATGCCTTGCGGTCCAACTTGCCGTTCGGATGCAGGCCCTCGCCAAAGGCCGCAGCCAGTTGGCTGCGCACCACGGGATCTTCATTGAGGGCCTGCTTGCCGGCATCATCCGAACTGAACACCGGGATGCCCAGCACGCCGAACACACGGCACACCGTGGACTTGCCGCTGCCGATGCCGCCGGTGATGCCTACGGTGAACATCGTGCAGCGCCGCGCCGATCAAGCCGATTTGGCCGTGTCTTCCGTGAGCTGCATGCTGTTGTCCATGGCCACGGCGCTCTTTTCAAAGCGCAGCTTCACGCCATCGGCAACTTCCAGCAGCACGGTCTTCTCGTTCACCTCCACCACCTTTCCATGCAGGCCGCCGATGGTCACCACGCGGGTACCCTTCTGCAGGTTCTCGCGGAACTTGCGGGCTTCGCGGGCCTTCTTCTGTTGGGGGCGGATCATGAAGAAGTAGAACACCGCGAAGAGCAGGACCATCATGATGATGGTGCTGGTGCCGGATGCTTGGCCGCCGGCCTGGAGGAGGATCGAGAGGTTGTTCATGGAAGGGGACTGGGTGGTTGTTGTTTGTGTGTGGTGTTCAGTGCAATGCCGGGGCCACCACTTCACCGCTAAGGGTGAGCACGGTGGTGGGCGGGGTGGTGTTGGCCACCACGGTGATGGTCTTGTGCTGCTTGCCGGGGCGGCCTTGGCTGTTGAAGCCCACGGTGATGGACCCGTGTGCGCCGGGCGCAATGGGCATGCGCGGCCAGTTCTTGGCCACGGTGCAACCGCAGGAGGCCCGCACATCGGTGATCACCAGGTCCAGCTTGCCCTTGTTCACGAAGGTGTAGGTCTTCTCCACTTGCACGCCCTCGGCCATGCGCCCCATGTCCAAGGCGGTGCTGTCGAACGCGATCACCGGCAGGCGGGACGGGTCGCCGCCCTGGTAGCCCGAAGCGGGGATCTGCATGTCGGTGGTGGTGATGCCCGCCTCCTGTTCGCTATGGTCGGTCAACAGGCATCCCGGCAGGGCCAGCGCGGCGGCCAGGAGCAGCGCGGCGAAACCCGGTCGGGTCGGAGAAAGCATGCGGCGTGGTTCCATGTCGGTCAATTTTCCAGCAGCCCGCGGCCCACTTTGCGGATGGTCCCGTCCGCTTTCATCTCTGCGAAGAGCTTGTCCAGGATGCCGTTGATGAAGTTCTTGCTCTTGGGGGTGCTGTAGGCCTTGGCGATCTCGATGTACTCGTTCATGGTGACCTTCACGGGGATCGTCTCAAAGCCGCGCACCTCGGAGAGGGCCATGCGCATGAGCAACATGTCGCTCAAGGCGATCCGGTCCGCTTCCCAGTTCTTCGCGCGATCGGCGATCAGCGCTTCATCCTTCTCCTTGTTGCCGATGGTGTCGCGGTAGAGCGTGGTGACAAACTCCTTTTCCTCGGTGGCATCGGCGCCCAGTTCATCCAGGTTGATGTCCGGTACTTGCAGTTGGATGTTCTCCAATAGGCGCTTGACCATCGAGCACGCCAGGTCGAGGTCTTCCAGCCAATGGATCGAGCGTGC
Organism: Flavobacteriales bacterium; assembly: GCA_018057455.1. Classification (GTDB taxonomy): domain Bacteria; phylum Bacteroidota; class Bacteroidia; order Flavobacteriales_F; family PHOS-HE28; genus PHOS-HE28. Next base: position 17,615 of record JAGPDT010000045.1, on the reverse strand, counting down.
CTCCACGTGCTCATGCAGATGTTCGGACTGGGCGATGTGCTCCACGAACAGCTCGACCAACAAGCCCCGTTCCCGGGCTTCCGTCACCTGGTCGGCGGCCATGAAGTCTTTGTACTCCGTGCTGGCTTCCACCTGCTTGTACAGTTGGACCATCAGGTCCATCTCCCCTACCCACCCCACCTTCCGGCTTTCACTCTCCTCCAGCAGCCCCTTGCTTTCGCTGAGCTTCACCAGGAAGGGGTTGTCCACGAAGCGCCGGTTGGGCGCCAGGTCTTCCTTGGTGGGCATGCGCCTGGCCTTGCGGTCCTCCATGCGGTTGTCCGCCACGCGGCGCAGTTCGCCGAAGATCATCAACAGGTGCAGGTACAGGTCGTACGTGCGGACCACTCCCAGGAGCAGTTCCTTTTCATTCTTCGCCGCACTTCCGCCAGCGCTCTGCTCGTGGGCATAAAGCGCTTGGTAGACCTTGGTGCGGAGGAATCGGCGGTTGAGCATGGAAGGGGAACGGTCAGAAAGAAAGGCCTGCTTGGCGCACGCTGCGGATACGTTGTTCGGCCGCCTCGTTGGCCGCCAGGTAGGTGGGGATGTTCTCTTGCTGGCTGCGCTTGAAGATGGACAAGGCGGTGCGGTAGATCTCCTCGGTCTGGGCCAGTGCCGCTTCCTTGTTGTAGCCCAGGCGTTCCCAGGCGCAGTTGATGATCCCTCCGGCATTGATCAGGAAATCGGGGGCGTAGAGCACGCCCTTCTCCATCAGCGCCTTGCCGTGTTTGGCCTCTTCGGCGAGCTGGTTGTTGGCGGCACCGGCGATCACGCTGCACTTCAGGCGCGGAATGGTCTGGTCGTTCACGGTGGCCCCCAAGGCACAGGGCGAGTAGATGTCCATGTCCAGGTCCAGCAGCTCATCGGGCTTCACCAGGTTCACCGCCGGATGGGCGGCCTTCACGGCGGCGAGCTTGTCCTCGTGGATGTCCGTGAGATAGACCGTGGCGCCTTCTTTGAGCAGGTGGCCCACCAGGTTGCGCCCCACGTTGCCGGCGCCTTGCACGGCCACTTTGCGCTTGTGCAGTTCATCGGTGCCGTAGGCCGTTTTCGCCGCCGCCTTCAGGCCGCAGAACACCCCGTAGGCCGTTACCGGCGAAGGGTCGCCGCTGCCGCCCATGTTCACCGGCAGGCCCACCACGTTGCGGGTCTCTTTACGGATGTTGACCATCTCGGTGGTGGTCATGCCCACATCTTCGGCGGTGATGTACCGGCCATTGAGGCTGTCCACGAAGCGGCCGAAGCGGCGGAACATGGCCTCGGTCTTGTCCTTGCGCGGGTCGCCGATGATCACGGCCTTGCCCCCGCCGAGGTCCAGCCCGGCCAAGGCGCTCTTGTAGGTCATGCCACGGCTCAGGCGCAGCACATCGTGCAGGGCCTCGGCCTCACTGGCATAGGGCCACATGCGGGTGCCGCCCAACGCAGGGCCCAAGGTGGTGTCATGCACGGCGATGATGCAGCGCAGCCCGGTGGTGGCGTCGTTGCAAAAGAGGACTTCTTCATGGCCATTTTCCTTCATGCGGTCAATGACCAGGCCTGAGCTGGCGGATTTCTCGGTAACCACTGACATGGGATCGTTGCGTTGTGTTCGGTTGTGATGGATAAAGCAGGTGCCTGCGATGGGCAGGTGTGCATAGGGCGTGTACGGGATGCCTCCGCTGGGGTGCTGGCGTTGGGTGCTTGATGCCACGGCCACGGTGGCCGGTTTACTTTTGCAGGGTCTTTGCCGATTGGTCCCGTTGGAAAGCGCGCAAAGGTAGCAAGCCTCGCCATGCGCTCCCTCGTTACCGTACTTCCCTATTTCGGCCGCTATTGGGGCCGCATGGCGCTCGGCTTTCTTTTTATCGCGCTCACCGGCCTGTTCACGGTGTACACCCCGCAGGTGGTGCGCGAAGCCTTCAACCTCATCGGTGAAGGCATCACCCAATTGAACCTGCCGGTGGACCAGCGCCACCTCACCGTGTCCCAGCGGCTGGTGAGCTGGACCTCCTGGACCGGCCTGGACCTGCAGGCCCGGTTGGACGGCCCCTTGGACGATGCCTCGCTGAAGGCCAAGGTGCTGTGGTTCGCCATCTTCCACGCGGGCCTGTTCCTGGTGTTCACCGTGCTGAGCGGTTTCTTCCTCTTCCTCACCAGGCAGACCATCATCGTGGTGAGCCGGTTGATCGAGTACGACCTGAAGAACGCGGTGTTTGCGCACTACCAGGAACTGGACCGCGCCTTCTACAAGCACAACAGCACCGGCGACCTCATGAACCGCATCAGCGAGGACGTGGGCAAGGTGCGCCAGTTCATCGGCCCGGCCGTGATGTACATCACCAACCTGGTGGCCCTGACGGTGATGATCGTGTGGGTGATGATGGACGTGAACATGGAGCTCACCCTGTGGTCCCTGGCGCCATTGCCGCTGTTGAGCGTGGCCATCTACATGGTGAGCGAGACCATCAACCAGCGCAGCATGGCCACCCAGCAGCAGCAGAGCCGCCTGAGCACCATGGCACAAGAATCCTTCAGCGGCATCCGCGTGGTAAAGGCCTATGCCAAAGAAGCGCACGTGGAAGCCCGCTTCCGCCAAGTGGCCAAGGACTACCGCAGGACCAGCCTGGCCCAGGCCAAAGTGGACGCCCTGTTCATGCCCGCCATCATGCTGCTGGTGGGGCTGAGCACCACGCTGGTCATCTTCGTGGGCGGCATCCTGCTGATCCAGGGCGACAACGGGGTCACCGTGGGCAATCTGGCCGAATTCACCCTCTACGTCACCAAGCTCACCTGGCCCTATGCCAGCTTGGGCATGATCACCTCCCAGGTGCAGCAGGCCGCTGTGAGCATGGAACGCATCAACGAGTTCCTGGGCACAAGGCCCGCGATCGGGACCGAGCAGGACCGCTTGCCCGAGGTCAAAGGGGCCATCACGTTCAGCAAGGTGGGCTTCACCTATCCGGAAACAGGCATCGAGGCGTTGAAGGACGTCAGTTTCCATGTGCCCGCCGGCGGCAGCTTGGCCATTGTGGGCCACACCGGCAGCGGGAAAAGCACCGTGGTGGACCTCATCGGAAGGCAGTACGACCCCACCGCCGGTGAAGTGCTGCTGGACGGGGTGCCCCTACGGGAAGTAGCATTGGAAAAACTGCGCAGCAACATGGGGGTGGTGCCCCAGGACGTGTTCCTCTTCAGCGGTACCATCGCGGACAACATCGCCTTCAGCCTGGACCCCGCGCCTGACGTGCAACAACGCGTGGAGCAAGCCGCTCGGACCGCACAACTGCATCCCGATATCAGCCGGTTCCCGAAAGGCTATGACACCATGCTGGGCGAGCGGGGCATCACCCTGAGCGGTGGGCAAAAACAACGCGTGAGCATCGCCCGCGCCGTGGTGCGCAAACCACGCATCCTCATTTTCGACGATCCGCTCAGCGCCGTGGACACCGCCACCGAAGACGCCATCCTCACCGGTCTCAGGTCCGTGATGAAAGGGTGCACCACCGTGATCATCAGCCACCGGATCAGTGCCGTGCAGGCCGCCGACCACATCCTGGTGCTGGAGCACGGGCGCATCATGGAGGAAGGAACGCACCAGCAACTGCTGGACCGCGCGGGCCGTTACGCCACGCTCTACGAGGAACAATTGCTGGAGGAGGCCGATCAAGGTTGATGCCCCCCCGGACGCGCCGGGCCGGGCCACTTCGGTCCTGCCAGCCGCTATATTTGAATTTCAAAGCCAGCTGTGATGATCGAGGATGAACGCGAGGATGTGTACTCCAAGGTGGTGCGCGCAGGCAAGCGCACCTATTACTTCGACGTGCGCAGCACCCGGGGCAATGACCTGTACCTCACCATTACCGAACGCAAGAAACAGAGCCACCCCGATGGGCGGGTGAGCTACGAAAAGCACAAGCTCTTCCTCTACAAGGAGGATTTCGGGAAATTCGTGGACGGCCTGCGCGAAACGCTCGCCACGCTGGAGCACATCCGGGCCACCGGTGAACGCCCCGTGGCCAAGCCCGATGACCAACCCGGATCCCACACCACGCCTCCTGGTTCCTCTCCGTACGATGACCTCCGCTTCGAGGACCTGGACGAACCGGGGAGCACCAGTTGAACTCCGCATGTAGCACCCAACAGGTGCAGCCCCTTCCAGGCCATCCGGTCCGATAGCTTCCCAGCGTGCCGGACAGGTCCGGGCCAGCCGCCGAACGGCACCCGATCGGCCGGTCGCATGCCGTAGGCGCATCCACCCCGATCTTAGCGCCATGAAACGTACCGTGCTTTCCCTCACCTTGGCGCTTGGGACCCTGGCGGCCTTGGCACAAGCCAACGGCGCCAGTTTGAACACCCGGGCCTTCGGCAAACTGATGAAGAAGAACCATGCACTGGTGGTGGACGTGCGCACCGCCGGGGAATTCGCCCAGGGCCACCTGGAGGGTGCGGCCCAGATCGATTGGAAAGGGGGCACCTTGTTGAAGGACCTCTCGGCCATAGACCGGTCCGCACCCGTGCTGCTCTACTGTGGCTCCGGTGTGCGCAGCGGTGAAGCCAAGGCGGCGTTGATCGGAGCCGGATTCCCGAACGTGTATGACCTTGCAGGCGGAATGGAGGCATGGGAGCAAGCCGGCAAACCGGTGATCAGCCAATGACCGGCCGTGCCTTTTCCCCTTCGGCCCCTGCGGCAGCCATGGGCGCCTTGGGCTTGTTGGTAGCCTCCTGCACCACCGCCCAACCCCCGGCCGGCTATTACGCCAGCGCCGAGGGCCTCACCGGCCAACCGTTGCGCGTGGCCTTGCACAACATCATCGATGGCCACACGGCGCTCTCATACGACGACCTGTGGGATGCCTATGGCACCACCGATGCCAAGCCCGGCAACAAGGTGTGGGACATGTACAGCGACGTGCCCGGCGGCACCCCGCCCTACGTGTACACCCTATACAGCGACCAGTGCGGCAACTACAACGGTGAGGGCGATTGCTACAACCGCGAGCACAGCTTTCCCCAAAGCTGGTTCAACGACGGCAACCCCATGCGCACGGACCTCTTCCACGTGTACCCCACCGATGGTTGGGTGAACAACAAACGCGGCAACCTCCCCTATGGCGAAGTGGGCAGCGCGGACTGGACCAGCCAGAACGGGTCCAAGGTGGGCCTGTGCATCAGCCCGGGCTACAACGGAACGGTCTTCGAGCCGATTGATGCCTACAAAGGCGACTTGGCGCGCACCTACTTCTATATGACAACGCGCTACCACGGGGCGATGGCGGGATGGAGCTCCGCCATGCTGGCCAACGGCGACCTCGCGCCTTGGGCCATGCAGCTGCTGATGGAATGGAACGACCAGGACCCGGTGAGCCCCAAGGAAACAGCCCGCAACAATGCCGTGTTCGCCTTGCAGCACAACCGCAATCCGTTCATCGACAGGCCCGAATGGGCGCACGACATCTGGGGCGTGATCCTGGGGCTGGAAGCAATGGGGCCGAACAGGTTGCAACTGCACACGGATGCCGGCGGGCTGGTCCTCGACCAGGCACAAACCAGCGCCGGTATGCTCCACGTAATGGACGCGTCAGGCCGCATCGTTCGTTCAGCACGGATCTCCCCGGGGCAAGACCATGTGGCGTTTGAGGCCGTACCCGGCGTGTACGTCGCGGAAGTCACCACGGCCCACGGCCGCGCATCCTGCCGCTTCATCTGGTAAGCCCCAACGTCATCACTCATCCGCACCTTTCAACCATGACCTACGAACAGATCCAGTACGCCGTGTCCGCCGGCGTGGCCACCATAACCCTGTACCGGCCCGACAAGTTGAACAGCTTCACGGCGCAGATGGCCGGGGAAACCTTGCATGCCTTGGCTGAAGCACGGGCCGATGAGGCGGTCCGGGCCGTGGTGATCACCGGAGCAGGGCGTGCCTTTTGCGCCGGACAGGACCTTGCGGAGGCCATGGCACCGGGCGTACGCATCGAAGAGGTGGTGGAGCGCCAGTACAACGCATTGGTGCGCGCCATACGCGGGCTGCCCAAACCCGTGTTGGCCAGTGTGAACGGCATTGCCGCCGGGGCCGGCGCCAACCTGGCCTATGCCTGCGACCTGGCCTTTGCGGCGGAAAGCGCCGTATTTGTGCAAAGCTTCATCAACATCGGCCTCATACCGGACAGCGGCGGCACCTTCACCCTGCCGCGTTCGGTGGGCATGCAGCGCGCCTTCGGGCAAATGATCCTGGCCGAAAAAGTGCCCGCCAAACGGGCCGAAGAAATGGGCTTGATCTGGAAAGCCGTGCCCGATGCAGCCTTGGCCAACGAGGTGAAGGCCGTGGCGGAGAAATTGGCCACCCTGCCCACCTTGGCCATTGCCCTCACCAAACAAGCCATGGACCGGGCCCACGGCAAGAGCCTGGAAGAACAGCTGCTGGTGGAAGGCGAACTGCAGGCCCTTGCAGGCCGCAGCCACGATAGCAAGGAAGGCGTGGCTGCCTTTTTGGAGAAGCGCAAACCGGTGTTTATCGGCCGCTGAAGCCGGTGCCAGTCCCCAAGTCCTCTTTCGCACATGAACGAACAAACCACCGTAGGCATCATTGGTGCCGGTACCATGGGTGTGGGAATTGCCCAAGTCGCTGCCCAAGCCGGACATCATGTGCTGCTCTTCGACACCCGGCAAGAGGCTGTTTCCACCGGCTTGAACGGCTTGCGGAGCACCCTGGACAAACTGGTGGCCAAAGACAAGCTCAAGGCCGCGGAAGCCGGGACGATCATGGCACGCATCACAGCGGCACAGGGCCTCAACGACCTGGCTCCCTGCGGGCTCATCATTGAAGCGATCGTGGAGAACCTGCAGGTGAAGAAGGACCTCTTCGCCGCACTGGAAACCGTGGTCCATGCAGATGCCGTGCTGGCCAGCAACACCTCTTCCTTGTCCATCACCGCCATCGCCGCAGGCTGCACACGGCCCGAACGCGTCATTGGCCTGCACTTCTTCAACCCGGCCCCGTTGATGCCCTTGGTGGAAGTGGTGCCGGGCCTGGTCACCGCAACTGGACTGCCGCATGCCTTGCACGGCCTGATGCTGCATTGGGGCAAAAGCCCCGTGGTGTGCAAGGACACGCCCGGCTTCATCGTCAACCGTGTGGCACGGCCCTTCTATGGCGAAAGCCTGCGGTTGTATGAAGAAGGTGTTGCGGACATGGCCACCATCGACCAAGCCTTGAAGAACGAAGGCGGTTTCCGCATGGGTCCGTTCGAGCTGATGGACCTCATCGGCAACGACATCAACTTCGCCGTGACACGCAGCGTATGGCAAGCCTTCTTCCACGATCCGCGCTACAAACCCAGCCTCACCCAGCAGCGCCAGGTGGAAAGCGGCCGTTTGGGGCGCAAGACAGGCCGGGGGTATTTCAACTATGCGGAGGGGCCACCATCCACACCGGTTCAGGTGCAGCCCGAATTGGCCGGCCAGATCACTGAACGCGTAGTGGCCATGCTCATCAATGAAGCCGCGGATGCGCTGTTCCTGCAAGTGGCCTCCAAGGAAGACCTTGACCTGGCCATGCGCAAGGGCGTGAACTACCCAAAGGGATTGCTGGCCTGGGCCGATGAGCAGGGTGCCGCACACTGGACCAACGTACTGGACAACCTGTACCGGGACTATGGTGAAGACCGTTACCGGGCCTCGCCCCTGCTTCGGCGCATGGCGCGCGTCCGGGGCTCCTTTTTCTAAAAAGTCCCCAAACATTGCCGGCCGATATCTTCCATGTAAGATATAACGGTATCTTTGCGCCCCTAAAAACCATCCTTCCCCTCATGAACCAACTGAACAGTCAACTGATGCTGGGCGCCCTGGCGGGCGCATTCGTGCTGGCATCCTGCGGTACCGCGGAGACCCCGGCCACCGATGCCGCCGCCACGGACAGCACCGCCACCGCCTCCTACCAGGTAAACGTGGATCCCGCCACCAGCACCGTGAACTGGACCGGCACCATGCTCGGCGTAAAATCACACACCGGCAAACTGAGCCTCACCAAAGGCGAACTCGCCACCGCCGGCAGCCAATTGACCGGAGGTTCTTTCGTGGTGGACATGAAGAACTACGTGCTCACGGACACCAACTACGCGGCCGACGGCGCCCCGCAAGGCACCCGCAACAACCTGATGGGCCACCTGATGTCCGCTGATTTCTTCGCTGTGGACAGCTTCCCCACCGCCGCGTTCATCATCACCAAGGTGGAAGGCAACACCGCCACCGGCAACCTCACCGTGCGCGGCCGCACCAACGAGGAGCAAGTGAAGAACATCGTGATCGTGCAGGAAGGCAACAACATCACCGCCACCGGCGACCTCACCTTCAACCGGCAGAAATACGGCGTGGCGTGGAAAGCACCGATGAAGGACATGGTGCTCTCCGACGACATCGCGCTGAAAGTGGAGATCAAGGGCGCCAAGATCTGATCGCCAGCTCGCGGACAAGAACCCCCAAAGGCCGGTAGCTGCTGCTACCGGCCTTTCACGTTCATGCCCACTTCCATCTGCGAGGCCGTGCCGAAGCGGGACTTGCCCTTGTTGTTGGGCTGATCGCCGTGCCCGGTGTAGACGCGGTTCCTGCTCACGTCCGCATCCAGCTTCATGGCCGCCATGCGCACCCCGCTCTCCTCGGCCACCACGTGGAAATTGGCAATGCCCTGCAAGGGTACCGCAGGGCAGGCGGCCTTCACCTTCCACCGGGTGGCCAAGCGCCGGTCCACTTGTTGCAAGCTCTTCTCCATTTGTCTTTGTTTTCAACCCAACAATAATAAAGCAGGCCTGGACTCCGGCACGAACCTGCCGCACTTCGCAGCATCTCCCGATCAAGCGGGGCGGCCAACGCCGAAGGTAAGGCCGCAACGGGAATCACCGCCAGCGGCTGTTCCGGCAAGGCGCCTTGCCCCCTGCCGGAACGGGCCTGGCAAGCTGGGACGGCAGAGCCTTGTGGATGGATCAAGGAAGGCTACATTTGCCCCCCGGAACGAGCGGAATGCCAGTGATTCTGTACTGCTGATGATCAATAGCGCCAGACCACACGGAACCAACCGGCCCCGGCCGGCCGCATCCGAGGTGGGCAACCTGCCAGCACCACGTAGCGTACCAACGCCGCCAACCTCCTGAACGAAACGAAAAACCAGGCCGGTAGGGAGCACATTGCCACCCTGCCGTCCGCACACACGCTTCAACGCGCATCCTATTTCCACAACCAACCAATGGCAACACAAACCGAAGAGAAACCCGTCCGCAAGGAAGGCATGTATGAGGTGGTCATGAAGCAGTTCGAACACGCTGCCGACATTATGAACCTGGACCCCGGCGTGCGCAAGATCCTGAGCAAGACCAACACGGAGATCGTGGTGCACTTCCCGGTCCGCCTGGACAACGGGAAGATCGAAGTGTTCACCGGCTACCGCGTACAGCACAACAACGCACTGGGGCCTTACAAGGGCGGCCTGCGCTACCACGCAACGGTGGACATTGACGCGGCCCGCGCGCTGGCCATTTGGATGACCTGGAAAACGGCCTTGGCCGGTTTGCCCTACGGCGGCGCCAAAGGAGGCATCCAGCTCAACCCCAAGGAATATTCCAAGAACGAACTGGAGCGCATCACACGCCGATTCACGTATGCCCTGGGCGACAACATCGGGCCCGAGCTGGACATCCCGGCACCGGACGTGAACACCAACGCCCAGATCATGGCGTGGATCGCCGACACCTTCTCCTCCACCAAATCGCCCTCCACGCGCTTCTCCAACCTGCACGTGGTAACGGGCAAGCCCATGGGTGCCGGCGGTTTGGCCGGTCGCGACCGGGCCACCGGCTACGGCGTGGTGTCCAGCTTGAAGTCCTGGGCCGCCCTCAAGAAACAGTCGCTCAAGGGCATGCGCTTCATCGTGCAAGGCTTCGGCAACGTGGGCTATTGGACCGCCCACTTCCTGCTGAAGGAAGGCGCCACCCTGATCGCCGTGCAGGACGCCTCGGCCACCCTGCACAATGAGCAAGGGATCGATCCCGAGGCCTTGTTGGCCCACAGCGAGGCCAACGGCCGCAACGTCAAAGGCTTTGCCGGCGCACAGGAAATGGAGCCCAAGGCGTTCTGGTCGCTGAAGTGCGACATTGTGGTACCCGCTGCTTTGGGCAACCAGATCACCGAGGAGAATGCCGCAGGCATCACCGCCAAGGTGGTGGCCGAAGGCGCCAACGGCCCCACCAACATCGGTGGCGAGGAGATCCTGCGCAAAAACGGCGTGGACATCATTCCGGACATCCTTTGCAACTCGGGCGGTGTGATCGGCAGCTATTTCGAATGGCTCCAGAACAAGCGCAGCGAGATCTGGAAGATCGAGGACGTGCTGGTGATGATCCACGACAAGGTGGAGACCGCCTTTGAACAAGTGGTGTCCACGGCCAATGAATTCAAGGTGGACTGGCGCATGAGCGCGTACATCGTGGCATTGCGCCGCTTGGAGAACACCTACATGGAGCGCGGCATCTTCCCATAGGCCGCACGGGGTCCCGGCCCCACACGCTGGAATCAACGGCCCATCCCCCTTCAGGCTGCCCACGCCGAAGGGGGATGGCTGTTATTTTAGCCCAGGCCTTCCCCCGCTCCGAACCCGAAAGTCAACCGGCTCTTATCCCCGATCCTTTCCCATGGAAACGCACATCCTCCTCCTCTTGATCCCGGGGCCTGGCAGCATGGCAGGCCGGCTGATCCTCCAGGATGGGTGGGGCGCAATGGTCTACACGCCGGTGGCCTACCGCTCCGTACGGCCACACACCAGCAGACGGGGATCAGCTGACCGCGGCCTGCCCACGGCCCGCGACCAGCGTACGCGGAACGGGGATACACCGGCTTGCTTCGCCGCACAAGACCACGCAGGAGGTACGTCCTCCCACTGAAATCAATCCGGGCCATGACCGGAGATCCCTGGATCGGCCGGCCGTAACAACCCACGAACTTGAAGACACGAACATGAACCCCAAATTGATTATCTCCGCCAAGGAAAAGGAACTGATCCTCTCCTGGATCGCAGGCTTCAGCCCGCCGGACCTCCACACGCAGACCAGCTTGAACAAGCTGGGCGAGGAATTGAAACAAGCGGATGTACGCCAAGAGGGAGGCCTGCCCGCCGACGTGGTCCGTGTGGGCAGCGTGGTCTCCTTCAGCTCACCTTCCATTCGCCGCGAGAACATGCAACTGGTGCTGCCCAAGGATGCCGACCTGAAAGCCAACAAGCTTTCGGTGTTCACGGTGATGGGTTCCGCCTTGATCGGCTACCGGCAAGGGACGGACATCACCTGGCTGATGCCCAAAGGCGAGGAGACCATCCACCTGGACAAGGTGGACAACTCCATGGTCCCGGCGTAGGGCGGGCGTTTCCAAAGAACCTCCACGGCTCGGGCCCAGGGCCGATCGGAAGGCCGGCGGGCAGAACGGACCGGCCGGATCGCACATGCCTGCCCGGAACGCCAACCGGGCGACAGGCCCCTAAAGCCCGTTTCCGCGCACGTCCCGTGCAGGCCAGGGTCTTCTTGCCCGCCGCCCCGGCCGCACCAGGAAATTCCACCGCTCGCGCAGCTGGCTCCTGCCAGGTTGCCCCGGTTTGCGCCTGCCCGTACAGGACCCACCTGGATCAAGCGTTCATTAATTCTTCCGGCCTTGGATCGGTGCCTATTGTGGCATTGGTGGCGTTTCCGATACTTTCGTTCTGATCAGGACAGCACTTTGCCGGGCAGCATGATGCTGCCCATGACAAACCCGGACCTGAACAACGGACCTCGATCACCAAACCCACGACCCGATGACAAGACCTACTCTCCAGATCCGCGCACTTCGAACGGCCACGGCCGCCCTGGCGCTCATGGCCTTGCTGCCTCGAACGGCACAGGCCCAGTTGAACGTGGCCACGCTCAACACCCCCTACACCATCACCTTCGATGCCGCTGTGGCCGGGGTTGGCGAAGGGGCCTACACCGGCGCCGGGTTTGCACCCTCGCCCACGGTGGGTCAGCTCAACTCCAACGCGTGGGCCACCACCGGCATGAGCGATGGAGCGCTTGCCTTCGGTGGCACACGGAACAGCGGTGATAACGCCAGGGGTGCCAATGCAGCACCTGGAGGGGTAAGCACCGGTGGCTTCTATGCCTTCACCGCACCCGCTATCGGCAGCAGTTCACTGGGCATCAAACCCGGAAGTGAGGACTGGACACCCGGCACGGTGACCTTGCGCGTGCAGAACACCACGGGCGCCGACCTCACCAGCCTGGACGTAGCCTACGAGCTCTGGTGCAACAACAGCCAGGCCCGCTCCAACAGCTTCAACTTCGCGTGGAGCACGGACAACAGCAGTTACACGGCGGTGGCGGCGTTGGACTTCACCAGTGTTGCCGGGGCCGATGCGTTGGGCTATGGGGTGAGCAACAGGTCCACCACCATCAGCGGGCTGAACGTGGCCAACAACGCTTACGTGTACCTGCGCTGGAGCGGCGATGATGCGGGAGGCAGCGGCAGCCGCGATGAATTCGCCTTGGACGACATCAGCGTTACAGGCCATGGGTCCATGGTGGTGAACACCTCGGTCCAGTTCACCGCCACCACCAGCGGGCTTGGAGAGAACGGGGGCAGCTCGGCGATCGGTTTGTCGATCGCGAACCCCGATCCGGTGAACCCCACCAGCGTGGACGTGGTGCTGGTAAGCGGCGATGCCGCCCGCATCAACGCCTACACCACGCAGACCGTGACCTTCCCGGGCGGCAGCAGCGCGGATGAAACCGTGACGATCACCATGGACGACAATGGAAACTGCGATGGGGACGCCGCGATCGGCTTCCAATTGCAGAACATCACCGGAGGCCAAGGCACGCCGGCCATCGGCGTGAACGGCAGCCATACGTTCACCCTCACGGATGACGAAGCACCCGCCGACCCCGTGACCACCGCCGCCACGGACCTGGCCAGCGATGGTTTCACCGCCAACTGGGATGCCGTGAATGGCGCCACCGGCCACCACCTGGATGTGTATACCGCCACCGACGCAACGGTGGAGGACTTTACCGATGGCAACTTCACGGCAAGCCCCCAATGGGTCGGCCAATCGATGAATTACCAGGTGCTCACCAACACCCTCGTTCCCGGCGGGTCGGCCGTTTCGGACGGCTCCTACCTGGGATCGATCACCAACTCGGGAAACACCGCCTTGCTGATGCCATCCACCGAGACTGCGGAGTGGAAGTTCAGCCTGGCCTCCCCCGACTTCGAGCCTTCAGGCTCCAACTATTTCGGCGTGGTGTTGATGGCGTCCAACATCGTTTTCAACATCGGTGATTCCTTCAACGGCTATTTCCTGCGAGTGGGCGCGAACGGCGCGGTGGACCCCGTGGAACTGTGGAGGAGCACCGGTACCACCAAAACCTTCGTGGGCAGCTTCCCTGCCAGCCCCAACTTCGCAAGCAACGCATTGTCGAATGGCATCGATGTGCGTATCACGCGGTCCGGCTCCGGGGTTTTTGAATTGTACGCAGCCACCGGCTTCACCTATGCCTCAACCCCCACCAGCAGTGCCGGTACGTTAACGGACAACACCTACTCCTCCACCAGCTACTTCGGTGCGTTCACCAACTTCGGCAGCCCTTCCGGAACACGATGCGTGTTCCTGGACAACATCGCCCTGGGCGGCAACCCGGTGTTCGTTCCCGGCTTTGCGGACTTCGATGCAGGTACCGCCACCAGCGCGGTGATCACCGGCCTGGACCCGCTCACCACCTACCACTACCGCGTACGTTCCACCGGCGGCTGCAGCACGGGCAACAACAGCAACGTAACGCAAGTGACCACCTTGGCCGGTGCCACGCCCGCCTTGGTGGCGGGCAACCTGGCCGCCCATGGCACCCTGTGCATAGGCAATGAGGCGGGGCCCTTGGCCTTCACCTTGGAAGGCTTCAACCTCACTGGCGATGACGTGACCGTGGGGCCGTTGGACGGCTTCAGTTTCAGCATGGACGAACCGGGCACCTACAGCGCTTCGCAAAGCATCTCCCAGCCCGGTGGCGCCCTTTCGCATACCCTCTGGGTGAAATTCACGCCCGCCCTTGCGCAGGCGTATGACGGCAACATCCCTGTAGGCGGCGGCGGTGCACCGGGCATACAGGTGGCCGCGGCCGGTACCGGCATCAACACGGCAGCCACCATGGCCACCGGCGGAACGCCCGATGTGGCCGCCGACCAGGCCGAAGTGGCGGGCACCGTCACGGATACCGGTTGTTCGGCCCTCACGGACTACGGCATTGAGTACAGCACCACGGCGAACTTCACCCCGGGCACCGGCACCACGGTGCCCTCCACCAACGGAACCGGCGGCACCTACTCCAGCGTGCTTACCGGGCTCACCCCGTGCACGGTGTACTACTATGCCGCATACGGCACCAACCTGGGTGGCACCACCTACGGCACGCAGAACAGCTTTGAGACCGATGCCATCGCTGCGCCTGTTGCCACGGCGCCCCTTGTGGTCGGCCAGGATCACTTCACCGCCACATGGGATGCGGTGGCCGGCGCCAACGGATACCATTTGGACGTAAGCACCTCGCCCTCCTTCGGCAACCTCGTGCCGGCCCCGGACCTGTTCTTCTCCGAATACGTGGAGGGCAGCGGGAGCAACAAATACGTGGAGATCTTCAACGGCACCGGCGCGGATGTGGACCTTTCCCAGTATGAGCTGCGCCTCTTTTCCAACGGAGCGAGTTCACCCACCGCCACCGAGCTACTCAGCGGCACATTGGCCGCAGGATCCAACATCGTCTACGCCGACGGAGCTGCGCTGGCCTATGGCGGCACCGTGGTGGTGAGCAGCGCCGTGAACTACAATGGGGATGATGCCTTTGGCCTGTACAACCTGGGCACGGCCAGCTATGCGGACCTCATCGGCACCATCGGCGAGGACCCCGGTTCCGCGTGGACCGGCATGGATGGAAGAAGCACGGCGGGCAAGACCTTGGTCCGCGTGGCCACGGTCACCGGGGGCGTAACCACCAGCCCGGCCACGGGATTCCCCACGTTGAACGCCGAATGGACCGCGTTCGACGAGGATGATGTGAGCCACCTGGGCGGCCATGTCTTCGACAACCTGGCGCCCATTTTCCTGCCCGGCTATGCGGACCTCCCCGTGGCCGGCACCGACCAACCGGTAACCGGGCTGAATGTGAGCACCACCTACTACTACCGCGTCCGCGCCGGGAGCGCCAACTGCGCTTCCGCCAATTCCAACACCATGGCGGTGACCACCTTGGCATGCGGCGGGAACAGCTTCGTGGTGGCCATACAAACAAATGGCAACGGCGAACAGATCACCTGGGAAGTGCTGGACGGCAACAACATTTCCATCGCCACGGGCGGACCCTATGCGGGGCAGAACAACACCTTGGTCAGCGAGACCGTGTGCCTGGGCAGCGCACCCGCAACGGCATGCTACAGCTTCCATCTGTACGACAGTTTCGGTGACGGCCTCGCCGGAACGGGCCATTGGCAAATACGCACCTTGGACGGCAAGGTGCTCCTGGGCGATGACTTCAGCAGTGGCTACAGTTCACCTTCCCCAACGCCGGCCAGTCCCGATTATGGCAGCAGCCACAGCTTCTGCCTGCCACTGGGCACGGCCCACATCGCGGCCAACGAGTGCGGCATCTTCAACAACGACATGCTCAGCAAGGTGTACTGCAACAAGGTGCCCGGCGCCAGCCAGTACCAGTTCGAGCTCAGCGACCCTGATGCCGGCTTCCTGCGCCGCACCACCACCAGCCGCAACTACGTGCGCTTCGATGAAATGGCCGCCAACCCGCCCGTGCCCGGTGTGAAGTACTTCGTGCGCGTGCGCTCCAACGCCGCAGGCCCCCTGGCCAGCGCCAACTGGGGCAGCGGTTGCGAAATGGGCCTGGGCATCGCCGAAACGGTGACCTGCTCGGGGCTCATCCCCGCGCCCGCCTACGGCCATAGCTGCAACGAGGAACGCAAGTTCAACGCCAACAACAGCTTCATCTACGCCACCCCCGTGGTGGGCGCCGACGAGTACCAGTTCCGCATCTTCAACCTGGCCGAGGGCTACGACCAGACCTTCACCCGCAGCACCTACATCCTGCAGCTGAAGTGGAACAACACCGTGGCACCGCCACTGGTCAACGGCTACACCTACAACGTGGAGATCAACGTGAACGTCAACGGCGTGTACTCCGGCTTCTGCCCCAGCAGCTGCACCATCACCATCAACAACAACCCCGTGGTGGGCGGACGCCTGGTGATCGCCGAGCAACAGCCTGAGATCGGCCTCTGGCCCAACCCCAACGACGGGGAGCGCATCAACGTGGCCGTGGACGGCCTCGCCCGGGACATCACTACCGCGGAGCTGCGCCTGATGGACCTCACCGGACGACTGGCCCTGGCCCGCACGGTGCCCGTGGCCGAGGGCAACATCAACCAGGTGATCGGACTGGGCGGTGCCGCCAACGGCACCTACCTGCTGCAGATCACCGCCGGTGACAAGACCTGGACCCGCCGCGTGGTGGTGAACAAGTAAAGCGCCCGCTCTCCGATGCCGAAGGGCCGCTCCATGTGGGGCGGCCCTTTTGCTTGGGAAAGGGTGCGAGGGCTTGTGCACGTAACAAGCCCCACCCCGTCATCGCGAGGGCTTGTGCACCCAACAAGCCCCACCTCGCCATCGCGAGGGCTTGTGCACCCAACAAGCCCCACCTCGCCATCGCGAGGGCTTGTGCACGTAACAAGCCCGAAGCGATCTTTCATTTCATCCGCGACACGGACCAATTAAAGATCGCTTCGGCCGAAACGGCCTCGCGATGACGGATGGGCGTGGGCGCGAGGGCTTGTGCACGTAACAAGCCCCATCCCGTCATCGCGAGGGCTTGTGCACGTAACAAGCCCGAAGCGATCTTTCATTTCAACCGCGACACGAACCAATTAAAGATCGCTTCGGCCGAGACGGCCTCGCGATGACGGTGAACTGGGATGAAAGATCGCTTCGGCCGAAACGGCCTCGCGATGACGGATGGGCGTGGGCGCGAGGGCTTGTGCACGTAACAAGCCCCATCCCGTCATCGCGAGGGCTTGTGCACGTAACAAGCCCCATCCCGTCATCGCGAGGGCTTGTGCACGTAACAAGCCCGAAGCGATCTTTCATTTCAACCGCGACACGAACCAATTAAAGATCGCTTCGGCCGAGGCGGCCTCGCGATGACGGATGGGCGTGGGCGCAGGGCTTGTGCACCCAACAAGCCCCACCTCGTCATCGCGAGGGCTTGTGCACGTAACAAGCCCGAAGCGATCTTTCATTTCAACCGCGACACAGGCCGATGAAAGATCGCTTCGGCCGAGACGGCCTCGCGATGACGGTGAACTGGGATACAAGATCGCTTCGGCCGAGGCGGCCTCGCGATGACGGATGGGCGTGGGTGCGAGGAACTTGCTCAAGTCAGGCACTTGGCAACTACCGCACAAGGACGGTACCTTGTTCTGATCAGCGGGCCACCTGTACCTGTCGTGACCAGCGTAATACCCCATTTTCC